>JBKHFA010000196.1:0-6929 GCA_046540615.1 Armatimonadota bacterium | reverse complement strand
GGCGCAAAGGAGACAGGTGGCCGAGCGGGGAACTTACTATGTGAGTGTTGCGATGGACCGCTGAATCACGGTTGCGTCACGAGGAGAGCTGCGATGTCGCCCTGGTACTATCTGATCGTGCTGATCGAAGTCCCGGTGCTGCTGCTGGTGGCATACGCGGGCGGCTGGTGGCTCTATCTCGCCGTGGCGTTCGCGACGCTGATGGGGATGGGGGAGCTTTACTCCGCGCTCATCGTCCGGGGGCAGCGGCCCGAGGCGGGGGTCGGCTATCTCTGCGCGCTGCTGCTGCTGATGGCCGCGCAGTTCGGCGGGCATGACCTGTGGGCGGAGCTTGTTGTGCTGATGGCCTTCGTGACCGCGGCGGCGCCGCTCGCCGCGCAGTTCGGCCGCACCGGGCAGCCGGGGCGGATTCGGGACGCGGCGGTGACGACGCTGTGCGCGTTCTACGTGGCCCTTCCGATGAGCTTCATCTTCCTGCTGTGCACTTTCGACATCCCGCTGGCGGTCACCGGGGAGAGCGAGGGGCCGCTCAAGGCGCGGCTCGGAGCGCTCATGCTGATGATGGCGACGGTGTGGATCTCAGATACTGCGGCGTGGGGCATCGGCAAGCTCTTCGGCCGGAGCAGGATGACGCCGAAGCTCAGCCCGAACAAGACGTGGGAGGGCGCGGCGGCGGGCATGATCGGGGGCGTGCTGGCAGCGGTGGCCGTGGGCGTCGGGTGGGTAGGTCTCTCCGCCGGCCACGGGCTTTTGCTGGGGGTGCTGCTTTCGGCGGCCGCGCAGGTCGGCGATCTCGCCGAATCGGTGATCAAGCGCGACCTTCAGATGAAGGATTTCGGCACACTGCTCGGCCCCCACGGTGGGATGCTCGACACATTCGACGGGCTGCTCTTCGCAGCGCCGGTCGCGTGGTTCTACCTTTCGTTCTTCGTCTGAATCTGACTGCGGGCGCCCGATCCGACCTCAAAGAATGCCGGCGAAGGGGATAGACAACAATGCGCATTGGTGTGCCTCGCGAGATCAAAGACGGGGAGCATCGAGTGGCGCTTGCGATTCACGGCGTGGACGCGCTGGTCCGGGACGGCCACGAGGTGCTGGTCGAGCATGATGCAGGCGCAGACAGCGGCATCTCCGACGGTGAATACGAGGCCCACGGGGCTCGGATCGTCGATGCCGCCACCGCGTGGAATGAAGCGGAGATGGTCATCAAGGTGAAGGAGCCGCTGCCGGAGGAGTACGACCACCTGCGCCCCGGCCTCGTGCTCTTCACGTACCTGCATCTCGCGTCCTCGCGCGAACTGACGGAGGCGCTGCTGGAGCGCGAGGTAGTCGGCATCGCGTACGAGACGGTGGAGACCGATGGCGGGCATCTCCCGCTGCTCGAGCCGATGAGCGAGGTGGCCGGTCGGCTCGCCACGCAGGTCGGCGCGCGCTGCCTCGAGAGCGCGTGGGGCGGGCGGGGCGTGCTGCTGGGCGGCGTCACCGGGGTCGCGCCCGCCGAGGTGGTCATCATCGGCGCGGGGACCGTCGGGCAGAACGCCGCGCATGTGGCGCTCGGCTACGGGGCGCAGGTCACACTTCTTGACATCAAGGCCGAGCCGCTCAGGCACATGGAGGAGATCACGCACGGCAATCTGATCACGCTCTTCTCCAACCCCTACGCGGTCGCCCGCGCGGCCCGCTACGCCGACCTGCTGGTCGGCGCAGTGCTCATACCCGGCGCGCGGGCGCCGAGGCTGGTGGCGGAGGAGGTCGTCAGGGAGATGAAGCCGGGGGCAGCGATCGTGGACGTGGCCATCGACCAGGGCGGCTGCGTGGAGACCATCCGGCAGACGAGTCACTCCGAGCCGACGTACACGATGCACGGGGTCGTGCACTACGCGGTCCCGAACATGCCGGCGCTGGTGCCGCGCACCTCGACGCTCGCGCTGACCAGCGTGACGCTGCCTTACGCGCAGAAGATCGCGGCGCTTGGCGCGGAGGATGCGTGTGAGCAGGACCGATTGCTCGCTCGAGGGCTCAATGTGATCGACGGAAGGATCACACACGACGCGGTCCGCGAAGCATTCCCCGAACTTGGCGACTGAAGGAGGAGATGCGGGGCCTCGCGTACCTCCAACTTCCCGCGAGACACAGGTGAAGAAGCGGCGCAGAAGCAAAAGACGGCGGACGATCGACGTGGGCTGGGCGATCGCGGTGGGCGTGTTAGCCGCCGGCGGCGTCGTCGCGTGCGCGTACTATCAGGAGAACCTGCACAGCAGCGGCGTGCGGCTTGCGATGATCGCGGCCGCGATCAGCCTCGGAGCGGGCGCCGGGTTGCTGGTCGATCGCATGACGGCCTCACGCCGCAGCGCTCGCAGAAGCGGGGCGAATCGCAGGACGCGGCGTCAGATGAGGTCGATCGCTTTCGCCGTCACCGGGATCGTCGTTGCAAGCTTAATCCTGGCGCTTTACATGGCGCATCAGATGCATATCATCCTCGGCACGGCCGCCTTCGTCCTCGCCGCGACGTGGCTGTGGTACATCCTCGAGAGTCGCCACCTCGCGCGAGGCACTGAGGCCCTCCGACCCCGCGATCGGGATGATGATTGAGGTCGGGATGTGCCGAGTCCTCAAGAATATCTTGAGCGAAACGTGAGGTTAGTTTCTCACGTCGCGGAGGTATAACATTAACGTAACGTGACGCAGAGGGTTGCCTGTCCGCCTCCCCCTGCGAAGAAAAATGCGCCCGCCAATCTTTCCCGGGATGGCGGGCGCTTCACGTTGTACGCTGTGTTGTCTGACGCTCCCTGGCAGGCGTGCTTCAGTCCGGCGTGGCCTTCCGGTCAACCGGCAGAGGGTCGGTCGTTTCAACATGCAGGTCGAGGAGGCGCTCGGTGAGCGCCGCCTCGATCTCCTCGCTGCCGGCCGCCCCGCGGAGGTTATGCAGTTCCCACGGGTCCTCCCGCAGATCGTAAAGCTCACCCTCGGAGCGGCCCGGGTAATGCACCAGCTTGTGCGTCTGAGTGCGGACCCCGCGGATCAGCCCCCGGCCGCCCAGTTTCATCTTCGGCGAGAAGTCCGGCGTCAGCGGCCCCTCGGGAAAGGGCCCTGCGTCCTCGAGCTCGACGGGATCCAGCGCGTTGCCTGCCTCGAAGAGGAGAGCGTCGCGTGCCTCGTAGCTCCCGCCGCGCATCAGCGGCGAGAAGCTCCGCCCCTGCGCGCCCTCCGGTGTCTCGAGCCCGCACAGGTCGAGCAGCGTCGGCATGAGATCCACGTTGCTCAGAAGCTCGTCGTGCTGCGCGCCGCCATCCAGCACTCCCGGCCAGCGCATCATGAGCGGGATATGCGTCAGGCAGTCGTAGAACGCCTTCGACTTGCGGATCATCCGGTGCTCGCCCACGTAGTCGCCGTGATCGGACATGTACACGACGATCGTATCTTCGTCGAGGCCGCGGTCGGCAAGCTCTCCGAGGAATCTTCCGACCTCGTGGTCGATCGCCGAGACCATCCCGCAGTACATCGCGATCGCCTTGCGCATGACAGGCTCGGTCACCGTGTCGCCGCACAGCGCGCGGAAGTCGATCTGCTGGCAGGTGGGCTTGTTCGCCATCTCATCATCGAGTAGCGGTGGAAGCGGCACCTCGTCGGGATCATACATCGACGCCCACGGCTCCGCGGCCTGCAGCGGCGTGTGCGGATCGGGGATCGACAGCCACAGGAAAAAGGGCGCGCCGCCGAAGCGGTCGAGGAAGTCGATGCCGTGGCTGATCGTCTGCGCGGTGCCGAGGGCCTCGTGCGGGTGGGGGGTCGTCGCGGTCCCCCAGCAGCGCGGGCCGGGGCCATGTTCGCGGAGCCATGTCTTCGCCGCCTGCGCCTGAGGATCGTACGAGGCGTCCTCGGGTCCGAGGTGATTCGCCAGCCAGACGTGGTCGAAGGTGGCGAGTTGCTCATCGCGGAAGCAGTGATTCTTGCCGACCAGCCCGACGGCGTACCCGGCATCCGCAAAGACCCCGGGCATATGTCGTTCGGTGGGTCTCATGAGGTGCTCGTTGGTGCGCGAGCCGTTGATACGCGGGTAGCGCCCGGTCATCATCGCGACGCGAGAGGGCACACACCACGGGCATGAAGTGAAGGCCTGCGTGAATTGCACGCCCTCCCGCGCAAACTGCGTAAGATGCGGCGCCTCGACGATCGGGTTGTCATACATCGGCAGGGAGCGAGCCTGCTGCTCGTCGGTGAAGATGACGATGACATTCGGTTGCTCGGAGATCGGAATCACCCGCTTGCCGCTGGAGAGGTCGGCCACTGTGCCGACCTGTGTCGTTGTCGTCAGAAGCGTCTGAACCGGCGCGACCAGAAGTCGATGGTGTCATCATCGACCGGCAGGTCCACGTGGCCCTCGGCCCGCTCGCGGGCGCTCTTTGCCGCTCCCGGTCGGCAGAGGAACATGTGCCTGCCGATGACCTCAACCTCCTCGAGGGCGCCGCAGTCGCGCAACGCCTCGCGCAGGTCCTCCACGCCTCGAAGGCCGAAGCCGTGGATGAATTCGTACTCCTCCTCGGTGACCACGTGGATGCGCGCGTCGTCCTCCCGGCGCGAATCCGGGGCAGGCACGCCGACCGCGAGAATCTCGTCCCACGCCCGCTCGTTCCAGCCGCCCCATCCGCGCCAGCGAAGACCGGATGCATCCACGATGACCCGTCCGCGCACCAGCCACATGATCTCCATCGCGGGGACCGGCACGAGCACCAGGGCGAGCGCGAGCATGATGAAGAGCATGCCGACGAGCGAGCCGGGATCGCGCCCGGTGAGGTCGAGGAAGATGTACTGTGCGCCGAGCGCGGTGATGACGGCAAGCAGCAGGCCCAGCATCACCCGCGCCGGGCGGGAAAGACCGTAGCGGAATGCCTGCCCGTCGGACGTCGAGCACATCAGCTCGGAACTCTCCTCCACGGGTGGCGCTGCGGGAGTTCCTCCGGCGTCCAACCGGGGCGGGAGCGGAAGGTCCGCCCGTCGTGCTCGAAGCTCTGGGTCAAGCCCCCGGTATCCGCGATGGCCTCGTACACGCCTTCGTCGTCCTCGCGGAGCAGCGCACATTCGATGTCTTGCCAGCCTCGCGGGGTGACGAGGCGTATGCTGCTGGGGCGGTCGAACCACAGATGGCGCCACCAGCGCCAACTTGTCTCCTCACGCGGCTCGCCCGCCGCCTCGATCTGATCCCACGACAGCGCCTTCTCATCCCACCACCTGCGCCAGCGCAGGCCCTCGTCGGTGATGGTCACATGGCCGCGCTCCGCCAGCAGCATGAGTGTGAGGGCCGGTGCGGCGCCCAGTGCGCCGACGACCAGCAGGATCATGGCGATGTACACCTGGCCCGCGAGGTCGTCCCGCTGCTCGACCGCCCAGGAGCCCTGTCCGACGCCAAGGTGGTACCACGTCCATCCTGCCATGATGACGAAAGCAAGCACCCACTTCTGCCACGGCGGCGCGTAGTAGAAGACCTGCTCTTCGGTTTCCTGCGTCATCGCCGGGACCTCCAGCTCTTCAGAGCCAGCGCGGACGTCACGCAGGATGATGATGCTTCGTGGTTCATCCGTCACCGACCTCTTCCTGGGCGAGCGCGATGCCCGCCTCCTCGCCGCCCGCGTAGAAGAGGTAAAGCCGCCCGTCCCACTCGAAGGGGAAGGGATCGCGCAGGTCGGGTTCCTCCCACTCAGGACCAGGCTCAAGCACCGTCCCGAGCTTCTCCGCATGCCACTGCTCCGGCGGGAGCGATGCGTCCACGCGGGCGAGGCGGATGACCTCGCGCTCGAACGCCTGCGAGGTGCGCGTGGAGTAGTACACATCCAGTGTGTCCCCGCGCACATGCACACCGGAGTGGCGGATTTTGCCGAAGTCGTTGACGCCGTCGGGCTCAAGCAGCGGGTCCTCGCCAACGCGCTCCCAGTGCTGGTAGTCGCGGGCGCGCAGGATTCCCTGGCAGTTATGTCCAACATCGGGCACCGATCGCTGCCCACCGTTGCCCATGTAAAGGCCGAATATTCGGCCGTCCACTCTGAAGGGCCTGAGGTACGCGGTGGAGACGCTGTCCCACGCGCCCTCGCGGTCGCTCGGGAGGATCAGCGGATCAGGGTTTTCAACCTCGAAGTGAACGCCGTCGTAGCCGACCGCGCAGCCCATCACCTGGCCTTTCCCGGCCGCGTTGCCGCCATGGTAATAAAGGTAGACGCGCTCGGCCTCATTGTCGATGAGCACGTCGGGAGAGGAGATATGCCCGGCGATCATCGGAGCGTCATCGAGAGAGAAGATCGGGTCCCGCACGGTCCACGGGCCCTCCGGCTCAGGAGCGGTCGCAAGGCCGAGGCCGGTGCCGTGGTGGCTTGCGTAGTACATGTAAAGCGCACCGAGCGGTTCGCTCAGCCACGGCGGCGCCTCGACGACCGCCGGGAACATGATCGTCTGCCTCTTCGCGGGCCATCGGATCGCGTCGAGGTCGAGCAGCGGCTCATCGCTTACGCGTGTGAATTGCGGGATAGGGGACATTGTGGGGCCTCCTGAGTCGTGGTCCAGCCGTTTGGAGGGGAGGCATTACACTGCCTCCCGCGTACTATCGAATACCCTCGGCGTAGCAGTTTCTTTCGGCGCATGGCGTCGGGCGGGAATGTAATCCCGCCCCTCCAAACGGCTGGAAAGACGTCGTTGCTGCCGTTCGCAGTCGTTAGCCGTCTTTCGCTGCCGTTAGCTGCCGTCCTCCGCCTTCTCCTTCAACCGCGCCAGCGCCTCCAGCGCCTGGATCGGCGTCATGTTCTGCGGGTCGAGTTCTTTCAATTCCTCCACGATCGGATGCGGGGCGGCCTCGAAAAGCTGAAGCTGGACCGTTTGCGCCACGTGTGAGGCCGCCTCCTGCGACGGCCCGATCTCGGTGCCGATGTCTTCGCGCTCGAGCG
>JBKHFA010000195.1:0-6938 GCA_046540615.1 Armatimonadota bacterium | reverse complement strand
ACACAAAGAACTACCAGATTCTCAAGTGCCCGTCTGACGATGGCTGGACGCAACCGGAAATCGGCGCCACCGGCCGCTGGGCGAGTTATCCCGTCAACACGGCGGCAGTAAAGAAAACTGACGCCCAGTTCCGCGACCCCTCCAACACGATCGTGCTCTTTGACGGTGCGGAGGGCGACCTCGGCGTCGAGTACGACTCGGCCCGCCCGGATCACCCCGATTACACCGGGGTCGACGCATACGAGCGCCACAACGACGGCATGAACATCAACTTCTACGACGGCCACGCGAAGTGGTATACACCCAACAACGTGACGACGGAGATGTTCACCCTCGCCGCCGACTGATATTTCGACAGGCGAGAGACAGGCGGCCTCGGGCCCCGGCGACACCGTCGGGGCCCGCGACTGTCTGAACATAGGGGACCCGCCTTCGGCGCCCCGTTGCTTGACGGAGCTGATAGGCGCGTGTATGCTGCCAGCACGTTTCCCGGGCCTCCCGCCCGGTGCGGAGAGGAGAGTGTTTCGTGCGTAGACACCCGTTCGTACTGCACGCGGCGGCGCTTGCCATCGCTGTCTGCATCAGCGCCGGCGCCGCGCCCATCATCGACCCCGCGAATATCACCGAGCGGACCTTCGACAACGGCTTCCGGGTTGTTGTCAAGGACGAGGACCAGTGGGGGCTTGCCTCCGTGGGGCTTTACATTCGGGCAGGCTCAGCGCAGGAGCCCGACGGCGCGGTCGGCGCCGCCCACCTGCTCGAACACCTGTTGTTCGAGGCCACCGACTCACAGGATGACCGTCGCGTCGGACCCGCCATCGAATCGCTGGGCGGCTACGTCAACGCGATGACCAGCCGCGACTTCACGCGCATCGAGGTCACGGTCGCCAGTCAGTACCTTCCGAGGGCGCTGGAGTTGATGGCCGAGACGGTCTTCGATCCCGAAATCTCCTCCTCGGCCGTCACACGGGAGCGCGAGATCGTGGCTCGCGAGCTCACCGACAGGCTGGATTCGGCGGGTGGCGCGCTTGACGACCTCATCTGGACGAACGCCTTCGACCAGCATCCCTACGGCCGCCCGATCGGCGGCACGCCCGAGCAGGTCACCACCCTGACGCTCGAGGACCTGATGGACTTCCACTCGCGTTACTACGTCCCGGCGAACATGGCGCTTGTCGTCGTCGGCGACGTGGAGGCCGAGGAGGTCTACGCTCAGGCCGAGAGTCTCTTCGGCACACGCGAGAGCCCGCCCGCCCCCGACCTGACGGCCCCGCCGGAGCCACCGCAGACCGACGTGCGGGTCGGCGCGGAGAACCGTCCGAGTGAGGCGCTGCTGCTCAGCTACGCCTGGCGGGCGCCCGAGGTTGAGGACTGGGAGGACGTTTGCGCGATGGACCTGCTTTATACCATCCTCGGCGAGGGCCAGTTCGGCCGCCTCCACCAGGCGCTCGACTCGGAGGGCAAGGTGCTGATGTCCAACGCCGATTTCCTCACGCAACGCGATCCCGGCCTTGTGATCATCACCGCGATGACTGTCCCGGATAAGGAGACACAGGTCCGCAGCGCGATTCTCGAGGAGGTCGCGCGCCTGCGCGACGAAGCGCTCACCGAGGAGGAGCTTGCCGAGGCGAAGCGGGTGCTGCGCATCAGCTACGCGTTCAGCAACGAGTCATTCAGCGATCAGGCCGGCGCGCTGGGCTTTTACGAGTCCATCGACAGCTACGAGCGGGCCACGGATTACATCGACGGAGTCGAAGCGGTGACCGCCGAGCAGCTTCAGGCGGTCGCGCAGAAGTATCTCGACCCGGACGCATATACGCTCGCTATCATCCGACCCGAGGCCGCTCCCGGCGAGCAGGAGGAGGCGATGGCGCCATGCGACGCATGCTCGCTGTCGGGCTGATCGCGCTGCTGGCAGGTGCGACCGCACAGGCGGCCCCCGTCTCGCGCACCGTCCTTGACAACGGACTGACGGTGCTCGCCGTGCAGAGCGATCACATTGAGGTCGCGGGCATCGCGGTTGTCATCGAGGCCGCGGGCACGCACGAGACCGACGCCAACCGCGGCTCCCGCGCGCTCATCCAGCAGATGATCTCTGTCTCGAGTCACGAAGCCGTCACCGAGACGCTCACGCCGACCTCCGGGATCATCAGGTCCACCTCCCCGGCGCTTGGAGTCAACACCAACTGGGACTCCGTCGAGGCGACGTACACCGTGGCGGTCGAGGAGCTTGACGCGGGCCTGCGACTGGTCTCCGACGAGGTCTTCGAGGTCGAACTGACGCAGGACACTCTCGACCACGCGCGCGAACTCGTCGCGCAGACGTGGGACGCCTCCCGGCGCTCTCCGGTGCAGACCACCTTCGATCTCTTCCGCGACGCGCTCTACGGCGACACGCCGATGGCCCGGCCGCAGCAGGGCGATCCTGAGACCGTCGCCGAGATTGAGCTTGCGAGTCTCCAGCAGTTCCGCGATGAGCACTACGTTCCCGCGAATGCCTGGCTCACGGTGGTCTCACCGCTTCCTGCGGAGGAGAGCATCGGCGCGGTCGAAGCGGCATTCGGTGAGCTTGCGGCTACCCCACCACCACCGGCCGAGACTGAGATTGAGCTGCCCGACGAATCGCAGGTCGAGGTCGGCGACAGCGCCGATCTCGCGCAGGCGTCGATGGTCGTCGGCGTGCCGCTGCCGTCATACGGCGATTCGCGGTTCCCCGCGGCCGAAGTGATCACGGAGTTGCTCGAGGGACGCGGAGGCCGCTTGCGCCGGGACCTCGGGCTGCTCCAGGCGCTGGGCCTGTCACTGCCGAGTCGGCTGCTCGATGAGCACTACCCGGTCAGCGTCCTCGAGCCGCCGCCCGCCCATCACCCCTATCTCGCGGTGCATGTGCTGGCCGGGCCTCGTTCAATCGAGCGCGCCCGAACCGGAGTGCTGCGCCATCTGCTCGCCCTCAGGAGCGGGTCGGTGACCGAGGCCGAGCTTGAGAGAGCGAAGGCGCGCGCGGTCAACGCCCACCGGCTTAACACACAGTCGCCGGCCGACGCGGCGCTCTACCTCGCCCGCCGCGCGCTCTTCGGCCTCGGCGGCGCGGATGAGGCCGTGGCGGCGGTCGAGGCCGTCACAGCCGAGGACCTCAACGCGGTCGCCGACGAGTACTTTGACCGGCACGCCGTCGGCGTGCAGATGCCGGGCATGTGAGTGGAGGAGAAGGCAGTGATCGAGGGAGTGCGAACGAAGAAATTGCTGCGCCACGTCGATGAGCGCGGGTGGCTCATGGAGATCCTGCGCGACGATGACGCGATCTTCATCGACTTCGGTCAGGTCTACGTCTCCGCCTGCTTTCCCGGCATCGTGAAAGCGTGGCACTGTCATGAGATTCAGACCGACAGCTTCTGCGTGCTGTCGGGCAACGCGCGGATCGGGCTCTTCGACGACCGCGAGGACTCGACGACGTGCGGCGAGACGCAGTCGATCGTCGCGGGTGAGTTGAACCCCGTGGTCGTGCAGATCCCGCCGCTCGTGTGGCACGGCTTCACGGCCGTCGGTGGTGAGACGGCCGTCGTCCTGAACGTCCCGACCGAGCATTACAACGCGGAGCAGCCTGATGAACTGCGCCGCGATCTCGACGACCCCGCCATCCCCTTCGACTGGTTCCCGAAGGGTGGCTGAAGACCACCGACGGAGGCTGACTGAAGGCCACCCACGAGGGGTGGCTGAGGTCCGCCCGCGGAGGCGGGTAGCGTCGCACAGGTGACATGAATTCGCACCCGGGCTGCCGCCGTCGCGGCAGTCCTGTGCGTCTGCAGCTACTGAGCGGGAGGAGACCGGCATGTACGCGCTGTCGGGTGACAGGAAGATCCGCGTCCTCGTCGATCACTACCACGACGCCGGCGAGCAGTATATCCGCACGAACCTGCGCGGTGGCCTCGTGCAGGCCACCCTCTGCCGCGAACGCCTGAGGTGGGAGCTGCTCAGCCGCTACCACGTCGCCATCATCGACGCGACCGGGCCGGCGCCGGTCGGCGACGACGAACTGCAGGCCGTCGAGCGCTTCGTGGCCGAGGGTGGGGGCCTGCTGCTGGCAGGCTCGGCCCCGCACTACGACCTCGTCACCGGCAAACCCCCGACCGGAATGCCCGCGGCGCGTTTCGCCGGGTTGTTCGGCTTCGAGTTCCTCGGCGCGGGGGACGCCGCAGGCCCGACGCGGATCGACCCGGATTTCCGCATCGGCTACCGGGACGATCAGATCGAGGCGATCGCCGACGCAGTCGAGGGCTTCGCCGCGCATCCGCCGGGCCTGACGACCTGCGCTCCCCTGCGCATCCCTGACGGCGCTCGCCCCCTGCTGGCACACGCCGACACCGCCGAGCCTGTCGCGGCGATCGCGAAGCACGGCGGCGGTCGCGTCTGCGTCAGCGCCAGTCCGCTGACCCGCTTCAACGTGCTGGCCCACCTCAATCCGCTTCTCGGGTGGCTCTCCGGCGACGCGGGCGAGCATCCCGGTGGCGATGCCCCGGCCGAGATCGGCGTGCCGACCGCTCGGACCATCCGCGGCCTCAAACTCATCTGCGATGAGTCGATCGCCGGGCGGACGGAGCACCTCGCGGATCTTATCCGCCGCTTCGACTCCTTCATGGCCGATCTGATGGGCGAACGCTGGCAATCCCCGCACACCGTGCGTGTCGCACAAACCAGCCTCCGCCCCCGCCCGTGGGAGGACGATGATTTCCTGCCTGCCGCCGGACCGGACCCGGCGCTCGCATATAACATCGCCACCACCCTGGCGGTCAAAGCGCTCTGGCACGGCCCGAAGGGCGACCTGCTGAGCGGTCTCTTTCCCGAGGCGACCGTGCCGAGGCACATTGCGCTGCGTTTCCTCGACGAACTCGGCTTCGGCGACTACGCCGACCGCCTCCGCGAGCGGGCCGAGCGCGCACTCGAGGCCACCGATCCGACACACACCGACGCCGATCTCGCCCGCATCTACTGGGCGACCGAGCAGTGGCATCCGAAGGGCCACTGGTTGCTGCGTGAGCTTGAAATCCGCTTCGGAGAAGACATTCTGCGCCGCCTCTTCGAGGTGCTGCCGGGCAAGCGCGATGACGATCCACTGCCGCGGACATGGGCGTGGCGCTCCGACCGCCTCGCGTACTACCTCGGCCTCGCAGCAGGCGAGGACGTGACTTCATTACTGCGCGAGATCGGCACGACGATCCACCCGCTGCCCCTGGTGCCACCCGATGATGAGGGCTTCGACGCGGCGATGCGCGAGACGCTCGTGCGCACGGTCGTGGTGAGCGATGAGCGCGCCGGGGCGACTCGCAGGATGGAGGCGCTGACCGACCTGTCACGGCTCAGGCCCGACGAGCGCGAGAGCCTGCCGCGGGACGTGCGTGAGATGACCGAGGCCTTCGAGCTTTCGGCAGCCTCTGACACCCGCGCGATCGAGGCGCTGGAGACACTCGCCCACGGTGACGACCCCGAGGATGCCGCGTGGGCCGCGCTGCAACTTGTGACGATGGGCCGCCACCGGTGGGCCGACCGCCTCGCCGAACTGCTGCCGGGGCGCGACCTGCGCTTCAGGCTGATGGCCGGGCATGCGCTCCGCAAGCTCGGGCGGGAAGTCCCTGGTGGTGCGCTCGAAGGTCTGACCGTGGATGGGAAGCGCGTCGGAAAGTTGGGGACGGAGACGCGGAACATGGTGATCGTCCACCCGGAGGTGGCGGGCTACGAGGTCGCCAACGTCCTCGCCGAGGCGGGAGTGGCGGTCTTTCCGCACGGTCACCTGGCCACGCAGTTCTACGTGTACTGGGTGCACACGCTTCCGCAGTGGCGGCGCAGCGGCCTCTCGCGGCTGGCCTTCGTTGAGGCGATGGCGCATCCGGAGGCGCAGCGCTGCTCGTGCTTCGCGCTCAACACCGGCATCCGCAACAACGCCCACGCGCTCTACCGCGAGTTCGGCTACGTGGACATGGACCACCGCGAGCGGGGCACGAAGCTGCTGTGCGCGGGCACGCCCGCCACCCCGCCCGACGGCGTTGTCATCCGACCGGTCGGCGAAGATGATCACGAGGCGGTGCGCCGGTTCCTCACCGACTACCACGCCGACGCGTTCACGCTCTCGCCGGTCCCGGCGCCGCAGCTCGGCGAGGGCACATTCGCCGCGCTCGCCGAGCGCGAGGGGACACTGATCGGTGCGACGCTGGCGGCGTACGTGGAGGGCGACTCGGCGGCGCTGCAGGACATTGCGGTCGCCGCGAGGGAGGACGCGCGGCCGGAGATCGGGGTGGCGCTGATCGCGCGCGTCCACGCGATGCTCGCGGATGCGGGAGCGAAGCGCGTGACCGCGCATATCTGCTCAGACCCGGGCCTGCTGACCGATGTGCTTTGCCGCGCGGGATACTCGCGCGAGGCAAGCGGCGGCGTGAATATGTTCGGCATCCGCGATCTGACGCAACTCTTCGGCGAGATTCGGCCGCTCTTCGAGCGCCGCGTTCGCGAGACGCCCTTCGAGGACTGGCGTGGACGGGTGATTCTGCTCGGCGAGCGCCTGGGGTCGGGGCTGAGCTTCGAAGCGGGCGAGGTGCGAGTGATCGGCGATCCCGAGCCGCGTCCGGCGGACATCGTCCTGCGCACCACCGATGAGCGCATCACGCGGATCGTCACCGGGCGGGAGACGCCGCTCGAGGGCTATCTGCAGCGCGAAATGACGGTGGAGCCGCAGGTCAGTCCGCCGGTGATGAAGCTGCTGGAGACTCTCTTCCCGCGTGTGCCCTTCGTGCTCAGGTGGGGCTGGTGAAGCGGTGACGGTCGGGGAAGCGGGGGCGAAAGGCGCCGCCGTCAGCCCCCGAGCCACCGCATGAGAGGCTCAGCAACCATCGGCGTCCACCAGTCGTGGTAGAGGAACTGCACCCTGCCGATCAGCAGTGACACGCGCG
>JBKHFA010000194.1:0-6947 GCA_046540615.1 Armatimonadota bacterium | reverse complement strand
GTCCGCTCAAGCTGCGGGCCGCTGTATTCCGCGAGGTCGTCGGGCAGCGGCAGGTCCACCCACTCGCGGCGCTCGCTCGCTTGAGAGGTAGGCGGCAAGCCCCCACTCCACGTTGACCATCGCGTCCTCGGCCGTCACCGGCACCGGGCCACCGTCCTCGATCGCGCGGCGGAACTCCCGGTGGATCCGCGTCCAGTAGCTCTCGCGAAGGTCCGCGTCGATCTCGACCTCCCGCGCCTCCTCGCCGCGCCTGCTCACCACCACGCGATCGGGCCGCCAGAGCGCCTCGATCGCGCCCTCCGTGCCGAAGACCGTCAGTCCCTCGTGCCGCGGCGAGACGGGTTCGGGCGCGCAGTAGAGGGCGATGGTGATGAGCGCGCCGCCGCCACACTCGGCGATCACAGAGAACTGGTCCTCCTGAATCATGCCCGGGCTGAAGCGGTTGCGCACGGTGGCCGAGACGCTCACCGGGTCATCGCCGCAGAGGAAGCGCGCTGTGTCGATGTAGTGGCAGCCGAAGTTGATGATATGCCCGTTGCCCGCCGACTGTGCGCAGTAGCGCCACGAATCCGTCGCGCCCTGCTCGGGAGTGTTCGCCGGGCCGGTGAACGCGCCGTCGATGGCGACGATCTCCCCCACCTCGCCGGCCGCGATCAACCGTCGCGCCATCGCGAAGGGCGGCCGGAAGCGCGTGGACTGCCCGATCATCAGCAGCTTCCCGGTGCGGTCGCGAGCGCCGATCATCTCGCGACAGCCCGCGCCGCTCGCCGCCATCGCCTTCTCGCAGTACACGTGCTTCCCCGCCTCCAGCGCCGCGACGGTGACTTCCGGGTGCATCTGCGTCGGCACCATCACGACAGCCACGTCCACCGCAGGGTCGGCGAGAAGTTCGCGGTAGTCGTCGTACACGGCGACATCGCCGTCACAGCGCTCGCAGGCGCGGGCGGCCTTCTCCTCGTTGACATCCGCGACGGCCACGACGCGCGCGTCGTCGATCTCGGCGATTGCGTCGATGTGTGAACGGACGATCCGCCCGCAGGCGATCAGTCCGTAGCCACGCTCGATCATCGGATGGTCCTCTCTGAGCGCGTCCTCAACGACACCCCGGCGAGGGCGCCGGGGCCACAACGACAACGGCTGTGTGCGGCCAGGAGCCGAACGCCGCCGGCTGCCGCTCCACCGCCTCGCCCGATCACTCCTCCGGCGCCAGCGTCTCCGTCAGGCACGGGCCGCAGTACTCGCAGTCTTCCTCACACAGCGGCAGGTCCACCCAGCAGCGCCGCTCGCTGGAGAGGTAGGCCGCGGTCGCCCACTCGATGTTGCGCATCGCGTCCTCGCCCGTCACAGGTTCCTCGGTGTCATCGACGATGCACGCGTAGAAGCCCTCGTGCTCGCGCCCCCAAGCCCCCGCCTCATAAAGCGACTGGTCGATCTCCACCTCCCGCGGCTCTTCGCCCGCGCGAGAGAGAACCAGCCTGTCGGGCCGCCAGTACGCCTCAAGCAGGCCCTCGGTGCCGAAGATCGCGTATCCGTTCGTGGGCACCACGTATCTCTCGAGCGTGCCGTACTGCGCGAGGGAGATCGTCTTCTCATCCTCGCACAGCGCCGTGATGACGTAGTGATCCTCGGGGATGACGCCGCGGCTGAAGCGGTTGCCGACGTGGCCGCTGACCGAGACCGGGTCAACGCCGAGCAGGGCGCGCGAGGTGTCGATGTAGTGGCAGCCGAAATTCACCACGTAGCCGTGCCCGGCCGCGCCCTCTTTGAAGCGCCAGAAGTCCTTCGGCACGTTCCCGCGCTGGGTGGCCCCTGCGACGAAGTGCCCGTCGATGCCCAGCGGCTCACCGATCGCCCCGTCCTCGATGAGCGCCCGCGCGGTGATGAAGGGCGCCCGAAAGCGCGTCGAGTGCCCGATCATCAGCTTGACGCCGTTGCGGTCGCGCGCCTCGATCATGTCGAGGCACTCGCGCACGCTCGGCGCCATCGCCTTCTCGCAGATGACATGCTTTCCCGCATCCATCGCCGCGACCGAGACGTCGCGATGAAGATGCGTCGGTACCAGCACCACCGCGACATCCACACGGTCGTCGGCAAGCAGGTCGTGATAGTCCGCATAGGCGGCGGGCGCGTCGGGATGCTCGGACGCCGTCTCCTCCGCCTTTTCGATGTTTGTGTCGGCGACGGCGGTGACAGTGCCTGCGGCGAGCCTGTCGATCGCCTCAATATGCCGCGCGCTGATACGTCCGAGACCGATGACTCCGTAGCCAGGTTGCATGATGAATCATTCCCGGGTCCGTCTGCTTCGTACGCTGAATTTGACGGACGGGCAATTCGCGCCGGGCGGTCGAGAAACCTTCGCTTAAAAGGAATTGAGGCTCTTCCTCCCCCCGTGGGAAGAGCCTCAACCCTGGCGCTTGCACCTGCCTGTCACGAGACTGCGCATCTGAGCCGCGACAGGCCACCCGCGACTACCGGCGTTCCCCCGGGACCGGGTGCGGACTGTGTTGTCACCGAAGTTCCCCGCTTCGGCCCCCGTCTACCTCAACTCTCCCTCAAGAAAAACCATGCTGTGTGTATAATACATACCAGCGAGGTTTAAGTCCAGTGAAATGAGCATTTTATGTCGCCAGATACTATGCCGCCCATGCGGAAGGTCCCGGCGACACCGGTGATGAAGGTGCGGGACGACATCGTCGTTTGCCGCTCAGATGGAGGGAATGAGATGACCACACACGATCTGTCCCTGCTGTTGCTCGCGGATTCCCCCGGCCATCTCCACGCCGACCTTGAGTTGTTGTACCCCGACCGGGTGGAGTTCCGAAACTTCGTTGAGGAGCCTCATGATGCGGGTGCGCTGGCGAGCTTCAGCCACGTCATCACCGCCGTGCATGACGGCGCGAATCTCGACTCGCTCGACTACGAGGCCGTGCGGGAGTATGCCCGGGCCGGTGGACAGGTCGTCTCCTGTCTGCTGGAGTACGCCCGCGATCGCGACCTGCATTTCTCCAAAACGCATGTGCTCGACCGCCTGGAGCCCCGGATGCGGATCGACGTCGAGTGTGACGTCACCCGCGGCTTCGCCATCGGCGACTCGATCGGGTGGTTCGGCACCGTGTCGAGCGCGCCCGACCCGCTCTACTCCAATCAGATGCACCAGCGCCAGATTCTCAACCCGATCGAGGATGAGCGCGCGAGGGTGCTCGGCCGCTCGACGGTCAACCACGGCGCCGTGATGATCGATGAGCGGGTGGAGGCCGGGCGGATCCTCGCGCTGGACCTGATCTCTCCCGCGCGCCCCTGGTACAACTCGCACGGGAGCACGAACAAGTGGCTCTTCCCCGGCAACTTCATCGGCGGCGCCGTCCGCTACGGCCGGCACTACCCCGACCGCCTCTGCTACGACGACTTCGTCGAGATGATGCGCGAGCTTGCCGAGTCGCACTACGGTCTTCAGATGGTCAGGGAGGGTGTCTGCAGCGACGGGCGGGAGATGTACACGCTTCGTTTCGGCGAGGAGCACCGCCCGACCATCTACGCCGGCGCCGCGATCCATGGCTGGGAGTGGGAGAACTGCTTCGGCCTCGTTCGGCTCGCGGAGTTGCTCGGCACCGGCATCGACATCGGCTTTGATCCGACGCGCCTGCACTGGGTCATCATGCCGGTGCAGAATCCGTGGGGATTCGACAACTTCACGCGCCAGAACGCCGACGGGGTCGATCTGAACCGCAACTTCGACCACGGGTGGGAGGACTACCCGATGCCCCAGGACCTCGCGGTCCCGTGGGATTACAACTACAAGGGGACGCGCGCGGCAAGCGCCCCCGAGACGCAGATCATCCAGGGGCTGATCGATCGCTTCCGCCCCGTCGGCCTGATCGACTTCCACACCGCGCACTACGTCCTGATGCCCGCCGAGGGTTGCGACGAGGAGCTTGTTGACCGGATCCACGCCGACATCAGGGACCGCCTCGCCGACCGCTACCTCTGCCAGGCGCCTTACAACGGCGACTACCAGCAGGTGAACATGGACCGGATCTCGGACTGCCGCGATGCCCCCTACGCGATCTGCTACGCCGCCGACCGGGGCTGCCGCGCCCCGCTGCTGGTCGAGATGTCGGGCAACCGCGACGACACGCACGGCAGTGTCATGACCACCGACACCGTCTGCGAGATATCCCTCGCGGTGGCCGACCAGTGCCTCCGCGCCCTCGATGAGGAGAGTTGAAGAGCGATGGCCCGACAGGAGAGCGGACAGTGGATAGACGCGGGCGAGGCGGGCGGCGTGCAGGAGGCGCTCGACGCGCTGCCCGACGCGGGCGGCACGGTGCACATTCCGGCCGGCCGATGGGAGATCGAGCGCACGCTTGAGATCGCGCTCGTCGAGCGGCAACACCTCTGCCTGGAGGGCGAGGGGCGAGCCAGCGTGCTGATCAACGCCGGCGCCTCGGGCGATCCGCTTCTGTCAATCGCGGGCGCGGTCGGGCAGTGGTGGCCGGACCTGACCATCACCGTGCGAGGGATCAGCTTCGTGGGCGGCCACGACACCGGCGACGCCCTCGTGATCGACCACCCCAACGACACCCTCGTGGACGCCTGCTTCTTCATCGGCCATGGCGGGACCGCCGTCAGCCTGATCAGCAAGGGGACGAACGCGACCGTCCGCGACTGCTGGATGCGCGATTGCAGGCGCGCGCTCTCGGCGGAGAATCTGCATCACCTGACGATGCACGGAAATCAGACGCGACGGCTCAACGATGGCCAGGTCCAGGAGGAGCATGTGTACATCGACCGCAACTGCCGCGAGGTGCGGATCGTCAACAACCACTTCGCCTACGGCGACGCGGAGGGGATCATACTCGACGGCACCGCGCAACACGTGATCGCCAACAATACCATCGAGGGCTTCGAGCGCTGCATCTACGTGCTGGGCTCCCGCGACCTCACGATCAACTCCAACTATCTTCACGGCCCGCGCGCGGTCGTGCTGGCCGGTGGGTGCAACGGCATCACCATCACCGGCAACACGATGATCAACAACACGGAGGCGGCGGTGAGCATCGAGGATGCGTCCGGGTCGGGCGGGCACGTCATCTCCAGCAACATCATCCACAAGAGCGTGTACGCGGAGATCGTGGAGGATACGCGGCAGGGCGGGATCGACCTCGGCGCCTCGCGCGACTGCGTGGTTGCGGCGAACGTCCTTGAAGACGTGACCTCGGATGCGGCGGTCGTGGCACTGGGCGGGGGCGGCCACGTCGTGTCAGGCAACCGCGTGGTGCGTTGCGCGGGCGAACCGGTGCGCCTGACCTGTGACGCGTGGTGCATGGAAGCCGACAACCTCACGGATCGACATCCGCGCGACAGCGAGAGCCCCGGGAAGACTTGATCGAACCTTGAGACAATCTTGAGAGCACCCCGAGGACAACACCGCCCTGATTGGCGTAATATATTAACGCGTTCGCTGTGTATTCAGAAAGCAGCGTGGGGAAGCAGGTCGATGATCGGTCGGCAGGCGACGGCCGCGGGAGGGCGATCCCCGGGCCCCGCGCAGTGGATCTGCGCCACCGAGCGCATCCGCGCTGACCGGCAATGTACGCGTGAGAGGATTATTCGCCATGAAGTCAATGATCGATCTCTGGCATGACGAAGATGGTGTGACGACGGTTGAGTATGCGCTCCTGCTTTCGACGGTCGTCTTTGCGTCACTCGGTGCATGGACGGCGCTCGGCGAGACCATCCGCGAGACCGTCAATGAGGCCGCAACGCAGATCGGGACGGGCGAGCAGTAGGCCCCGCGGTCTTCCGTCCCGGCCGCGCGCGCGAATGAGTGGATGCACAGGGGACTCCGCCATCGGCGGAGTTCTTCGCGTGTACCGGCCGACGTTCGCATGTTGAAGGGCGCCGGGGGGCCGATGGCGAATCGGACGACACGCGCCGCGGGCGCGGGCCGCACCGACCGTCACATTCAGCGAAGTGGGAGGGTCCGAGATGGAGCGGGTCAGGCACGGAGTCATCGGCATTGGATGGTTCGGCGAGAAGCACTGTGAGGCCATCGATTCTATCCCGAACATGGAGCTTTACGCGCTGTGCACGCGCACCGAGTCGCGGCTCGCGGAGGTCGCGGAGCGGTTCGGAGTGGAGCGCACCTACACCGACTACCACGAGATGCTCGCCAACCCGGAGCTTGAGTCGGTGAGCATCACCACGATGTGGGACCAGCACGTGGACCCGGCACTGGCGGCGCTGGAGGCCGGCAAGCACGTCTTCTGCGAAAAGCCGATGGCCTCGACGGTCGAGGACTGTCAGAAGATGGTGGACGCGGCCAACGCCGCCGACAGCTTCTTCATGGTCGGTCACATCTGCCGCTTCAACCCGCGCTACCGGATGGCCCGCCGCAAGGCGCAGGAGGGCGTCTGCGGGGAGATCGTGTCGATGTTCGCGCGCCGGAATATTCCCGGCTGGGTCACCACCGGCATCCTCCCCAAGATCGGCCCGATCGTCGGCGACGGCGTCCACGACATGGACATCATGCTCTGGGCGTCAGGCCTCAAGCCGGTGAAGGTCTACGCGAAGACGGTGAACGTGCGCAATCTCGGCAATCCGGACCTTGGCTGGAGCATGTTCACGATGGACAACGGCGCGGTCGCGATCCTCGAGAACGTGTGGTTTTTGCCCGAGAAGACGGCCATGCAGATCGACGAGCGGATGGAGATCATCGGGACGGACGGTTCGATTCACGTTCAGGAGTCCGCGCCGAACTTCGCCGTCTGTGACAGCGAGGGCTTCAGCTACCCGGACACGACCTACTGGATGACCACCGCCGAGGGCCGGCTTGTCGGCGCGCTACCGGACGAACTGCGGTACTTCGCCGACTGCATCCAGCAGGGACAGACGCCGACGATCATCACGCCCGAGGAGTCGATGGCCACGGTGAAGGCCTGCCTCGC
>JBKHFA010000193.1:0-7160 GCA_046540615.1 Armatimonadota bacterium | reverse complement strand
AGTTGTGTCCTCCCCCTCTCCCGCCTGGCGACGCGTCGTTTGCGGAGCAGGTCCTCACCCCGAAGGGGTCGGAGAGGGGGCCGGGGGGTGAGGTTGTCGTGGCCGCTCACCCAAAGCTACCTACAGAATTAGGTCAGACCCCGGTAGCGTGCCGCGGTCGCGTGCGAGCACCGCGTGTGCGCGCCTGGGCGCGCGATCAGTCGCCGTGCAGTCGCGTCATCTGCGCGAGGTTCATGCCCGCGATGTTGCGCAGCGCCGGAATCTGGCAGGCGAGGACCAGGATGAGCGTGAAGCCGATGGCGATGATGTATGTTCGCGGCGCGATGTAAAAGTCCAGCGCGAAGGTTTCGCTCTCCCACAGTTCCATCATCCCGCGGGCCCCGAGGACGCCGAGCGGCAGCCCCACGAGGATGCCGAGTGCGGTTGAGGCAAGGTTCTCGACGGTGATCATTGCGGTGATCTCGCGCATGCGCACACCCAGCGCCCGCAGCGACGAGATCTCCGATCGGCGTTCATGCACATTGCTGCTGATCGTGTTGTACACGATCGCGACGGTCAGCGCGCCCGCGAAAAGCATCAGGATGCCGATGAACGCGTACGTGATCGCCATCGACCGGTCGATCTCCCGGCGGATGTCGTACGTGGTCTCCACCATGGTCGCGCCGGGCAGGTCGTAGGCGCGGGCGGCGACGGACTGCTCGTAGCCCGGCTCGGCCTTGATGACCATCCCGCCGATCGAGCCCGGGGGGAAGCCGAGCTTCGCTCCGAAGCGCTGGCGCAGGGCGTCCGCTGACATGTACACCCCCGCGCCGATCGGCTGGCGGACGACCTTTGTCACCTTCACCGGGCGCTCGAGGCGAAGCTCGCGTGAGTTATACGCGTACTGCAGCCGCAGCACGTCGCCGCGTTCGAGGTCCATCGAGCGGGCAGTCGCGTTCGCGGGGTAGATGCCGAAGCCGCGTAGAGGCACCGGGCGGTCGTCCTCGTCTCGGAATGTCTGCAGGCGACTTCCGGCAGGCACCCCGGTGATCGTGAAGTCGTCGATGGTGTCTCCGTGCTGGAGCGTCACCGGCAACCCGACGTTGCCCTCCGCCCACTCGACATGCGGCCATCGTCGGACCTGGACGACCACAGCGTCGCTGACCGGGCCGGCGAAGCCGACATCCACGTCGTAGTTGCGCACCTCGGAGAAGTAGTACTCCATCGAGTGCTCGACCGCGTCGAGCATCGACATCGTCATGATCATCAGGATGATCCCGCATGCGACGCCGAAGATCGTGTATGCGGTGCGGTGCACTTGCCGGAAGAGACTGCTGAGCGCGATGCGAGTCGTGAAGTGCGCCCCGCGCTGGAGCCGCGCGAGGATGCGCGGTGGCTTGCGCTGGAGCGCATCGGTGGAGCCCGGCCGCATTGCGTCGGCCGGCCGCATTCTTGCGGCGCCAAGGGCCGGCCGCCAGCCGGCGATGAGGCTGGTGGTTGCCGTCACCGCCACGCCGATCAACGCCACGACGACCCCGGAGGCGAGCCGCAGGAAGGGAATACCAAGTTCATTGAGGTAAAGCTGAGTAATCCCCAGCGCAAACCACTGCCCGAGCAGCACGCCGGGGATCACGCCCACCACGCCCATGAGGCCCGCGAACGCGAGGTACTGCAGAGCCACCCGCCACGCGGGGAGGCCTGAGGCGCGCAGAAAGCCGATCTGCCGGCGCTCGCGCTCAACGGTCCGGGCGAGGATGCTGAAGACCGTCAGCGCCGCCGCGCCGATGAACAGGCTCGGGAAGATCACCGCGAACTGGCCGAGGCCCTCGAGGTCCTGGTCGAGAAGCTGTCGGCTCGGCTGCTGCTCCTGCGGCACCGGCTGCGTTGCGCCGTAGCGCCTCAGATCCGCGTACATCGCTCCCATCACGCGGTCTCGATCGCTCTCGGCGGTCATGCAAACGACTTCGTTGATGACCCCGTGAAGCTGGAAAAGTTCCTCGGCCTGCCGCTGACGCATCCACATGACGCCGAAGCTCTCGGGAGTGGGGAAGAGGTTCTCCTTCGATCGGACAACGTAGAGGTACTCGATCGACGAAACGATGCCGGCGACGCGGAATGCCCTCCTGACATCATTCACCACCGGGTAGATCGTGTCTCCCGGCTCATATCCATGCACTTCCGCGAAGCCGCGCTCAAGCAGCAACTCACGGCCGTCGGGTGGCCCGAGGTAGCTCCCTTCGAGTACCACCAGCTTGTTGATCTCCGCCTCACCCTCGTCGGGGATTGAGATCACGCGGCCGGTGACGACCTTCCGCCGTCCGGGCGCCTGCTCGACGCGCACATCCCGGCTGACGCGCCCGGCGACTCGGACGACGCCCGGGATGGCCGCCAGTCGTCCGACGGTCTGCCGCGGCGCCTGATCAAGCTCGATCGTGAAATCCGCCAGCCGCAGGCGGTCGTATCCCCAGTCGTACGATGCCGCCATTGAGCGGTAGGACAGGTAGAAGCTGTGGTACATCGAAATGCCCAGCATCGTTACGACGGCGATGCCGATGGCCTGCGCGCGGTACGCACGCAAATCGCGGAAGAGCTTCAGCCAGAGTCGTGACATTCGATCCCAGCGGCTCCGAGTAAAAGTATGTTCAACTCATGCGCCATCAACTTGCACCTGGCGAGTCGAGCCATGTGGAGGTTTAAGCATTGATAGCTTTACTCCTGATCTCTTCTGAGACCGGCGGTTCGCGACGTTCAGTGTCGCGGCTCCCGATCACAACTGCACCTCTGTGTACTCTCCGCCCTTGCAGGGATAGTTGTGGAGGAAGAGCGCCGTGCGCTCTGCGCACAGGCCGATCATCGAGTACTCGGTGTGACTGAGGTCATCGCCGCCATGCCGGCAGATGCTCGGCTCGCCGTGATGCTTGAGCACCGCCTTCATCGCTTCAAGGTCGCGGCCGCCACTTCCGCCTTTGAAGCGCTCGTCGAGCGTCCGGGCGCGAGCGATCGCGTTCTCTTTGCCCTCGGGCGTGCGCCAGTCGGCCTCGCTGATCGCCTCAAGCTGGTAGTAATTCGAGCAGTTCATGTACGTCTCATCAGGCTCCGGCCACCGGATCTGCGTGAGCGGGCAGGGCGACTCCAGCGAGCACAGCAGTCCATCCGCATCCACCATCAGCGACGAGTAGCCCTTCCCGAAGGTCGGGATCGCGCACATGTGCCGGATGAATTCCTCGCCCGTGCTGCAGCGGAAAAGCCCCTCGTACGCCCACAGGCGGATCGGCACATGATGCTTGCTCTGCGCGAACTGGCTGCCGACGGACGAGTGGCCGACCGCCACGCCCTCGGCGTTAAGGCCGTCGATCGTCGCGAGTAAGCCGCAGAACGTCCAGTTTACCTGAGGGACACCGTCATCCCGGCGTACCAGTCGCGCGACCGGAGGCGCCTGCTTGCCCGGCTCACCACCATCGTTGTTCTTCCCCCAGATCGGTCCGTCCGGGCCCTCGCTGAAGGCGATATTCGTACATTCCTGCGGTGGGTCGAGTTCGCGCTTGTATCCAGGCACGTTCAGCTTGAGGATCGTCTCCAGCGGCAGATCCGCGCCCTCCGCGGTCCCTTCGATCTCCTCGAGCACCAGCGGGATATGCTCCTCCATCGCCGCGCGCGTGGCCGGCCACCGGTCCTCCCAGTCGGCGTGTCGCTCATGCACCTTCACAAGCTCCGCATACTCGCGGATCTCCTCGCGCAGCGCCTCACCCGTGATCCGTCCGATCGTCCTCGCGTCGCCAGTCGCCTCTACCAGCTTCATATGTTTCTCCCTTCGCACTGCCATCTCGCCTCGAGCGCGCTTTCCTCGCAAACCTGATCTGTCGACGTAAAGTCACGTGTCTGACTTGAGCTTCAGCAGTCGCATTGAGTTGAGCGTGACTGCGATGGACACGCCCGTGTCGCCGAGGATCGCCATCCACAGCGTGAGAGCACCCGGGACCACGAGCGCCATGAAAGCCAGCTTGATCGCGATCGACGCGACGATGTTCTGCTTGACGATGCGCAGAGCCATCCGGCTCAGCCGCAGGGCGTAGGGCAGCTTGTTCAGATCGTCGGCCATCAGCGCAATGTCCGCTGTCTCAAGCGCCGCATCGGTCCCCGCCGCTCCCATCGCCACGCCCACGTCGGCCAGTGCCAGCGCGGGGGCGTCGTTGACCCCATCGCCGATCATCGCCACCAGGCCGCTCCTGCGGATCTCCTTAATGCGATCCACCTTCTCATCAGGCATCAGTTCGGCGGCGTACTCGTCGATCCCCAACTCCGAGGCGACGGAGGCGGCGACCCCCTCAGCGTCACCGGTCAGCATCATCAGTCGCTCGACGCCCATCTCCCGAAGCTCATCAGTGGCCTTTCGCGCCTCGTCCCGTGGCCGATCGGCGATGCCGATCGCCCCGAACACAGAGATGCCGTCGCCCTCACCCCGGGCCACGAGGACGACGGTGCGCGCCTCTGACTGCAGGCGGCGCACATCCTCGTCCACCGCCGCGGTCTCGGCCCCAAGTTCCGCGATCCACGAGGGCCGACCGACATGCACGACCTCATGATCCACCCTCGCGCGCGCGCCCCTGCCGGTGATCGCCCTGAAGTCCCGGGCGCGCGGCCACTGCAGGCCGCGCTCGGCGGCTTCGCGGAGGATCGCCCTGCCCAGCGCGTGCTCCGACCCGGACTCAGCCGCCGCGGCGGTTGCGAGAAGCTCATCCTCATTCTGACCGTCGGCCGGGATGACATCCGTCACCTCCGGGCGCCCGAGCGTGAGTGTGCCGGTCTTGTCGAAGACGAACTGGCGGACACCGGCGAGGCGTTCAATGTACGCTCCGCCCTTCACAAGGACGCCGTTGCGCGCGCCGTTCGCGATTGCGGCCGCGATCGCAACCGGTGTTGAGATGACGAGCGCGCACGGGCAGGCCAGCACAAGCAGCGTCAACGCGCGGTAGAACCACGGCGTGAAGGGCTCTCCGAACCCGAGCGGAGGAATTGCCGCTATCAGGGCCGCCAGCGCGATCACGATCGGCGTGTAATACCGCGCGAAGCGGTCCACGAAGCGTTGCGAGGGGCTGCGCTGTGCCTGCGCCTCCTCCACCATGTGAATGATCCGCGCGATGGTCGTGTCATCGGCGGTCTTCGTGCTGCGGATCTCCAGCAATCCCGGCCCGTTGACCGTGCCCGCGAACACTTCGCTCCCCTGGCTGACCGCGACAGGCTCGGATTCGCCGGTCACCGGAGCCTGGTTGATCTCGCTTTCCCCATCCTTCACGACCCCGTCAACCGGCAGGCGCTCGCCAGGCCTCACAACCACGACGTCGCCGATCGCGACATTCTCGGCGGCCATCGACACCTCTTCGCCATCGCGCAGCACCGTCGCGGTGTCCGGCGACAGCGCCATCAGTGACCGGATCGCGTTACGAGTCCGGTCGCTTGTGTACGTCTCAAGCGCGTTGGCGACTGAGAAGAGCAGCACCACCGTCGCCGCCTCGTACCACTCGCCGATGGCCATCGCGCCGATCACGGCCACCGTCATCAGCACGTTCATGTCCGCGGCGAGCGAGGTCCGCAGAGAGATGAGTGCCGACCGTGCGATGTGATATCCTCCGAGGATGATGGAGACCGAGAGCGTCGAGACCACCGCGACCTCTCCCGCCCCTGCCCACCCGAGGATCAGCCCCGCGACGAGAAAGAGGCCGCACAGCAGCGTCAGGATGCTTCGCGGGCGACGTTGTATCCGGGCAAACCAACCTTCTTCGGGGGCAGCTTCATACTCCACGGATATCTCGTAGCCGAGTGCCTCGACGGTCGAGATGACCTCAGCGGCGGGCAGGCGTTGCGGATCGTGCTCAATCATGAGCCTCCCGGTGGCGGCGTTCACGTCGGCGGACATGAGGCCGTCACGCTCTTCGAGCGCACCCTCGATTCCCGTCGCGCAGTCCGCGCAGTCGATGCCGCCGACCGTGAAGCGGCTCCGAACCACACCGGCCCGCTGCGCGCCGTAGCCGAGCGATCTGATGGTCTCGACGACCTTCTCAGGTTCGATCTCCGTCGGATCGTACTGAATCTCGGCGGTGCCCCCCGCGAAATTGACCGTGGCATCTGAGACGCCCTCGAGCCGTTCGGCGGCGCTGGCGATCTTCTGCGCGCAACTCGCGCAGTCCATCCCTTCGACTCTCAGTGTCAGCCCGCGCTCCTCGGTGTCGTGGCACTCCCCGAGGGCCTTCTCCACGGCGGCATGAAGCTGACGCCGCTTGATGGTGGCCGGGTGGAACGTCACCTCGACGACCTGGGCCGCGAAGTTTGCGCTGATGGAATGAACGCCGGAGAGACGGGTGAGGGTGTTGGCGACTCGTTCCGCGCACTCCGTGCAGCAAAGCTGCTCAGCCTGATAGGTCACCTCGTCGAGATCAGATGTGACCTCGACCCCGACAGCCCGTGCCTTGCGCTCGATCTCGCGAAACGAGGTCATCTCCGCATCGTACGAGACACAGAGTCGATCATCGCCGCACATCTCCGCCTCGGCGACACCGTCCAGAGTCATGAGCGCATCGACAAGCTGCTCGATGCAATCCTCACATTCGGTGATCTCCGGTGCGAACGCGGTGATCTCCAGTTCGGTGTTTGTCATTCGCATCTCCACTCCGAGCGTCGTCGGGTTCGTTCATCCGCCCGCCGCACAGCCGCCCGGCCAGAACGCCACCGCGGACACGATCATCAATGCCAGCAGCACCAGCACGTGCCAGAGATTCGGCCTCCAGTGCCTGGTTGCGATCTCCTGGCGCTCCTCTTCGTCCGCCAGCTTTTCCTTCCAGCGGTCCGGGTAGTCCATCCCGTCACCCCCGCCGATCGTAGTCGCCGTCGCTCCTGTCGCGTCACCACCGCAGTTCACTCGGCGGCACCGGGCTGTCGTTCCTCTCAATCTCCTCCACCTGTCCGCTGCGGAGCGAGATGACGATGTCCGCCATCTTCCCGATCGCCGCGTTGTGCGTCACCATCAGCACCGTCAGGTCGCTCTCATCCGAGACGTCGCGGATAAGCTGCAACACGAGCAGACCGGTCTCGTAGTCGAGATTCCCCGTCGGCTCATCGCCGAGCAGCAGGTAGGGCCGCTTGATCAGCGCCCGCGCGATCGCCACGCGCTGCTGCTCGCCGCCGGA
>JBKHFA010000192.1:0-7193 GCA_046540615.1 Armatimonadota bacterium | reverse complement strand
CCGCAAGCGGCGGCACACACGTTTCACATTCCGAGAAGATAACGAGTGGTTCTTCCTGTTGCATTATTCGCGGCATATGTTGTACAATCGGTGTGGTGGATTGTCGATACATTCGGCCCCACCCTACAACCGGTCGCGCCTGGCGCCGCTTCACACGTGAGAAAGACAACCCTGCACCTCTCATCAGGGCGTGCGCCGTGCCGCAGATGAAGCTGAGATCGCAGCACCAGGAGGCATCAATCGTGTACACTCAGCGGCACCGTCGAGACGGGCGGGGGGACGTCAGCAGTGCTTCACGTTCTGCTGCTCACACAGTCATGAGTCCCTCGTTGATCTGCTTTGTTGTCACCGCAGCACTTCTGACAGGCCTGCCAGCTTCCGTGCATGCCCAGGGCCCTGAGAGCTACGGAGTACCACATCTCTTCGCGCTTCCCACAGCGACCACCGCACGGCAGTTCGGGATGGGCGGAGTAACCACATGTATTGAGGACGTGGGCTTCCCCAACCCCGCCTTCGCGGGCATGCTCGATTCCGAGCGAGCGGGCCTCCGCGTTGCACGCACGGATTTCGACGGCGGCATGAAGCTGACCGGCACGCAGGCGTGGTACGCCACCCCGGTCGCCGCGGATCAGGGCATCCAGGTGATCGGCTTCTTCCTGGATTCGGACCGCGGCACCGTCATGACCGCCGCGGGCGGGCTCCCTGGCACGATCGAGGAAACTGACATCGCGGTGCATTACGGCGCCAGGCTCTCGGAGAGGTGGCTGGTCGGGGCGGGCATCTCACCAATACTCGAGAGTGAGACGCGGCTGCTGAACCCGGCGAACGGAGACGTCGTCAGCTTCTCCGACAGCGAGGCCACGCTCGGCTTCCGTGGCGGCGCGCTCTATCAGTACGCCGCCGAGGGTTTCGCCGGATTCGTCTTCGACTGGTACACCGAGGATGTTACCTTCCAGGCCCCACCGATGCCCGCGCCGGAGGAGTTCGACTTCACCTCGACCGAATGGGCGCTCGGCGTCTCCGGGCGGCTGGCGGAGAGATTCCTCGGGGCCGTCGAGTGGATGGAGCTTAAGAGCGAGGACGGGGGCTTGAAGGCAAAGAGCGAGGGGCTGCATCTCGGGGTAGAGTACGAGGCCACCGCGCAGTTGGCCCTGCGGGCGGGCAGCAATGATGGTGGCCTGTCGCTGGGCGCGGGCTACAGCGGGGAGGACTGGGTCGCGAACTACGCGTATATCAATGACTGGAACGACGATGCCGTTGGCGCAGCGTTCGGCGGCTCGGACACTCATCAGCTCGAAGTCGGATACTACTGGTAGAACGCCGTCGGAAACGGGGGATTGCACCGCAGTATGCATTCAAAATCGGCGGAACTCAGGCGCAGAGTAGTCATCACCGGGCTCGGTGTCGTTTCATCGACGGGCATGGGCAAGGATGCTTTCTGGGAGGCCGTGCGTGATGGTCGGTCGGGCATCAGGCATGTCTCGGGCTTTGCCTGCGATGACCTGTCATCCCGCATAGCAGGCGAGATCGTTGATTTCGACCCTGCCGACTACATGGCAGCCGCTGACGCCCGCAGGTCCGGGGAGTTCGTGCACTACTCGGTCGCGGCGGCCCGGATGGCGCTGGATGACTCACAACTCGATCTCACCTCCATCGACCCGTTTCGTGCAGGCGCCGTCTTCGGCAACAGCAGCGCCGGCAACGGAAATGTCACCGACGACATCTACGAACGCTGGATGGACAGGGGCATCAGGGGGTTCGGCTCAACCGACTGCGTGCAGTTGGCCACTCACGCGGCCACAGCGCACGTCTTCATCGACATGGGCCTCCGCGGACCGAACGCGAGCGTGGCATCGGGCTGTTGTTCCGGCGTTGAGGCGATCAGCCGCGCGGCGCAGGCCCTCCGGGAGGGCCAGGCCGACGTGATGGTGGCCGGAGCCGCCGAGGCCTGTGTAAGTCGCTTCGGAATGGCGTTGCTCTGCCGGGTCGGAGTGTTGAGTACGCATAACGAAGAGCCGGAGAAGGCCTCACGCCCTTACGACGCGACCCGCGACGGCCTTGTCCTGAGTGAAGGAGCCGGGGCGGTGACACTCGAGACCGCTCACCATGCCCTTGAGCGCGGCGCCCCGATCTATGCGGAAGTGCGGGGATACGGCACGTCTACTGAAGCCCACCATCTCGTGGTGGCCGATCCCAGCGGGGTCGAGTTGGCCTACGCATTCAGGCAGGCGTTGCAGGAGGCGCACCTCGCCCCTGCCGACATCGACTACGTCTGCGCGCACGGGATAGCGAACCTCGACTATGACCGCGCCGACACACGCGCGATCAAGAAAGTGCTGGGCGACAGGGCATACAACATCCCCGTGAGTTCGATCAAGGGGACGACCGGTCAGCCGTTCGCTGCCGGCGGCGCATGGCAGACCGCCGCGGCGTGCATGGCGATGAGAGAGAGCGTCGTCCCGCCCACCATCAACTACCACCAACCCGATCCGGATTGCGATCTCGATTACGTACCGAACAGGGCGCGCCGGGTGCGCGTCGAGACCGTGATGGTCAACTCCCACAGCTTTGGAGGAACGCACGCTGCGCTGATCCTGCGTAAGTTTGACGAAGCGGAGTAGCCGTCGAGCCACGGGCGCTGATTGGCCAGCCCGTCTCGACCGTGCCGCCGAAAGGGAGGCCGCCGGTTGAATCTGAACCTCGTCGCGCTGGCAACAGCAGCCGCCGCCTCTATCGCCCTGGCGATAGCTGTTTACCAGCGCACCCCCGACCGCGTCTGGAACCGGCTCTTCGCGCTGCACGCCACGGTCATCGGTCTCTGGGCGTTCTGCAACTTCTTCATCATGACTGCCGAAACGGCCGCGCACGCGGGAATTTTCCTGCGTCTGTCGCACCCCCTCGCGGCCCTCACGGCCTGCACGGTCATCGACTTCGTCTGGGTTTTTCCGGAAAGGATCGACTACGCGCCGAAGAGGCGACGGCTGCTCCTCTACTCCGTCGGACTCGCTTTCGGCACCGTCGGCATGGCGCCGAATCTCTACGAATCAATCGAACTCAGCGGCGGTCTCGTCAACGTCACCTACGGCTGGCCGCTGATACCCTTCGGGGCCTTCATCGTCATCGCCATGGGGTACGCCGACATCATCCTGCTGCGCAAGGCATTCCGTCTCGAGGGCGTGCAGCGCGTCCAGGTTTTCTGGGTACTGATCGGTTTCGCGGGCACCCATCTCGCCGGAGTGATCACCATCATCGTCATTCCGCTGGTGTGGGGCACCACAGCCTACAGCGGTTGGGGCGCGGTCGGCGTGCTCAGCCAACTGCTCGGGATGAGCTACGCCATCGTTCGGCATCGCCTCATGCGTCCATCGATCGCGTTCGGGCGCCTGACGGTCGCCGCCGCGTCGGCGGTGATCGTCGTGGCAATCGGGTCTGCTGCTCTGAGGCTGATTACTCCGCTCGTGCGCCAGGTGGGCCTGAGCATCAGCGCGTCATACCTTGTAATCGGCATCCTGATGGGGGCGGGCGTGACGCTCGTACACCGGTGGATCTCGAACATCGTGCACGTGCAGGAAACCGACCCCGCGTCGGTGCATGTCGAGACATCAACTCAGATTCTTCGCACACTCGACAGTGAGAACCTGCTGCAACTGCTCGCTCATGCGCTCGATGACGCGCTCAAGCCGTCCGTGGTCGTGGTGTACACGCTGGCACAGGGGCGTCGTGAACTTCGTCCTCGCGTCGTACACCGAGCGAGCGGAGATGCATCGGTCAACGGGCAGGCGGCGGTCAGCCTCGATCACCGCGCGCTCGACCTGGTCAGGGACGGATCGCTGCTTACCCGCGATCAGGTGTTCCGCTTTGCCTCAATCGAACGAGCGCGGCAGATATCCAGCGCAATGGACGAGTGGGAGGCACAGATCGTCGCTCCGTTGATCTGGGAGGATGATCTGATCGGACTGGTGAGCCTCGGACCTCGGCGCAGCGGGGAAATGTACAGCGACGACGACCTGCGGTTCGTCGCGGATGTCGCGCTTCAGGCGTCGCTGGCCATGCGCAATGCCGATCTCTACGCGGAGACGGCGTCCTTGAAGGAGTTCAACGAGCGCATCCTGCGACAGATGGACAACGCGGTCATCGTGACTGACGATGAAGAGACAATCGTAGTCTTCAACTCGGCCGCGGAGAAGATGTTCGGCATCCCGGGGCACAAAGCGCGTGGAGAGTCGATCGACATACTTCCGATGGCGATTGCCAGTTGCATCCGCGCCAGCCTCCGAACCGGTCGCGTCCTGCCAAGCCGCCACTTTGAGATCGAGCGCGGCGACGAAGTCGTGCCGCTGGCGTGCAGCACCTCACCGCTCGAGAGCGACGGCGACGCGCGGCCCCAGGGGGCCGTGGCGGTCATCAGCGACCTGACTCTCATCCGTGAACTCGACCGGGAGCGCGAGGAGGCCGAGCGACTCCTTCTGATCCGCGAGATATCCGCGGGGATGGCCCACGAGATCCGCAATCCGCTGGTGGCGATCCGAACCTTCGCCGAACTGGCGCCATCGCGGCTTGACGATCCGGAGTTCCGCTCCAACTTCCTGACGGTGGTCCGCGAGGAGATCATGCGGATCGACAAGCTGGTGGGTGATCTGCTGACGCTCTCGAAGCCCGCCGACGCGGTGGTCGAGAAGATTGAAGTGGAGCCTGTCTGCCGGGGAGTCATGCGGGCGATGGCCGGCGTGGCCGAGTCGCGGGAGGTCACGCTGAATCTTGAACTTGATGAAAGGCACGAGCTTCTCGAGGGCGATGAAACGCGCCTTTACCAGGCGTTGCTGAACCTGGTGAGCAACGCCATCGACGCGGAACCGGAGGGCGGCTCTGTCACGTTAAAGACACAGGTGTATGACGGGCCGCGCGGCGACCGACGCTTCTGCATCAGCGTCCACAATCCGGCGAGCTTCATCCCCGAGGAGCAGACCGAGGATATCTGGCGTCCGTTCGTCAGCCGCAAGCCCACGGGGACCGGGCTGGGGCTGGCGATCTGCAAGACGATCATCGAGGAGCACAACGGGTATGTCAGCGTCGAGTCGACCGTCGATGGAGGGACGACCTTCGTCGTTGAGCTGCCGCTTCCTTCACGAACAACTGCGGTGACGAGCGGAGAGTTCTGAATGATCGTGATGATACTGGCCAACCTGAGTCAGGACTGGCTGCAACATGTCAAGCAGTTCGCACTGCACCGGGCGACGGTGCTGCAATCCGAGGACCCTGCTTCGGCGATGGAGCTGATGCGATCGGTGCCCGCCGACCTTGTGGTCTTCGAACTGCCGCGCCTGACCGACGATCGCATCGAGCAGATGCAGCAACTGCGGACCGCATGTGGGGACTGCGTACTGCTGTGCATCGCCCCGAGCGAAGTGATCGATCGCGCCCGCCTCGAGCAGCTTCCAGCCCCCGATCTGTGGCTGGAGCGCAGCGTCACCGGCGATGAGCGTGACGCCGTGCTGGCGCAGGCGATCGAGATGGCCGCTCTTCGCGGGGAGATGAACGCCACGCATCCCGAGACGAGCGGCCTCAGGCGGCCTCCGACGGGAGACGAGACCCGCCCCGTTGACCTGGAGGCGTTCAACCGGCTCCTGGGCGGTCTCTCGGGCGGATTTGACCTTGACCGCCTGCTGGAGGCATTCGCCGACGCGGTCAGTCATTTCAGCCAGTGTGCCAGCTACGCCCTCCTGTGGGAGGATGATGACGGCTGCCTCGCGGTTCGCCGCCACCGGGGCGTTCGGCCGGAGGTCGCGCGGGACGCGCGGCTCAGTCCCGACAGCGCCCTTGCGGGCTGGTACCGCCGCAATCGCCGGGTGCTGATCGCCGGCGAACTGGCCGAGTGGAGCGATCAGCGTCAGGCGGTGAGCGTCGGCCGCGAACTGGAGTTGTTCGCAGGTCAGATCGCGCTCCCGCTGATGGTGCGAGGCCGCCTTGCCGGAATCCTTATGCTCGGAGAGAATGTGCTCGGCGAGGGATACTCGCGCGGTGAACTTGAGACGCTCTTCGGCGTCACAAACCACGTGGCGCTGGCGGCGGAGGGCGTTGAACTGCACTCGGAACTCGCGCGATCGAAGGCATACATCGACAGCATCGTGGAGAGCATGGGCGCGGGCCTGATCACACTGGGACCCGATGAGCGCATCGCGGTCTGCAATCCGTGCGCGGCCGAGATTCTCGGCCTCGAGCGCGACGAGGTCGAGGGGGCCGACCTTCGCGCGCTGCCCTCCCCCCTCGGCGACCTGCTCTACGCCGGCATGAAAGCGCCCGGTGAGGATGTGGTGAGCGAGGAGACGGCGATCCGCGGGGGGCAGAAGACGCTGCGGGTCTCCACCTCGTCAGTTCGTGACGAATCCGGCGACTCCATCGGCAGCGTGCTCATGCTCGACGACATCACCGCCGAAAAGGAACTTGCGCGCGAGCGAAGCCGGAACGAGCGCCTTGATGTGCTCACGCGCATCGTCGGTCGGATAGCCCACGAGGTGAAGAACCCGCTCACCGCGGTCAAGACCTACGCGGAGTTGATGAGCGGCCGGCGCGCCGATGAGCGGCTCGGGAAGTTCTGGTCGGAGACGGTGCTGCCGGAGATAGACCGGCTCGACGAGATGCTCAAGAACCTGCTGCGGATGGTGGAGCAGCCTGAGCCGCATGTCGAATCGGCTCGCGTGGAGAAGCTGATCGAGCAGGCGCTGGACGTGCTGCCGATGAACGATGACATCAAGCACCAGGCGTTCGACCTGCAGTTTGCCGATGATTTGCCGCCCGTGCTGGTCGATCCGGTGCCCACGCGCGACGCGATCAGATACCTGCTCGGGTACCTCGCCGGGAGCCGCCCGCACCCGGTGCAGATCGAGGTGGGGCGCGCGAACGAGGATACCGGCGGGGTGACGGTGAAGATGACCCGCAGAGCCCGGGCGAACGGGAGTTTCGATCCGGATGTCGTCTTTGACCCTCTGGCCGCGATGCAGAATCCCGACAGCGATCTCGGACCGGTGATCAGTCAAAAGATTATCTCGAATCAACACGGCCAGGTGGACGCGTGGCATGACGAGGAGCACGTGGTCATGCGCGTGATCCTCCCTCGCTTCGCGACGCGACAGCCATCCGGCCAGGAGGTGCATTGAGTTGGCTGCAAGCATTCTGGTCGTTGACGACGAGGCGGG
>JBKHFA010000191.1:0-7218 GCA_046540615.1 Armatimonadota bacterium | reverse complement strand
GAGAAGGCGCGACAGAGTTCCTGTCTGAGCAACATGAAGCAGCTTGCCCTCGGTGTGCTCATGTACGCGCAGGACTACGATGAGAGAGTGAATCTTCAGTATCATCATGCCGGCGACGCGTCGCGTTGGACACTGCTTGAGCCGGGTGGTCGGTCTGTCTGGTACGTGTATATCGAGCCCTATCTGAATAACCGGGAGATCCTCGAATGTCCGAGCCAGACGAGAGATTACTTCCGCGTTCAGGATAGCTCTGGGAATTCCACAGTCAGTGACCCGGTTCTCGGCTATGGGTGGAACTACAACCTCTGCTACATCCAACCGGTCAAGCTGGCGCGCTTCGTGGAACCGGCCTACACGATCATGCTCGTCGAATATGACGGCAGTTACCCCTACGGCCGCTGGTTTAACCAGTCGGATGCCGGCAGTTCAAACCGCCCATGGGCGCATTCCCGCCACAGCGAAGGCTCCAACTACGCTTTCTACGATGGGCACGTGAAGTGGATGAGTAATCAACTGGTGCCTCACGGCTCCGGAGAACCCTACGCATCGCGCGAGTTCCGCATGGATCCGGACTGGCCGTAAGCCCGGGCGGCCTTTGACGACCTCAATCGGCACTGCGTCAAACGGCGGGTGGTCCCATGAGGATCGCCCGCCGCACGTGTGTACCTGCTCGGAGTGTGGTGCGAGTGAGGCCCGAGGGCCGCGAGTGGATCGCCCGATGTGCATAAAGGTGAGCTTCTTGATACGGACCCGCTGTTGAAGGATTCACACTTCAGACCCGCGAACTCTGGCACAGATCGTACCAGTATCTTCTGCCTGAAGCGCTCAGAGGCAGAGCGTCATTCGCCCGTGGAGGCCCGTCATGAAGCGATGCATAGTCGTACTCGCTCTCATTGCACTGGTTGCCGCACCCTCGTTCGCGCAGGACGCGGATAATGATGGTATCCCTGATGCCATCGAGCATCAGCTTGGCAGCGATCCTGACCGAGCGGAGGAGTTCGTGCTCCAGCATCGGGACGGTGTGGTCGGGGAGGATGACGAGAGCGTCTCCGATCAGCACGAACACGCGCCCGACTTCGTGGAGACCCATCTTGCGAACGTGGCGCAGGATCGCTGGCTCTGGAAGATCACGTTCGCGGACGACTACGTGGGGGAGACGAACACGTTTCATCTCTATCTTGATGTGGACGGCGACCCTGAGACCGGCCGCCAGGACGCCGAGTGGGTGCAGGGGACGGACCTGATGTTCTCGCAGGTCGATGGCGAGTTGAATCTCTCGCGGCACACCGAGGGAATGCATCCGGGCGAGCCGCGCATCGCAATCGTCGGCGACACGATCTACGTATGCGCCGACCTGCCGCTGGGGGAGGGGCCGGGAGAGCCGCGCTTCCGCGTTTCTTCACACGTCTCCGCGCCGAACAACGCGGATGCTGATCAGATGGGTTTTCAGCCGGTGACCGTGCCGGAGCGCCGCGATGCGCCGAAGCCGCGGATCGGCGTGCCTCCGGAGGTCGCGCCGGTCGCCGAGTTGACGACCGACCGGCCTGACGCCGACGGTGACGGCATCCCCGACGAGATCGAGCAGATTCTCGGCATGCCTGATGAGGCGCCTAACGAAATGCACCTGATTGCCGAGGACGGCACCGTCGCTGGTGGCGATGAGGAGGATACCTTCGACCGGGCGAATGATGTTGCGCGGGTGTACTTCGGGAATGCCGCCGGCGATCGATGGGTCTGGCGGATTGACTTCGCGGAGAAGTTCGACACCGCGGGCACACTGGTGATCCTCTACCTCGACTGTGACAATGACATAACCACCGGCCGGCAGGACGGGAACTACGGCACGGATATCATGCTCGTGTGGAACCGCGGAACGCTGAATCCATCGATCCACAACCCCGACGTTCTGTCTGACAATCGCGACCTGCGCGGCTTCATCGACGGGAACTCGCTCTACTTCTCGATGGACCTCAAACTCAATCACAATCGCGAGGGGAACACGGAGTATCGCGCCCGGGTGCTGAGCCAGTATCCGGATACGCCGGGTGACAATGACAGCGTCGGCTGGGTCACGCCCGCCGGGCCGGGTGAGAGCGACATCCCCAAGCCGCGGGTCGGGTCTCTCTCGGAGATGTACTCGGAGGGCGTCCGGGTGGAAGAGCCGTGGCTTTACTGGCGAGAGCAGCTTCGCGCGATGGACGCGGTGACGGTCGATCTGTCGGAGGCGGAGCTTGACGGCATGCACCTCGACGACCGCGCGCCCGTCGCCGACCGGGAGGGCGCGACTGCGACGGTGCCCTCACCGGTTGCGGGCGAGTATCACCTCAATGTCGTGCTGCAGGACAGCCCCGAGCGGGCCCAGGAGATTGAGCTTTCGGTCGATGGGACCACGGTGGCCACGATGGTCGCTGCCATCAATGACGGGTGTATTCACGTATTCAGCACCGAGGAGCCGGTGACGCTGACGGATGGCATGCCGATCAGTTTCACCGCCGACGGGCCGGCGCAGGACGGGCGGATCAGCGAACTGAGCCTCACGCGGGAGCGGCTGGAGCGGCCCGGCATTGAAATCAGCAACGTCTCGGCGTTCTGCCCGCCCGGGCAGACCGGCGAGAATGTCGCGGTCGATCTGTGTTTCCTCACCAGCGAGCCCTCGCGGGGCGGCGTGGAGTGGGGCAGGGATGGTGCGTTGGATCGCGTGGCGGAGGAGGAGCGGGCGACGCACAATCACCGCATCCGACTGGAGGGCCTTGAGCGCGGCGCGACATACAGCTTCCGGCCGATCGCGGACGTCGGCAGCGATGCGGAAGTCGACGAGGTGCAGACCTTCGTGGCGGAGTTCGAGCGGCCGGAGCGCTGCGCGGTCGATCGCGCGCGGATCGATCTGTCGGTGGCCGATCCGGTCGAGGAGCGGACGGCGTGGCCGGTGAGCGGCGGAATCCCGCTCCCGGAGGGGCATCTGCGCGACGCCGAGCACTGTCGCGTGGTGCAGGGCGGGGAGTCGGTCGCCGCGGACTTCAGGGAGCTTGCGTGGTGGCCGGACGGGTCGGTGAAGTGGCTGCTGGTGAGCCTGCTGCACGAGGGCGGGGAGTACGTGCTGGAATACGGCGAGCAGATCGCGCGGGCGGACGTCGAGCGGCCGATCGTGGTCGAGGCGACGGAGGCGGGCCTGCGTGTGACGACGGATGTCTTGCAGGCGGAGATCTCGCGCGAGCAGTTCTCACCGCCGGGCGAGATCTGGCGCGACCTGGACGATGACGGCACGTTCGCGCCGAATGAGCAGATCATGGCCGCGACCGAGGGCGCGGTGCTGGTTGACGCGGAGGGCAACGCCTACACGACGGCGGGCGCGCCGGTTGAGCGCCTCGTGGTCGAGGAGGAGGGGCCGGTCCGCACCGTCGTGATGGCCGAGGGGCACTTTGCAGGCGAGGCCGGAAGCTCTCTCGGCTGGCGGGCGCGGATGTATTTCACGCGCGGATTCGCGGGCGTGCCGACGGTCTTCACTCTGATCGGCGACCACGGTGAGTCGATCCGGCCGCCGACGATGGCGCGCATTCGCTCGCTCGACATTCCGTTGGACTTCTCGGGCGACGCGACGGGCGGAGAGACGCGGGTGCTGCATGACTACGACAATCGTTACATCATCACAGAGGACGGGCAGCGTGAAGAGCACGCGGGGCAGCTCACGCCGACCGGCGGTATGCACTCCGGTGAGCGTGGGATGGCGGTGGCGATCCGCGACTTCTGGCAGATGTATCCGAAGGCGTTTTCCACCGCGGGTAGCACGGTGACGGCGGAGATATTCCCGGAGCTTCCCGACGAGCAGTATGCGGAGGACGCGCCGACGCCTTTCGAGCGCACGCAGCGTTACTACTGGCTGACTGACGGCGCCTACGGCATCCCCGCCGGGGTGTCATTGACGTATGATCTGCTCTTCTTCGCGATGGATGAGGAGGATATGAGCGACGCGCTTGCCGACCAGTGGCAGGATATCCCGCTGCTGACGGCGGCGCCGGAGCACTACTGTGTCTCCGGCGCGCATGGCGAACTCGAGCCGCGACACGATGGGGTGTTCGAGGAGTACAATGAGTGGATTGACGAGGGATTCGACCTGCTGGAGCAGCGGCGCCGGCGCGTGCGGGAGTATGACTGGCTGAGCTTTGGCGACACGCATGGGGAGCGCGGGGTGAACTGGACGAACCAGGAGTACGATCTGCAGTGGGGCCTGCTGCTGCAGTTCGCGCGCTCCGGTGACTGGCGGTTCTTTGATCGGGCGGAGGAGGCGGCGCGTCATACCGCGTCGGTGGACACGGTGACGGCGGCTCCTGACGAGTCTGTGCTGGGCGTGCAGAGGGCGCACTCGCTCGGCCATGTTGGCGGCTACGAGTGGGAGCGCCCCGAGGATGCGAAGTACTGGTACACGGCGGGTGGGTGGAACACCGGGCATATGTGGTCGCAGGGGACGCTTGCGACGTGGTGCCTGACCGGCGATGAGCGCTACCGCGAGGCCGGGATGCTGCTGGTGGACTGGTTCGCGCGGGAGGAGGCGCGTTCGACCACCTCGCAAGTGCATCGCTCGCAGGGCTGGTCCACGATCGCGTCGCTTGGCGGCTACCACGTGGTGCCACACCCGTGGTATCTGAACGCTGCGCGGCTCTTCTCGCAGAACGCGATTGCGCGTCAGAGCCCCGGCACCGGGGCGTTTATCCACGGGATCGGCGAGTGTCAGCATGACGTGCGGCACATGGGCGGGAAGACGTTCATGACGGGCGTCGTGATGACCGGGCTGAAGATGCTCGATCAGGTGGATCCTGACGAGGACGTGAAGAACGCGATCGTTCGCAGCGCCGACTGGATCAACTGGCGGATGTGGCATCCGCAGGACAACAGCTTCCAGTACGCGCAGTGCACGCAGTACGACGACTCATCAACCCACGCGGGGACCAACATGGGCTCTGAGGGCCTTGCGTACGCGTATGACCTGACGCAGACGCCGATCTACCGCGAGATGCTTGAGCGGTCGATGGGCGACGTGGTACTCAACAACAATCCGTCGGGTTCCGGGAAGGGCTACGCAATGCAGATTCGCATGACGCCCTTCGCGATCAGCGCGATGCAGCGATGGGGCATGACCGCGCTGCCCGCGCCGCCACCGCCGGAGCCCGCGGTGGGGCTGGCGGACACTGTCTACCTGCCCTCGGGCGCTCCGGGCCTGCTGGCGTTGCGGGTGGAGAATTCGAGTCGGCAGGAGATCGCCGCGCGGATGGAGATCGTTTCGCTGCCGGATGGTGTCACGGCCGATCGCATGAGCGCGGAGTGGAGGGCGCCGGGCGGCAACTCCCTGAGCCCGACCGTCCGTCTGACCGGCGATGCGGCCGGTGAGGTCCGCGTGCGTTACGACGTCGGCGGGGTCGAGGGCGAGCTTTCGGCGACCACGCGGCCGGCGCGGGCGCTCACGCTCGGCGACGGCGTTGGCTTCGTCACGGGCGAGGGTGATCCGGTGGCGAGCGCGCTGGGGCAGCTTGAGATCGATCTCAGCAGGGTTGAAGACCTGTCAGAGGACACGCTGACGTCGTTCAATGCGCTCCTGCTCGGCGCGGAGGCGCACAGCAAGGACTACGCGGGGTTGCAACGCGACTGGCCGATGCTGCTGGACTTCATCGATGCAGGCGGGCGCGTCGCGATGATTCAGCTCCAGGACACCGCGCATGCCCCCGGAATGCTCCCCCTGCCGCTCACGCTGTCGAATGACACGACCGCGCTGGGCGACGTCGTTGCGGAGGGCCATCCGCTCTTTGCCGGTGGCGCGGCCGAGGGGATCATCGACTGCATCTCGTACGACAGCATCACACAGGCGGATGAGGGCTGGACGGTACTTGCGCAGGACCTCGACGGCAATCCGTCGGTCGTCGAGTGGACGGATGGGGAGGGCGCTGCGCTGGTGGTTCAGCCGTCGCCGGATCGCTACGTAGTCGGCTCAGAGAGCCCGAGCGGCCGCCTGTCGGTGGGTGCCTGCGAGCAGCTTCTGCGGAACGTCGTGGACTGGTTGAGCGCGGGTTAGTCTCGACCCGCCAGGCGGGCGCGATCAAGAAAGTCGGAGGTGCTGGGAGATGCGGATACACTCGTTGATGGCCAGCAATGTACTGATGGTCATGTTTGCGGCGGTGCCGCCCGCGGCGGCGCAGGTTACGCTCGTCGAGGGTGGCGAAGCGCAGGCGGTCGTGGTGGTGCCGGTGGAGGCCACGGAGGTCGAGCAGTACGCTGCTGAGGAGCTTGTCTACCACGTGGAGCGAGGCGCCGGCGTCACTCTCGCGATTGTCGGCGAGGACGACGTGCCCGAGCAGCCCGCGGGACGTGTGCTGATCGGCGACACCGAGGCGGCCCGCGCGGCGGGCATCGATGTAAGCGACCTGCCGCTGGAGACGGCGGTGCTGCGCACCACGGCCGACGGTCTGATAATCGCCGGTGAGGACAGTGAGGGCGATCCGATCTCGCAGGCCACCCGGGCCGGGACGCTGTGGGGCGTCTACGAGGTGCTCGATCGCTTCATGGGCGCGCGTTGGCTGTGGCCGGGCGAACTTGGCGTGCATGTGCCGGCGACGGACACGGTGACAATCCCGGTGGTGGATGAACGCGTTGAGCCGACGATGATCCGCAGGCGTGTTCGCGACGGGCTGCGCAGGCCGTCAGGGGACACGGGGCTTACTGACGAGGGCTTCGAGCAGTATGCGCGCGCCCAGCAGGTTTTCCAGCGCCGCCATCGGATGGGGCGCTCGCTGCCGCTGATCTACGGGCACGCGTTTGAGCGCTACTGGGAGACCTACGGCGACGAGCATCCGGAGTGGTTCCAGCTTCTGCCGGACGGTCGGCGGGGGCCGTCGTCGGGCCGGCGAACCTCGATGTGTGTGTCGAACCCGGAATTGCACCACGAGATCATCGCGCGGTGGAAGCAGAAACGCGCTGAAAATCCCGACGAGTGGTTCAACGTGAACGGCTGTGAGAACGACATCAGCGGCCTGTGCGTCTGCGACGACTGCATCGCGTGGGATGGCCCGCAGCCGGACCTCGAGGGTATCTACCCGCTTGGCGAGCGGAGGATGGTCTCGGACCGCTACGCGCGCTTCTGGCTGACCCTGCAGCAGTTGGCGGCGGAGGAAGACCCCGACGCGATGGTGATTGGCTACGCGTACACGAACTACTATCCGGCGCCCACGTCAG
>JBKHFA010000190.1:0-7247 GCA_046540615.1 Armatimonadota bacterium | reverse complement strand
AGGACTGGCACCATCCCGGTGGCGAGGGACACTGGGACCGCGCCGAACACTGGCAGACACAGACCGTCACCGAGCAGGAGTTCGCCGCGTACCTTGATGCGAAGGCGAAGCCGCAGGTGCGTGAGCTTCTGACGCAATACGGGCCGATCGGGCTGATCTGGTTCGACACGCCGGTGGCGATCAACCCCGAGCAGAGCCAGGAGTTGGTCGAACTGGTCCACGAGCTTCAGCCTGAGTGCCTCGTGAACGGGCGAGTGGGGAACGAGAAGGGCGATTACTCGTCGCTGGGCGACAACCAGATCCCGCGCGGGCCGGTGAAGGGTGACTGGGAAACCCCGGCGACCATGAATGACACGTGGGGTTTCAAGGCGGATGACGACAACTGGAAATCCACCGAGGAACTGCTGCATCTGCTGGTGGACCTCGCCAGCAAGGGCGTGAACTACCTGCTCAACGTCGGTCCGACCGCCGAGGGTCTGATTCCGCCCGAGAGCGTGAAGCGGCTGAAGGAGATCGGTGCGTGGATGGACGTGAACTCCGACGCGATCTACGCGACCGACCCGAACCCGTGGCCGTGGGAGTTCGAGTGGGGCCGCGTGACGGTCAAGCCCGGGAAGCTCTTCCTTCATATGTATGACTGGCCCGGGCGCGTGAGTATCGCCGGCCTGCGCAATGACGTGACGCGCGCGGCGCTGCTGTCCGCACCCGATGACGAACTCGACGTCGCACAGATCTACGACCCGCAGGCCGACCTGCACCTGCTCTCGATCGACCTGCCGCAGCGGCGGCCCGACGAGCCGATCACCGTGGTCGAGGTGCAGTTCGCGGGCGAGCTTGACGTGGACACCACGCCCGCGCCGCAGAGCTCGGGCGCGATCGTGCTGCCGGTGTACCTCGCGGACCTCGACGACGCCGGGGACGTGCGGATGGATCGCAGTGGCGTCATCCGCGACTGGAACGAGCAGGGGACGTCGCTGACGTGGACCTGCGTCGTGCCCGAACCGGTGGAGTATGAGGTGCAGGTGGTGCTGGGATCCCACGGCCACCGGCGCGATCCCGAGGGCGGGCAGACCGTGACCGCCGCGGCGAACGGCGAGCAGGTCTCCGGCGCCGTCACGACCGACCGGCCGGTGAACACTCCGCGGGCGCAGTACTACCCGGAGTACGTCACTACGCTTGGCACCCTCACCTTCGATGAGGCGGGGGAGCAGACGGTGACGCTGACGCTGGACGGCCTCGGCGATGCGCCGGACTGCACACTGGCCGAGGCAAAACTCGTTCCGGCTGATTGAGGCCGTGACGAAGGGCGACGGACAGGAGCGTCCGTCACACGTGAACGGGAGATGAGACGACCGCGGAGGTTTCTCACATGTTGATCCGACCGGCCGCCATGGTGATCGCTTTGCTGGCGTTCGCGGCGCTTGCGTTCGCGGCGCCGCTCACCCTGGTGGAGGACGGCGCCAGCGAGTATTCGATCGTGATCGCGCCGGAAGCCCCGCCCAGTGTGCGGCAGGCTGCCGAGGAGATGCAGCATTACGTCCTGCGTTCGACGGGCGCTGATTTGCCGATCGCGACCGACGGCGCGGAGCCCGCGATCATCCTCGGCGCCGCGAGTGGCATCGACGTCTCGGAGATGGCGTGGGAGAGCTTCCGCATCGTGACGCGCGACGGGAAGCTGCTCATCGCGGGCCCGGACACCGCTGAGGACGAGCGCACACCGCAGGGCGGCACCTCCGCGGGCACGCGCAACGGCGTCTACGCGTTCCTCGAGGACCACCTCGGCGTCCGCTGGCTGATGCCCGGCGAGCATGGCGACCACGTCCCGACCGCCGCGAACCTGACGGTCCCGGAACTCGACGTTCAGGACGCGCCGTTCTTTGCGAACCGTCGCCTCCCTTACACGCAGCCTGAGCGCGGCGTGGTGCAGGAGTGGCTGCTTCGCCAGCGCGTGGCGATCCGGCACGGGCCTGAGGGGCAGTCGCTGCAGCTTTACCACGGACACAACTGGAAGACGATCCCTCCGGAGGCGTTCGAGACGCACCCGGAGTGGTTCGCCGAGCATGGTGGCGAGCGGATGCCCCCGACCGGGCAGTACAAGCTGTGCATCACGAATCCCGAGGTGGTCGAGCAGTTCGCGGAGGCGGCCCGCAGACGCTTCGCGGACGGAGCGACCGTTTTCTCGCTCTCGCCGAGCGACGGCCGTGGCTGGTGCCAGTGTGAGGACTGCCGGGCACTTTACTTCGAGGAGCCGCGGGCGCGCCCGACGCTGCAGGTGACGCCTGCGATCCTGCACTTTTATAACGCGGTCGCCGAGGCAGTCGCGGATGACTATCCCGACCGCATCCTCTGCGGCTACGTCTACCAGGACTACGTCTTCCCGCCACCCGAGCCGATCGATCTGCATGAGAACGTCTTCCTCGTCTGGGCGCCGAGCTTCGACTACGGCTTCCAGCTTTTCCGCCCGCAGCGGCAGGAACTGTGGGACGAGCTTGCGGCTGAGTGGACGAAGACCACTGAGAACATCGCGTACTACGACCTGCCGAACAAGGTCTCGAACTCGATCGGCGCTCCGAATCCACCCGGCAGGGAGATACTCGAGTTCATCTACCCCCGGCTCAATGAGCACAACTTCAAGGGCGTGTACGTCTACGGTCACGAGGCGTGGGGGCATGCGGCGCTGATGAACTATCTCCTCGCGAAGCTCGCGTGGGACCCGGGCGCGGACATTGATGCGCTGATCGATGACTTCCTGCGCGCCTGCTACGCGGAGGGCGCCGGGGAGATCGGCGCGATGTACGAGATGCTCGACGAGGCTACGAAGAAGTACTTCATCGCCAACGAGGGCGCGTCCTATCGCTTCACGGAGGACTGGATGCGGGACGTGTACGCCGCAAACTTCGCGCAGATCGAGCGTCTCTACCGCGAGGCAGAGGAGCAGATCAGCGATGAGAGCGCGCGCGCGCGGCTCGAGCGACTCGGGATGAACCTGACGCTGCTGCACGGGAACCTCCGGCGGTTCGGGATGCTCGACGAGCCCGCGGACTCCAGCTTCCACCTCGATGATGCCGAGTTCCGCGAGTTCGTCAATGATCACCGCGACCTGGTGTACACCGCGCCGATGAAAGCGTTCGAGGCGCCTGATGAGGTCAGGGTCGCGTACTCCGTGCAGCGCGCGGAAGATATCCCGAACGCAGAGGAGGTCCCGCTCTTCAAGCTGCGCGGGAACCAGCACGTTATCCTCAAGGAGAACAGCCCGGGGCCCATCGGACTGATGATGCCCGCAATGAACGCGCGCGGCTCGCTGCCGACCTGCGTGGTGTACGACGCGGAGGGCAATGAGATTCTGCGCGATGTCTTCCGTCGGGGGGAGTACATCATCTTCGATCCGACCGGCGCGGAGTACTATCATGCGATCATCGGGGCCGGGAGCGCCTTCTACGCACTTGAGGTCGAGGGAGCGGACTGGGCGGCGCATGACTACGCGGAGGGCCGCGGAGTGCACTTGCTCGGCGATCTCGCCCCGGTGTATGTGCATGTGTCGGAGGACGCCGGGGCGCTCGACCTGTGGCTTGCGGCATCGCCGCCGGGAGAGACCGCGGCGGCGACGCTCCACGCGCCGGATGGCCAAGAGGTCTCAACCTTCGACTGCACGGAGATGTCGATCGACCGGCAGCAGTTCGAGATCGGCGCGGAGGATGCAGGGTGGTGGAAGCTCGTCCCGACCGAGCCTGCAAGCGGCGTGGTCGATGACGTCTGGGTGCATCGGGACGGCGGGGGATGGCTGGTGCTCGACCCGGCGAACGCGCTGATCGTCACCGAGGAGTAGTCACAGGCGAGGGCTTGAAGCTGCGCCAGGTTCAAGCGAGAGGGATTGGTGAGAGCTTAGCAGATGGAACATGGCATGGAGTTCGCCTTACTGCAGGACGTCATCGTCATCATCGGTCTTTCGGTGGCGGCGGTGTATATCTTTCGCAAGCTGCAGCTTCCGGGGATCGTCGGGTATCTGATCACCGGCGCGGTGGCGGGGCCGCACGGCATCGGGCTGATCGGGGCGCGCGAGGACGTTGAGATGCTCGCCGAGATCGGCGTCGTCGTGCTCCTTTTCACCATCGGTCTCGAGTTCTCGCTCAATCAACTCTGGCGCATTCGCGAGCAGGTACTGCTCGGCGGCACGCTGCAGGTGTTCGTGACGGGCGGCCTCGCGATGCTGATCGCGATGCAGTTCGGCGTACCGCTCAGCGAGGCGATCGTCGTTGGCTGTCTCGTGGCGCTCAGCAGCACCGCGGTGGTGCTGGGGTTGCTGCAGCACCGTGGTGAGATCAACACTCCGCAGGGCCGCGTGAGTCTTGCGATCCTCATCTACCAGGACATCATCGTTGTCGGGATGCTCCTGCTCGTGCCCTTGCTGGCGGGAGACGGCAGCGGCGTCGGAATCACGGTGGTCTGGCTGCTGCTCAAGACGGTCCTTGTCGGTGCGGCGGTCGTGCTGCTGGCGCGCTACGTGGTGCCGGTGGTGCTGGAGAGGATCACCGCCACCGGTGAGAACCAGTTGTTCGTGCTCTCGATCGTCTTCATGACTCTCGGGATCGCCTGGGGGACCGCGCAGCTTGGTCTGTCGCTCGCGCTCGGCGCGTTCCTCGCCGGGCTGATCGTGTCCGAGTCCGAGCACAGCCATCGGGCGCTGGGCAGCATCATGCCGTTCCGCGACGTGTTCACGAGTTTTTTCTTCGTGTCCGTCGGGATGATGCTGAATGTCGGCTACGTCGCCGGAGCGATCCCGCTGGTGCTGGGGACCACTCTCGGCGTGCTTGTGCTCAAGAGCATCCTCGTCTGCGCCATCGTCCTGCTGCTGCGCTACCCGCTGCGGATCGCGGTGATGACCGGGCTCATCCTCGCGCAGGTAGGTGAGTTCTCGTTCCTCGTCTTCCAGGTGGCGGTGCAGGAGGACCTGCTCAGTGAGGTGATCCGGCAGCTTTTCCTCGCCGTCTCGGTGATCACGATGATGGTCACGCCCGCGCTTATCGCTGTGTCGAAACGCGCCGGCGATGCGGCCGCGGAGGCGGGCTGTCTGGAATTTTTACGCCGCGAGGACACGCTGCCATCGACTGAAGACTCCGAAGAGATGGAGGATCACCTCATCATCGCGGGCTTTGGCTTCACCGGGCAGAACATTGCCCGCGCGGCCCGCGCGTCGGAGATCGACTACCTGATCATCGAGTTGAGTCCGGCCACGGTGCAGCGTTACTCGAGCGAGGGTGAGCCGATCTTCTGCGGGGATGCCACCTATGCACCGGTGCTGGAGCATGCAGGTATTCATCGCGCGGGCGTGCTGGCGGTTGTGATGTCGGACGCGGCGGCCACGCGAAGGACGGTGCAGGAGGCCACTCGGCTGAATCCGGCGTGCCACGTGATTGTGCGCACTCAGTTCGCGAGTGAGCTTGGCGATCTCATCGATCTTGGCGCGAACGAGGTGGTGTCGCAAGAGTTCGAGGCGAGTGTTGAGATGTTCGCGCGGGTGCTGCGCGCATACATGGTCGCGCCCGATCGGGTCGAGCAGATGGTTATGCAGCTTCGCGCGGACAGTTATGCGCTGCTGGCCAATGAGGAGGCGCGGGAGCTTGCGCTGCGCGATGATGAGCGTGTCCAGGTCTGGCATCATGATGTGTCCGCGATCCCGGTCTGTGAGGGCTCGCCGCTTGCGGGGAAATCGCCGGCTGAGATCAAGCTGCGTGCGGAGCATGGCGTGACGCTGATCGCGGCTCAGCGCGAGGGGAAAGCGATCCCGAATCCGCCGGCGGATTTCGTCATGCAGCCGGGTGACGTCCTGATCGTGATGGGCGACCGGCCGAAGCTGGCCGAGTTCTCGGCGACCTGCCGGGTTGAGTGAATGACGACGTTGAGTGTTGATTGCCGTGATGCCGGGAGGGCCAACGAATGTCAGAGGCGCAGTCCGACCCTTACTCGTGGTTCAATGAGGCGAAGCTGGGCATGTTCATCCACTGGGGCATCTACTCACTGCTGGGCCTCGGCGAGCAGGTGATGTTCCGGGGGCATCTCAAGCCGAGTGAATACTTTCAGCTTGCGGATGAGTTCACCGCGCCGAACTTCGATGCGCATGAGTGGGCGCGGATGGCGCGCGATGCCGGGATGAAGTACATGGTGCTCACCACCAAGCACCACGACGGCTACTGCCTCTTCGACTCGCCCGCCTGGCAGTTCGACGCTCCCAGCACCGCGCCGGGCCGCGACCTCGTCGCCGAGTACGTGGAGGCCTGCCGCGCGGAGGGCCTGCGGGTGGGACTTTACTACTCGCTGCAGGACTGGTCATTCCCCGTGATCTTCGACGGCCCGGACGCCGATCCCGACGAGCTGGAGCGACTGGTGCATAAGGTCCACGCGGACGTGCGCGCTCTGTGCAGCAACTACGGGAAGATCGACCTGATGTGGTTCGACGGCCGGTGGCCGCTGCACGACGTCTGGCGGCCGGTGGAGATCGATGACATCATTCGCGAACTTCAGCCCGAGGCGATGATCACCGGAGACCGGCTGCACGGGCCGCCCGCGCGGTTCCCCGACAGCCCCTTCGCGAGGAACACCCGGCCCGGATACATCGCCTCCAGCGAGCGGAAGATCCAGGCCTCGGAGGTGCCGGTCCCGTGGGAGGTATGCGAGATCAACCAGCACCGCTGGTGGGGCTATGTGAAGCACGATCGGCATTACAAGAGCGGGGCGGAGCTTACGTATCTGATGGCCGAGGCGCTCGGGGCGGGGGCGAATCTGCTGCTGAACTTCGGGCCGAAGGGCGACGGGGCGTTCCCGCAGCGGGCCCGCGAGCAGCTTGAGGACCTCGGGCGCTTCACCGAGCGCAACGCCGAGGCGATCTACGACAGCGTTGGCGCGAATCACCTTTTCGAGCATCTTCTGTGCGGCGACATGACACACAAGGGCGAGACGCTTTGCATCTGGGTGAAGAACTGGCAGGGGGCGACCTTCCACTTCGCCGGACTGGCGAATGACATCCGCAGAGCGCGGGTGCTCGGCCGCGATGACATCGAGGTGGCGGTCGAGCGCGATGGCGATCATATCTACCTTCACGGGCTGCCGGAGTTGCCGCCCGACCCGGATATCACGATCCTCGCGATCGACTGCGAGGGTGAGCCGGAGGCCGTGGAGTGGGGCGACTATCGCCTGCATGGCGGCGACTACGACATGCGCGTGTGGAGCGACTGGGTGCGGAGTTGAGCGCC
>JBKHFA010000189.1:0-7298 GCA_046540615.1 Armatimonadota bacterium | reverse complement strand
AGGTGCAAGGTAGCCTACCAAATGCCTCGACTTAAGTCAAAAGGGCAACGGCGGCAACGGAAGCGACCGCAGCGACAAAACGGTGGCGACAGCCACGGCTGTGATGTGGGCGGGAGCTCTCTCCGGAGCCTCGTGTGTGCTGACCTCAGCCGGCCTCCTCACTCCAGCACCGACCGGCGCCGCTCAGAGCTCCGGACTTCGTGCCGGTTGACCGTCTCGCGCCGGGCCGGGTATCATCGCCCACCGACGGCTGTGCGATCATCACCTGCATCACACAGGAGGACCTCTCCATGGACACACCCGTCCGCATCGGCGTCATCGGCATCGGCGGCCGCGGTCGCATCGCGAGACACTGGAAGCGCGACGACGGCCTCTCCGCGGTCGTCGGCGGCGCCGACATCACCGACCGCTACCTCGATGAGTTCCGCGAATTTCACGGCGAGAGCGTCTTCTTCACCGACGACTACCGCGAGTTGATCGCCCGCGACGACATCGACGCCATCGCCGTCACCTCGCCGGACTTCACCCACGAGGAGTACGCGGTCGCCGCACTCGAAGCCGGCAAGCACGTCTTCTGTGAGAAGCCGCTCGCAATAACCATCGAGGGCTGCGACCGCATCCTCGAAGCGTGGCGCTCCTCGGGGAAGAAGCTGATGGTCGGCTTCAATATGCGCTACATGCGGATGTTCAACGTCATGAAGAGAGTCGCAGACGAGGGCGTGATCGGCGACATCAGGGCCGTGTGGGTGCGACACTTCGTCGGCCAGGGCGGGAACTTCTACTACCACGACTGGCACGCGACACGTGAGAACGCGACCTCGCTGCTGCTGCAGAAGGGCTCGCATGACATCGACATGATCCACTGGCTCACCGGCCGGTACACCAGGCGCGTCGTCGGCATGGGCAGCCTTGACTTCTTCGGCGGGGACAGGCCGAACGACCTCGTCTGCACCGAATGTGATGAGATCGACACCTGCCCGGACCCCTACGTGGTTGAGACGCGCCAGCAGTGCGCGTTCCGCCGGGAAGTGGACGTGGAGGACCACGAGATGCTGATGCTCGACCTCGAAGGCGGGATCAAGGCCGCGTATCTCCAGTGCCAGTACACGCCGGATTACAAGCGCAATTACACGCTGATCGGGACAAAGGGCCGGATGGAGTGCGATGCGCTGGTGGGGGACATGAAAGTGCTGCTGCGGAAGGGGAACGATCCGCACTTCTTCGCCGACCGCACCTACCACGTGAAGCCCTCGGAGGGCGGCCACGGCGGCGCCGACCCCGTGATCGCCGACGACTTCGTGCAGATGCTGGTGAACGACAAGCAGCCGGTGGCAACGCCGCTGGCGGGCCGGATGAGCGTCGCGGTCGGCGTGAAGGGCGCCGAGTCGGTGCGCGGCGGCTCGATGCCGCAGGAGATCCCGCCGCCCCCGCCCTGGGCGCGGTGAGACGGCGGGCGGCTGTCAAACGCCGACGGGAACGAAACGCCCGGCGTCGGGAGAGGCCTCATCCCCGGTCGCCGGGCGTCGTCACGATCCACTTCATCCCTCGCATGGAGTACGTCGGTTGTGTCGGACCTCTCGCTCGTTGCGCCTACAGGTCCAACTCCCACTCCACATCCCTCTCCTGGCCGGGCTCGACTGTGAGACCGTCTCTTTCGAAGACGGGATCGCCGAGTCGCTGCCAGTCGCATGTGGCGAACTGGATGACGACGTCGTAGCGCCCCGGCAGAATCGCCGGGATCCGGAACTCACCGGTGTTCAGATCGACTTCCGAAAGGCTCACCAGCGCGTCCGTCTCGTGCTCAAAGAGCAATACGCCCAGAAGTTGGTCGGTGGGGGCGCTCAACGGCTCTCCGTCCACCTCGCGAATGACACCGCTCAGACTCCCGAACTGCACGTCCCTCTCCACGTAGTGTGTGAAGATCCGGGGCTCGAGGATGCAGGCTGCGGGGGTCTCGGTGATCGAGGCAGCGGCCACGAAGTCGAACAGGAGCGTCATATCTTCCCCCGCCCGGACTCTGAAGGGCCGATTCAGATTCGCGCTCTCGGCTCGGGGAGGCGTGTACTGCAGCGGATGCACCGCGCCATCCCCGGTCACGACCCGATTCACTTCCGCGTCCGGGTCGATGCCGAGGTTGGCCCATGTGTACGTGCCCACCGGAAGGTCAACCGTGCCGAGGATCACCGGGTTCTCGCCCGCGGCGACCACATCGACGCTCTCGGGCAGTTCGCGTCCCTCGAGGATCGTCTGCACCGGCGCCGACCGGCGAGCCAGTTCCACCCGGTCGAAGCGCAGATGGAGTTGCTCGATGCTGTTCGCGGGCGCGTCAATCAACATGACCTGCACGCGAGCGGTCGGGACCGGATCCTGCGGCGAATCGCCATCACAGCCCGCCAGCAGAATGAGGCCCGCCACACTCAAGGCAGCCATCGCACAGATCGTGATCCTGAGATTCATCGTACCATTCCCCTGCCCGTCTCGATACCACGCGCTCGTTGGCACCAGTATTCCCGCTCGCCGCCGAGACTCCTCCCGCTCGACGATCGCACGTCCCGGAACTTTCTCAAAGCTGCGTGCGCTGAAGATACTGCAACTGAAGCTGATTCCCTCTGCTGGAGGACAGGATCAATAATGACCGCAAATTCCTCGAGACTCGTGAAGACCATCGCGGTGATCGCGATCGCAGCGCTGCTGCTGGCCATCATGGCCGCAGGATGCAATGAGGAGCCGCAGCAGGCCGAGGCGCCGCCGTTCGACGAGCCTGTGGATGAGACCGTCGCCGACGCGGACCCCGCTGATGACGAGGCAGCGGCCGAAGAGGAGACCACGGTTGAGGCCGACGATGAGCAGGCGGCTGCTGAACCGACCGGAGAGGACGCTGAAAACGTGAATACAATTGTGAAGATCAAGACCGGCAAGGGCGACATGACCGCCGAACTCTACGATGAGCAGATGCCCATCACGGCCGGGAACTTCCTGCTGCTGATCGACGAGGGCTTCTATGAGGACCTGACCTTCCATCGCGTGGTCCCCGACTTCGTGATCCAGGGCGGCGACCCGGCCGGCGACGGCACCGGTGGTCCCGACTGGGCGATCCCGCTGGAGAAGCCCGGCGAGATCAAGCACGAGCGCGGCATCCTCTCGATGGCCCGCTCGCAGCAACCCGACAGCGCGGGCAGCCAGTTCTTCGTCTGTCTCTCGAACAACGAGAGCGTCAGAGCGCTCGATTCACTGCAGGGTGGCTACGCGGCGTTCGGCAAGGTGACCGAGGGGGTGGACGTCGCGCAGAGCATCGAGGTTGGCGACGCTCTTGACGGCATTGAGATCATCAGCGAATCGCCGCACGCCGATGACGCGCGGGAGGCTTCAGTGAGCGCGCGTGTCCCGATGAGCAGATAGACCCGGCGATCGCCACGACGTCAGAGAGCGCGCAAAGGGCGCCCGGACTTTCGGCTTCACTTCTGCCGTTGGCCCCCACAACGACAACGACTGAAGACAAACGACAGCGACGTCGTTCGTCTTTGTCGTCCGGAGGCCGGGCGCGCCCACGCCCGAAGTCGTCCGCGGGCCGCCGTTCGCGTTCCTACTCCTCGTCGGGCACGTCCATCGCGCAGCGGAAGCCGATGAAGTCCGTGCAGGCGCGATTGAGCACCGGCTGGAGCATGAAGAACCGGTACGCGTTGGTGCTCCGGTCCTCGCAGTAGTTCCACGCGCCGCCGCGCAGCACCCGCGATTCGCCCTCATCAGGCCCCTGCGGGTTGCGCTCCGGGCTCCGGGCGTAGTACTCCTCGTCGTAGCGATCGGCGCACCACTCCATCACGTTCCCCGTCATGTCGCACAGCCCGTAGCCGTTCGGCTCATAGCTGCATACGTCCGTCGCGTGGCCGACCTCGCGGCAGACATTCGCCTTGCTCGGCTCCCACTCACCGCCCCACGAGAAGCGGTAGCCCTCCGGCCCGCGCGCGGCCCGCTCCCACTCGGCCTCGGTCGGGAGGCGCTTGCCGGCCCACTCGGCGTAGGCTGCCGCGGCGTACCAGCTCACGTTAACCACCGGCCGGGAGCCCTCGCCCTCCGCATAGTCGTCGCCGACCCAGTGGTCGAGGTAGTCATCAGTCGCGTATTGCGGGTCGATGCGCTCCTTGCTCCACTGCGGGTTGGCGTCCACGAAGGCCTTGAACTGCTCGTTCGTCACCTCGTGGATGTCCATGTAGTACGCATCAAGGGAGACCTCGTGGACGGGCCGCGCGTTATGCCGCTCGTCGCTGCCCATCATGAAGCTCCCGGCGGGGATAAGCGCCATCTGCGCATCATCTCCCGGGCACACCACGGTCTCCTCCTGGCACGACCCCGGCACCGTCGCCACCAGCGGCAGTGCCGTCATCATCGCGATCATGCGCCATCTCATCGGTGCCACCTCCGTGCTTTCTTAGACGCCCGGCGCGGCAGCGAGGGTTCCATGCGTTGCCCCCCGGGGCGCGCCCCGGCCGTCCCTCCTGAACGGCCCTGCCTCTACATACATCTTCGGATTGGCAGAGTGCTGCCGTTTTCCGTTCGGAGGGGCGTATCTTCAGATGCGCCCGCCGTTGGCCTGCGCTGTCCGGTAGAGAGCACAACGGCGCGGCCCTTTTCAGGCCGCGCCGCTGAGCCGGGTCACTGAGGACGCGCGCGTCAGTCGTTCTCGCCCTCCGTCTGCGGCTTGAGGTCCTCGGGGCCCTTCTGCAGCCTCTCGAGTATCTCCGGAGAGATCTGCTGCGGTCCGACCTGGACCGGAGGCTGCTGCATCAGCGGGACCTGCCCGAAGTAGTTGTAACTGAACTCTCCGGACCGGATCTGCGCCTGGTAGCCCACCACGGGCTGCAGGAAGCCGCCCGCGTCATGGTAGAAGACACCGACGCGATCGACGACGATGCCGCGGGCCATCTTGAACTCCCGGGCCAGCGTGTCCTGGATGCTCTTCTGAACATCCGCGACGCCGCGAAGCTGCCGTGGTCCAAGCCTCGTCGGTTTGCCGAGCGCGCGCCACTCGACGCCACCGCCGGCGATCCTCCCGCCGTCGCCTATCTGCACGACGGCCTTCGAGCCGGGCCCGACCACGCGCACGTCATCGACCTGGCGGGCGAAATGCACAACCAGCGCCTGTGCCATCGGCCGATTGATCTGATCCGACGTGGACATGATCCGGCCGACATGCGCCACGACGGCCTGCTGCGCGTCCGGCATAAGCTGGTTCTCGCGCAAGAACTCCATGGCGATCTGGCCGGCCTCGCGGTCGGACGGAAGATCGCCCGGATTGTCATCGATCATATCCGCGAGGTCAACGTTGAACGCGAGTCGCCCGGTCTCGCGGTCGAGCATCATGAAGCCGTTGTCTTCATCGGTGACCGCCAGCATGGTGCCGAACTGTTGTTGCTGACCGGTGACTGTGTACTGCTCCGCGAGTCTCATCATCGTCTCGGCATTCACGGGGGAGTCCTCGAGACGATAAAGGTTCATTCGGCTCGCGCGCTCCATCAGTCGCTCGTCGAAACGCGCCCGGAACTCGATGTTCTGCGGGCGAAGCTGCAGATTCGGGCGCTGCAGCACTCGCGGATCGACCTGAATCTGCGGGCCGGTGTTCACTCGCGGCCGCTCGATCCGCGGCTGGTCGTCAACCTGGGCGTGCACCGGCAGCGCGACCAGGATGAACGCGACGGTGATCAGTGTTGCGACAACGGCAAGTCGTCTGTTGTCAGTCATCGTTCTCCTCCTCCTGTGCTCTGTAAGGGTGTGGGTGGACATGGCCTGCTACTCCTCCCACACGCTGTAGAGCAGGTCGCTTGCCACCGGGTCCGCGCTGTACGAACCGAGGCGGTCGGTCTTGCACTTCTGCGGCATGATCGCGCTCGCCCAGCCGGGATACGCCACGCCGGACTCGATGTCATCAGGCCGCCACGTCGGGAACTGCCGCTCAAGCTGCACTGCCGTGAACCACGCCTGCCAGACCACGTTGTTGCCCTTGACCTGGCTGGCAAAGAACTCGGGGATTCGGTTGTCCGAGATGCTCAGCGTCCAGAAGCCCATCGCCTGGTGCAGGCCGCCGAAGATCCCGCCGGAGCTTGTGTTGCGCCAGTCGTTCCAGTCGAAGGTCGCCTCGGTGAAAGCCGTGATGGTGTCGCAGCTTTCGACCACAAGGAACTCCATGTCGCCGCCGTTGGGCAGGTCGCCGTATGCCGGGACATCGCGAAGGTCAACATCGGCCGTTCCATCGTGGGATGCCATCACCCACGGACCGCCGTGGCACGCCACGTATGCGAAGTCCTGGCTGTCCACGTACGCATTGTGGGAGCCGTCGAAAAGCCACGGCTCCATCCAGTAATACTGGTCGTACTTGTACTGGTGTCCACCGATGCTCTGCCATGACTGGAAATTCTTAATGAAGTTCCAGACGTTGCGCACGAACCGGTCCTCCGCCTGGGCCACGTAGCCACCGATCTCGCGGTTGCCGGCATTCGCCTGCTCGGCCGTGAAGCCGAGGCAGAAGACGAGGGCCAGCACGACGCCGGGCACAAACAATCGTCTTCGTCCCATCTCCAGTTCCTCCTCCATGTAACCCGTCGTTCAGAATGGTGCGACCTCAAACTTCACCCTCGCAGTGAGGTTGTGAGAAAACACTTTGACACGTCCAGCGAATGTTCCTGCACGGATTATCAATATTTTCTCATGATTCATGCAGGACCCCCTCCTGCCCATCGGAAAAGTAAGTATATGACTGAACAATATGCAGTTTGACGCACGTGGAGGGTGTGTTGAGGATGAAGCGCGGAGGAGCGCGCAGACAGTCGGCTCTGATGATGATTCTGATCGTCGCCGGGATCATGGGGTTGGTGCTGGCCGGTTGTTCGGGCGGTCACGGCCCGACGGTCCCCTCGCCGGACGGGCCGGGAAACGGTGGGCCCGATGATGGCAACGGCGATGGTCCGGGCAACGGAGAGATCACCGATGGCGAGACGGTCGCCGCAGTTGAAAGCTACGGCGATCGCTACGCGGAGATGCTGAACGACGACATGACGATCCCTGACGCGATCGAGCAACTCGCCGCGGAGATGGAGGCAAGCGGCGACTTCTCGGCGGTGGAGATCGACGGGACCGGGCAGATCATCTGGGCGGAGTTCACCAACGGATGGCCCTACGCGGTGCTTGGCAATCGCACCGCCGAATCCGATGAGGTGGCCGATGATCGCGCGGAGGCGCAGGTGGCGGCGGCCGAGCAGATGCAATCTGCCGATGCGGTCGAGCTTCCCGCTTCAACCGACGCGGTG
>JBKHFA010000188.1:0-7312 GCA_046540615.1 Armatimonadota bacterium | reverse complement strand
TCGATGAGCGTGAATCCGCGCTTCATTTCACGACCCCCTTCAAAGAATGGTGTGAAACGGTACTTCATTATTCGTTAATGACGCTCGACTGACCTCCATCGGTTCGCAGAAATTATCGCCATTCCTCTGTTAGATTCAGCCAAACTTTGCGCTCGGCCGCGATGACGTAGCCTGCATCGACCTCAAGCTCCCGCAGACCGTCCTCACCGGTGGCCAGCGGGACCGCCGCCCCGTGTTCCACATGGCTGCACAATCCGGCCACCTCGCGGTCGAATGTCTCCATGAATTCGCCGCGCGGGTCATGGTGCGCCTGCTGGACGATCGTGCGCTGCTTCTCGCCTCGCGGGTAGACCTCCAGCCCGCCGGCGATGTCTCGAAGCACGGCCGTTGCCTCGCTGCCACACCAGCGGACGCGGAGCATGTCGTGGAAGCTCGGCGTGATCGCCTCACCAAGCAGCGTGCCAACCGCTCCGCTCGCGAAGCGCAGCGAACCCGCCCGCGTCCTCGAGTCGGACGGGCCGGACGTCGCCACCGCGATGGCCTCGATGTCGCCGCAGAACCACCGCAGCAGGTCGATCACATGCGACCAGCAGGCGAGGCGCGTCCAGGCGTGGACGTACTGCAGTTCGCCCAGTTCGCCGCCCTCGATCATGCGCTTGAGCCGCGAAGCGTACTCCCCGAAGCGGTAGTTGAAGGCCATGAAGAGTTCCGCTCCGCCGACCTGCGCGGCCTCGACCATCCGCCGCCCGACCTCGACGTCAGATGGCTGCACGTTGTACTGCCCCTCGGCGGCGAAAAGCGGTTTCTCGGCGAGCGTGGTGAAGCCGCGGGAGACGGACTTGATGACGGGGGAGTCGCGGTGCATCTCTTTAGTGCAGACATCGACGATGTCAGGGGCCTCGGTTTCGAGCATGGTGACGACGTCGGTGTAGGGCCTGCCGCCGAACTGCTCGGCGTAGTTCGCGGCTTTCTCGCCATCGAGGTCGCACATCGCGACGAACTCGGCTCCCTCGACTTTCTGGTACCCGGCGATGTGCCTGCGCGCGATGTTCCCGCATCCGACGATGGAGACGGTCAGCGGCATGGTGGGGCCTCCCCTGTGCATGAGAGTAGGCGTCGGGAAGGTGGTTCGACGGGCGGGCGCGGATGGCCTTCGGGGTGCGGGAGAACCGTCCGCCGCTGCCGTTGTAGGCGTCGCAAACGGCGTGCGGACGAGGGCGTCCGCACCACCGGGAATCCAGCGTTGTTTCGCTGCACGCGTGTACCGTTGGTCGTCAGCCGTTGTCGTTATGGGGGAGCTCGGAGAGCTCACGGCGCCCTCGCCGGGGGGCGTTGCCGTCGCAAACGGCGTGCGGACGAGGGCACCGCCCGACCTCCGGACGACAAAGGCAACTGCACAGGCCGGGGCGATGCCGGGGAAGCTCCGCCGCCGCGCTACCTGAGCCGCCGAACGTTCACGCGCCAGTCCACGATGTCCACGGAGGCCTTATCCTGTTCGGAGGCGGGACCTTCGAGCGTGGGGTCGTCGGCCTCCTCCTCACCGGTCAGATCGCCGTTCTCGATCGTCTGCTCCTCATCGGTCACAAAGGTGATGACGTCATTCCCCTGCCGGCCGAGTGCGTCGTAGGTGTTCTCCTCGGGATTCACCACCGTCGGGTCGAAGATCAGTTCGGTGGTGGCGATGAAGTTGACGCTGAGGTTCTCAACATTGGCTCCGAGGCGGCTCAGGTCAAGGGTCACGCGGAGCGTGGAGCCACCCTGCGGAAGCGTCGAATCGTAGGGGAAGCCGAGCGAATCGCCGGCGGCGTTCGGCACGAGGCGGATGGCCGCGCTCTCCCCCGCGATCAGGTCGCCGGTCACGATCGTCATCCCCGGGATCGGCCCGGTCGAGAGTTCGGCATCATTGTTCGCAGGCAGCGTGGACTGCTCGGTGGTGACGGAACCGAGGCGCTCGGGTTCGAAGCGGCTCGTGACATCGGCGGTGGTCCGCGCAACATCGATGGTTTGCGCGCCGGACAGGTCGGGCCCGGCGGCGATGGTCAGTGTCAGGCCGAGTTCGTCCAGCGAGTCGGCCGCGAGCGCGACGCCGCCGGCGTTGAGCGCATCGATCTGCGCCTGCTCGGCGTCGGTGAGAGCGCGCCCGCCCTCAGCGGCGGGCGTCCATGTGACGGAGTCCGCAACCACGTCACCCGCGGCGTTCGTGGCAAGCTGGAGCGCGCCCGCGGCCTGGAAGCCGTCGTTGGTGACCGTGGCGATGGCGCCGGCGCCGGTGAGGGTGGCCGCGCCGAGGTTCAGCGCGTCGACGGTGATGGTGTATGTGCTGGCGTCGGTAGTGTCAGGTGTGCCCGAGACGCCGCTGATACCACCGCCCTCGCGCCGCAGCCGTGGCTCAAACGTGGCCGCGAAGAGTTCGTAGCGGCCCTGGCGGTACTCGACGTAGTGTGTCAGCGATCCGGTGCCCCAGCCGTTGCCCCAGTCCGGTCCGGCGGCGATGGGGAGCGGGCCGTCGGTGCCGAAGTCATCGTCGGCGTCGATCGCGATGTAGTAGTAAAACGAGTCCTGCACCGGGCCCGCGAAGGTCACGGCGAAGTCGATGACGGTCTCCGGGACGATGGACTCACCCTCACCGCCGCGCGCGCAGCCGCCAAGCAGCGCTGCGACGAGCAAGCCCATCGTCGCAAGGATCGCCGAGCCACGCTTGAATCGCGTCACCGCCGGTGTCGCCGCCATCTCACTCTTCACTTTTCCCCTGTCCTTCAATCCAGCCGCGACCTGATCTTCGCGACCAGTTCTTCAGCGTTATCCACCAGCGCCTGATCGACCTCGGCCGGGCTGAGGCCGGCGAGCCGCGCGACCTTTCGGGCCTTCTCGTCGGTCAGAAGCTGGCTCGGAGTATGCGCGTCGGAGTTGACAAGCAGCTTCGCCCCGACATCCAGCGCGACTTTCGCCACCCGACCGTTGCCGAGCGAGTGCCCGTCCTTCGCGCTCAATTCGAGGAAGACGCCGTTCTCGGCGGCAAGCCGCGCCTCCTCCTCGGTGAGATCGCCGGGGTGTGCGAGGACGTCCACGTCCTCGCAGGAGACCGCGGCGAGGTTCGTCCCCGGCTCCACCGGCTCGACCGGCGACTGACCGTGCACCACCACGTGCGAGGCGCCCATCCGCCGGGCCTCAGCCGCCAGTTCGCCGATCGAGGCCGCGGGGACGTGAGTCAGTTCGACTCCGGGGAATGCGGAGAACCCCCAGTATTTCTGCGCGAGGGCGCAGTCGCGCCGGACCTCGCGAACCACCCGGCCCATCGTGGACGCCGAACTGTGATCGGCGATTCCAAGCGCCGCGTAGCCGGCGACGATGCACCGTCGGATCAACTCCATCGGCAGGAGCACGCCGTCGCTGAGTGTTGTATGTGTGTGAAAGTCGTAAACCATGATACGCCGCCTCAGGTGCCGTGTGTCGTGAAAGCGTGTGATTGAGTACTCGTGGTCTGATTGACCGTCGTCAGCGCCTCAGAGTTCGCCCTTCAGCCACTCGATCGAGTTGCGCAGCAACGTGATCATCTCGGGATAGGCCTCGTCTTCGCGGCCCTGACTGAGGAGCAACTGCCCGTCGATCACGACAATGCGTCCCTCACCGCGCTGCCACGCCACCGCCGCAGGGTGGTTGCGCACGGTGACCAGCGGGTCGGTCAGCGGCGCCCAGATCCGAGCGCCACCGCGCATACCGAAGCCGTCCTCGGGGGCGCGGATGCCCCTCGTGATCGGGTGCTCGACGAACTGCGCCCGTCCGTTGCCACGCTCGAGCGAGATGGCGATGCGAAGCTGCGTGAGCATCTCATTGAAGCCGACCATGCGCCCCATCGTCCCACCCGCGGCGTGGGGGATCGCGAGGATCCTCCCCCCGCGGTTGAAAAACCATCCGAGCGCGAGCGGCTCCGACCAGTCCACCTCGTCGGCCTCGCGCCACGTGCCGATCACCGCAAGCCCCGCGCGCTCCAGCGCGTCTGATTCGAAAAGCGGCTCATCCTCGCGGGGACTCGGCGCGTTGATCTCAAGGTCGGCCCGGTCAAGCTCCGCGACGAGCAACTCGCGGATTTCGGCCCAGTTGTTCTTGGTGTCATCGGGCAGATCAACCAACGCGTTTTGATGAGCGATCGGCGGCGCCGTCTGCTGCCCGATCAGTTCCTCGATGCTCGGGATCTCCGGCCTCTCCACCGGGGGCGGGGTGTCCGTGATCTCCTCTCCGGCGCGCGCCGCCCAGAGCACCGACCGGACGAGGAAGTCGCGCACGCCGGGCCTCGGGCGGGTCTCGTTGAGCTGATCGAAGAGCAGTGAATGATCGAGGATCACCGCGCGCCCCATCGGCCCCCAGTCAAAGGCCACGGCGATCTGCCGGCCACCGCTGCGAATCAGCGGGTTGGCGCCGGTGCCGGAGATCGCGCTTCCGGCGTTCACCGCGCCGAGGTCAGGGCTGCCCTCCGTCAGCGGGTGCGCGACCCACTCGGCCGCGCCCGCCCCGGCATCGAGCCTGCGCACATCGACGTCCAGCGGGCCGAGGAAGTCGCGCGACGTGCGGATACCCGGGTTGCCCTCACCGACCACGTAGATGAGTCCGCCGCCATCGCGGAGGTGCTGTCGCAGGCGCTTCGTCCCGGCTGCGCTGCGGTCCGGGTCCGACCACGTCAGCACGCAGGCGGGCTCGCCCTCGAACCTTCCGCCCTCCTCGAGCAACGGCCAGCGCACGCGCACCTGCTCATCGCGCAACGCTCCCTGCACCCAGTCGCCAAGATGCGACTGCGCCCCGGTCGTCTGCAGATCGATCACGATGAGCGGATCCTCACCCTGTGCCTGTGCCCCGGCGGCTGCGACCGTCACGAGTGCCGCAACGACGGCCCAGCGCGCCATGCGTAGAAGTCTGCCGGCCTGCGTCACAACTATCACCCCGGTCAGATGGTCCCACGAACAAACGTCCGTGCGTCGCAAAGATCGCGCGCCCGGTGCCTCTTCAGCGCCACGTCCTCTGACTGTCTCCGTGCGTCTCAGGTTCCGATCTCCACCGGACCGCCGCTCTCCAGCGACTCGTGGATCGCCACCGCGACCTCGACGGCGCTGCGCGCCTCCTCCGGCGAGACCGTCGGCGGCAGGTCTTCGATCACACAGGTCGCGAAGTGCTCAAGCTGCCGGCGCAGGCCACCCTCCGCGGTCCCCTGCATCTCCGTCCAGTAGACGATGTCCGGGCGCGAGGCGCGCTCGGTGGACGCCTGCTCGAAGCCCTCACCCCCGACCCGCGCGGCGACCCGCCCGGCGGTCCCGACGACCTCAAGCCGCGCGTCGAGCGAGTTCGGCGAGCCCTCGGGAATCACCCAGCAGGTCTCCAGCGCTCCGACCCCGCCGCCCTCGAGGCGGAAGACCGTCATGATCGTGTCATCGGCGGGAATATCCGCCAGCAGCTTGCTCGAACTCTCGGCGCAGACTCGAGTGATGCGCCTGCCGGTGACCCACTGCAGCAGGTCGATGTCATGCACGCCGAGGAAGAACGCCACCGACGTCCGCGGGCCGATGCGCTTGCCCGAGGCAGTGATGTTGTTGCGCCGCGCGAACACCTGGACGACCTCGCCGACCTCGCCCGCCACGATCGCGTCGCGGCATTTCACGTAACGCGGATCGAAGCGGCAGATGTGTCCGGTCATCAGCTTCACGCCCTGCCGCTCGCAGGCCTCGATGATCGCGTCGCAGTCCTCCAGCGTGGTCGCCAGCGGCTTCTCCACGAGCACATGCCGGCCGGCCTCCGCGGCGGCGACGCATCCCTCGCGATGCGCCTCATCGTTGGTACACACGCTGACGATCTCCACGCCCTCCGCGCCGATGGCCTCCTCGAGGCTTCCGGCCGCCTCACACCCGAGGGCGGCGGCGACCTCCTCCGCGCGCTCGCTCACGATGTCATACACGCTCACGATCCGCGTCGAATGCAACTCCTGCCACACCCGCGCGTGCCGCTCGCCCATCATACCCAGTCCGATGACTGCCGCTCCGATCGTCTCTGCCATGCTCCCTCTCCTCAAAACGCCGGATTCGCCGCGTATGTCCCGAGCACCCGCCCGGTGTTGATGATCGATTCGAAATGCGCCATCTCGTACCCGTGCGTGTTCTCCGTCGGAAAGCAGACGCAGGCCGCCCGCGCGATTGTGCCCGAGCGGTAGGCCTCGCCCGCGTCCGTGCCCATCGTGCGGAAGAGCGATCGCTGGTGCCCGAAGCCGAGTTCGTCGCCGATGGCGCAGAGCCGATCTGAGAGCCCCTTGTGATAGACGAACTTGTCCTTGAAGTTGACCACCGGCGCCGCGCTCATCTCGATGGGGTACTCCGGCGCCACCGGCGCCACCTCGATCGCGATCATCGTCTGCACCGGCAGCGTCCGCGCGACGTAACGCCCGCCCGAGCAGCCGATCTCCTCCGCGGCGGTGATCGGGAAGTACACATCGGTCGGTGGGACCCCGCCGCGCTCGCCGGCCGCCTCGCGCAGGGTCTTCGCCGCGATGAGGGCCGCCGCGACCGCGCCCTTGTCATCCAGCGCGTAGCCGCAGACGCCGTCGCCGATGTACATCGGCGTCTTCCGCGAGCGCGCCACGACGGCCATGCAGCCGACGTCCACGCCGCGCCGCCGCACTTCCTCCCCCGTCAGTCCCGTGAAGACGCGCGAGACCTCCCAGTCCATCGGCTTGCTGCTCTTTGCCGCGTGGATGTCGGCGGAGCGCTCGGAGGTGTGACAACTGCCCACCGACAGCACGCCGGTCACGACCTCCTCGCCGATGAGATCGAAGGGCCCCTCGCCGTAGCGCCACGCCTGGATGCCCGGCGTGCCCTCCAGCCTGATGCGCCCGTCATCCTCGATCCGCTCGACCACTGCGCCGATCTCGTCCTTGTGCGCCGCGATCGCGACCGCGCCCTCGGGCCGTTCCCCCCGGATCTTGCCGATCAGATTTCCGCGCGCGTCCATCCACACCTCGTCGCAGAAGCGCTCAAGCCACGGCCGGACCGCCTCATCCATCTCCCCCTCCTGCCCCGACGGCGAGTGCGTCATCAGAAACTCGTCCAGCATCTCCCGCAGCAATTGCTCCATGCCATCTCCTTCACTTGTGAGTGAGCACAACGCGTTTGCCGTCAGCCGCTGCCGCCGTTTGCCGCCGTTTGCCGCCGTTCGCTGCCGTTCGCCGCCGTGAGGACCTCGCCGGTCATCGCGTCCACCATCACCAGCCGCGTTTGCCGACCGGCGGCGTCGATCGTCGCAACCAGCCACGCCGGCCCGCCCTGCGGATGTGCCG
>JBKHFA010000187.1:0-7323 GCA_046540615.1 Armatimonadota bacterium | reverse complement strand
CACTCTACATCTTCTGGGAGATCATCGGCTTCTGCTCGTTCGCGCTGATCGCGTACGAGTATCACAAGTCGAAGGCGCGCGAGGCCGGCGCCAAGGCCTTCATCGTCACCCGATTCGGTGACATCGGCCTGCTGGTCGGCGTCGCGGTCCTGTGGTCGGTCATGCGCGACCTCGGCGCGGAGGACCCGTTCAGCATCAAAGCGACCATCGAAGCCGCCGTTGCGGGCCAGATTCCGATGCACCTGCTCGCGATCGCCGGTGGCGGCTTCATCGCCGCCGCGGCGGGCAAGTCCGCGCAGTTCCCGCTGCACGTGTGGCTGCCGGACGCGATGGAGGCGCCGACCACCATCAGCGCCCTCATCCACGCGGCGACGCTGGTCAACGCCGGGATCTACCTGGCGGTGCGCACGCTGCCGATGTTCTCGCTGATCGCATGGTGGCTGCCGACGCTGGCGTGGATCGGAGCGATCTCCGCGCTGCTCACGGCGGTGCTGGCGCTGTTTGAGAAGGACCTCAAGCGGGTGCTCGCGTTCTCGACGATCTCGCAGCTTGGCTACATGATGGCGGGCGTCGGGGCTGCCTCGGTCTTCGCGAGCCAGTTCCACCTGCTCAACCACGCCATCTTCAAAGCGCTGCTGTTTCTGTGCGCCGGCTCGGTGATCCATGCCGCGCACACGCGCAACATGTACGAGATGGGCGGCCTGAAGCGCTCGATGCCCATCACGCATATCACGTTCCTTGTCGGCACCCTGGCGCTTGCCGGCGTCCCGCTGCTGAACGGCTTCTTCTCGAAGGACGCGATCCTCGAGGCGCTGCTGCACCAGGGGATGATCGGGCCGCTGGTGATCCTTTTGATCACCACGATCCTCACCGCCATCTACTCGTGGCGGATGTACTGGCTGACCTTCCAGGCCGAGCCGCGCACGGAGGTCGAGCCGCATGAGTCGCCGTGGCAGATGACGGCGCCGCTGATGGCGCTTGGTCTCGGCGCGATCGTCTCGTGGCTCTACGTCGGCGGCTACACCACGAAGCTCGGCCTGCAACTGCCCTATCATGGGGTCGAGGTCACGGAGCTTGGCCAACTCTGGCATCACACGCTCTACGGCGCCGGGCACGCGCTCAATCCGATGCTCCTCGTCGGAGCGGGAGTCGTGGCGATCATCATCGTGCTGACGTTGCGATGGAGCCGTCACGGGGCGCCGGTGCCCGAGGGCCCGCGGATGTGGGCCGACCTCGTCACCGACACAAAGGGCTTCATGGACTGGTTCTGGGGATTCTGGTATGTCGTGATGCGTGCCGTAGCGTCCGTGCTGAGTCTCTTCCAGACGGGCGATCTCAACAACAACAGCCTGTGGCTGGCGATCGGCTTTATCGCCGTGCTGCTGATGTTCCTGGGTTGGGGATAGAGCAATGGAAGTGCTACTTCCCATCGCAATACTGTCGGGCGCGGCGCTGCTGGCGTACGTCGTGGGCAGACTGTCGCGCAGCCGGATGCTGACGGGCTTCGTGGCGTTCGTTGCCGTGCTGGGCGCCGCCCATGCGGTCTACCAGGTCTGGACGATTCTCGATGGGGGCCTCGCCATCGGCTGGCCCGTCTCCGAGGCGCTGCGGCCGCTTCAGGCCTACGTCACCGGGAATCACCTGGGCATATTCCTCGCCGCAACCGCCCTGCTGCTCACACTGATGGTCGTCATCTACTCGATGCGCTACATGCACCGGCGCAACATCGGCAAGTTCTACGCGCTGCTTTTGCTGATGACCGCCGGCATCATCGGCATCGGCTTCGCGGGCGACCTTTTCACGATGTTCGTGCTGTTCGAGGCGATGAGCGTCGCGTCATTCGTGCTCGTGGCGTTCGAGCGCGAGGAGTGGGAGCCGGTCGAGGCCGGCGTCAAATACGTGGTGATCTCCACCGTCGGCTCACTGCTGGCGCTGCTTGGCATCGCCATCGTCTACTCGTGGACCGGCACTCTTGACCTCGCCGCGCTTCCGGGCGTGATGGAGGCGCACGTGGGCACCGCGCAGATGATGGCCGTCGTGGCGCTGCTGGTCGTCGGCTTCGGCGTGAAGGCCGCGATCGTGCCGATGCACACCTGGCTGCCTGACGCCCACTCGGCCGCGCCCAGCGGCATCTCGGCAATGCTGTCAGGGATCGTCATCGAGGCCGGCCTGATCACGATGCTCAAGGCGCTCCTGGCACTCTCCGCGGTCCAGTTCGGCATGCTGCTGGTGCTGCTCGCCGTCGTCACGATGTTCGTCGGCAACCTGATCGCGCTGCGCCAGAGTGACCTCAAGCGCATGTTCGCCTACTCGTCCGTCGCACAGATGGGCTACATCCTGATGGGCGTGGGCCTCGCCGTCGGCTTCCCTGCGATGGCCGGCTTCAGCGGAATGCGCGGCGGGCTCTACCACATCCTCAATCACGCGATCATGAAGGGCGGCGCGTTCCTTTGCGCCGGCGCCTTCCTCTACATCCTCGGCACCCGCGACATGCGCAAGCTGTCGGGGATCGGACGGAGCTTCCCGGTCGTCGGGGTCTGCTTCTTGATGTTCGCCCTCTCGCTGGCCGGCGCGCCACCGTTCAACGGCTGGTTCTCGAAGGTCCTGCTGGCGAAGGCCGGCGCGGATGTCGGCGGATGGGGCATCTTCATGATCGTCATGCTGGTGTTCAACAGCGTCATATCGCTTTTCTACTACCTCGACGCGGTCAACACGGTCGTCTTCGGCCCGGTCCCCGTGGACCGGCCTGAGACGCTCAAGCCGCTGCCCTTCCTGATCGTGCTGCCGATCGTCGCGCTCGCCGCGCTGACGCTGCTGCTCGGCGTGCTGCCCGACATCGGCCTCGTGATCGTCGATCCGGCCGCCGAGCAGATCGCGAACATGCTTGGCGGGATGTAAGTCCGTGGGGCGGGCGGACAGGTTGATCTCGGTATAAGCGCACTGATATGCTGAACAATAGGCGGTCGATCGCGGTCACAGAACACGGGATCGGCCGGCGCACGGAGGCACATGCAGATGACGGCGGCAGGGATTCTTTACCATCCGGCGACGGTGTTCGGTCTCAGTCTGATCGCAGGCTGGCTGCTGTATGCGTTCGGCAGGGCGATAGCCGCGCCGACGCGCGAGGTTGGCGGCAAGCTCAAGACGTGGGCCTGCGGTGAGAACGTTGAGGGCGAGTCGTTCCCGACGGCGTACCATCTGTTTCACGCCGCCTTCATCTTCACGCTCCTCGACGTCCTCGCGCTGGTGCTCGGCACCACGCCGAGGATCGCGAGCCTGTGGCTTGTGGGAGCCTACCTTGTCATTGGCCTTTTCGCGATCGTGATCCTGTTCAAAGACTGACGATTCAACGGCGCAAAGTCGCCTCAACAAAGGAAATATCATGCTGAATGGACTGGTGAAGTGGGCTCGGGGCAAAAGCCCATGGGTCTGCCATCTCAACTGCGGTTCGTGCAACGGCTGTGACATCGAGATCATCGCGGCGCTGATGCCGCGCTTCGACCTCGAGCGGCTCGGTGTACTTCTTGAGGGCACCCCCCGCCACGCCGACGTGCTCATGGCGACGGGGCCGGTTACCCGTCAGATCCGTGACCGCGTGGTGCGGGTCTACGATCAGGTTCCCGACCCGAAGTTCGTCGTCGCGGTGGGCACCTGCGGGGTCTCCGGGGCGCCCTTCTACCCGGGGTACAACGTGCTCGGCGGCGTTGACGCGGCGATCCCGGTGGACATGTACGTCCCGGGCTGTCCGGCTCGCCCCGACGCGATCGCCTACGGCGTGCTGAGGCTGCTGGCGACACTCGACCCGGACGCGCAGGCGCTGGTCGAGGAGATCGAGGCGAACCACGACACCGAGGGCCTGATCTACACGCCCGAGCAGATGGCGGCCCAGCGCGAGGACACGGAAGTGACGCTCGGCGAGAGTCCCTCGCGGAACAATGACGCCGCTGAAGCCTGACCTGACGTGCCGGCGCCATCAGGCCGGAGAGCCGCGTGAATGACGAGAACCTGCCAGCGCTTAGAGAGGGATTTCGGTGACGGCGCCCGAGCTTGTCGAATACATCCAGTCGCACTACGACGGTGAACTGACCGAGGCGGAAGCACCCCTGGCGCATGACTGCTGGGTCGGTGTCCCGCGTGAAGACGTGCAGAAGATGGCGCAGTTCATCGTCGATGAGTGGGGGCCGGTGCATCTTTCGACGATCACCGGCAATGACCGCGGGGGTCACATCGACGTCATCTATCACTTTGTCGCGGACGGCGTGTCACTGAACTTGCGCGTCGGCGTAGATAAGGCGATAGACGAGATCGACACGATTACCCCTGTCGTCCCCGCTGCGATTATGTACGAGCGGGAGATCACGGATATGTTCGGCGTGACCATCGCCGGGCATCCCGATCCGCGCCGGCTGGTGCTCCCCGAGGACTGGCCGGAGGGCGACTACCCGCTGCGGAAAGACGACACAGGGGATGAGGAGGGCGAGGAGAACAATGGCTAAGCTTTCGTTCCCCGTCGGGCCGCAACATCCGGCCCTGAAAGAGCCTGAAAACCTGAGATTCTCCGTGGATGGCGAGCTTGTCGTTGACGCCGACATCCGCATTGGATATGTACACCGCTCGATCGAACGAAGCTGCTCGGAGCGCAATTTCGTGCAGGACGTGTACCTGTGTGAGCGCGTCTGCGGCATCTGCTCGAACGCGCACACCCAGGCCTTCTGCCTGGCAGTCGAGCAGATCGCGGAGTTCGAGATTCCCGAGCGCGCCCAGTGGATCCGCATGCTCATGCACGAGTTCGAGCGCATCCACAGCCATCTGCTGTGGCTGGGCGTCGCCGGCCATGAGGTCGGCTTCGAGTCGCTCTTCATGTACGTCTGGCGCGACCGCGAGGTCATCCAGGATATCCTCGAGATGGTCTCCGGGAATCGCGGCCACTACGCGATGACGATACTCGGCGGTGTGCGCTACGACATCACCGACGAGATGGAAACGAAGATTCGTGAGGGCGTGGAGTTCCTGCGCGGCCGCGCCGAGCACTACGCGGAGATCGCGACGACCGAGCAGACGTTCCTCGATCGCGTCGAGGGCGTGGGCGGCCTCTCGACCGAACTGGCCCACGAGCTTGGCGCCTGCGGTCCTGTGCAGCGGGCATCGAACGTGGCCTACGATGTGCGTCGGGCGTTCCCTTACCTGCAGTATGACAGGGTGGAGTTCCCGATCCGCACCTCCGAACTGTGCGACGTGCTCGGTCGGACGCTCGTGCGCGTGCAGGAGGTCATCGACGCGTGCGACATCATCACTCAGTGCCTCGACATGATGCCTGAGGGCGACATTAACGCTCGCTTCCCCCGTCGCGTCCCGGAGGGTGAAGCGGTGGCGCGAGTCGAGGCGCAGCGCGGTGAGTTGATCTACTACGTGCGCAGCAACGGGGCCGACGTCCCCGAGCGCGTGAAGATCCGCACACCAACCCTGGCGAATCTCCCGGCCTCGCTCGAGATGCTCATCGGCGGGCAGATCGCCGACATCCCGATCGCATTCGCGTCGATCGACCCGTGCTTCTCATGCACCGACCGCATGGTGGTGCTCGATGACGTGCGCACAGGCGACACGGAGACGATGACGTGGTCTGAACTGGTCAAGCTCAGCCGCGATCGCTGAGCGCAGGGCTTTTCCGGGCGGCGTCACTGCTCCGTGCAGCCGTCGCCGCCCGGGCTGGACGTATGTGCTCGCGCGGCGGCCGGCGTACCGTAGACGCAAGTCATTATGCCCGGACGGGCCGGAGGGTCCCACAAAGAGACGGGGGCCCGCTTCGGGATCAACAGGAGACGAGAGGACCGTCAATGCAGGTGTTGACGCCGCTATTTCACGTATTTGTCTTCCCGGGATTCCTCTTCCTGGTGGCCTTCGGGCTGTTTGCATCCTGGGTGGACCGCAAGCTCATCGCGAAGATGCAAAATCGCGTTGGGCCGCCGATCACACAGCCATTTGCCGACCTGATCAAGCTGCTGGCCAAGGAGGACATCATCCCCGAGCACGCCAACCGGGCGATGTTCGCCGTGGCCCCGCTGATCGCATTCGCCGGTGTCATCGCATCGGCGATCTACGTGCCGATGTGGTCGTTCACGGCGGTGAACTCGTTCGCCGGCGACCTGATCGTGGTGATCTACCTGCTCACGCTGCCGGCCTTCGCGCTCTTTCTCGGCGGCTGGTACTCCACCAATCCCTTCGCCACCATCGGCGCGACGCGCGTGCTTACGCAGCTTTTCGGCTACGAGGTCCCGTTCTTTCTCGCGTGCCTCGGGCCGGCGGTGGCGGCGAACAGCTGGTCGATCACCGACATCACCTTCGCGCAATCCGATGGCACGTGGCTGATTGTCGCCGCGCCGCTTTCGTTCGCGGTCGCGATGATCGCGCTGATCGGAAAGCTCGAGCGCGTTCCGTTCGATATTCCGCAGGCCAAGACGGAGATCGTCACCGGCCCGGAGGTCGAGTACACCGGCCGCCGTCTCGCCGTCTGGAAGCTGACGTTCATGACCGAGACGATCGTCGGTTCGGCGCTCATCGCGGCGCTGTTTCTCGGCGGGCCGCATTTCTGGGGCATCCCCTTTGACGCGATGGCCCCGTGGCTTGCGGGTGTGGTCGGGATGATTGTGCTGGCGGTGAAGATCCTGCTGATCGTGTTCTTCCTTTCACTGACTCAGGCCGCGCTGGCCCGCATCCGCATCGAGCAGATGGTGCAGTGGTGCCTCGTGTGGCTTGGGATCCCGGCCCTGCTGAATCTGGGTCTTATCATATTCACGACGAGCCAGGCAGGAGTTTAAACCATGGCCCGCAAATTCGGAATCGCCGCGATGGCGATGGAGTTGATGGAGTCACTGCTCGTGCGCAAGCCGGCGACGGTGATGTATCCGGTCGAGCGCCTCACCCCGCCCGAGCGTTTCCGGGGGAAGATGGTGTACGACCCCTCGGACTGCAGCCTCTGCGGTCTGTGCCAGCGCGACTGCCCCGCGGACGTGATCAAGGTCGTCCGCAAGCGCATCGAGCGCGAGGACGGGACGAAGGAGACGGTAGGGCACGTTGAGTTCGAGATGGACCGCTGCATCTTTTGCGGCCAGTGCGCCTACTCGTGCCACCAGGGCTCGATCACCTTCTCAACCGAGTTCGAACTCGCTCAGGCCGACCGCAAGGACTTCATGATGCGCGAGGAACCCGAGCAGGTGGATGACGAGGAGTGCGATCTCGACGAGGACGTCGTTCCGTAGCTCCACCGGGCACCATCTCACTTCACATGCGAGAGGCGGCGCCATGATGGCGCCGCCTCTTTGCGTG
>JBKHFA010000186.1:0-7385 GCA_046540615.1 Armatimonadota bacterium | reverse complement strand
AACCATCGGCAGACCGCCAAGGGGCGCAAAGACCTTCGGCACCGGGCCGCCAAACCGCGTGCCACGCCCGGCCGCCACGATGACCGCGGCCGCCCGAGTTCCGCCGGTGTCAGTCGCGTCGCCGTCGGGCACGATCAGTCGTCCTCGCCATCGCCGTCATTCGCGTTGCTGCTGACCTCCGCGAAGAGCATCTTGCCCGCGTTGGTCTGCAGCACGCTGGTGACCATCACGGTGAGCGTCTCCCCCACCATGCGCGCGGCGCGCTCCACGACCACCATCGTCCCGTCATCAAGGTAGCCGACGCCCTGTCCGGGCTCCTTGCCCTCCTTGATGATCGTGACGGTGATGTCCTCACCGGGCAGGAACGTCGGGCGCATCGCGCCGGCAAGCTCGTTGACGTTGAGGACGTTCACGCCCTCGAGACTGGCGATCCGGTTGACGGAGTAGTCGTTCGTGACGACCGCCGAGTTGGTGCGGGCGGCGAGATTGACCAGCCGCGCGTCCACCTCCATGTGCTCGCGTGGAGGGCTGGGGTCGTGGTAGATGATCACATCTGTGTCCGGCAGCGCTTTCAGGCGGTTGAGCACGTCGAGCCCCCGGCGGCCCCGCTCGCGTTTGAGCCCCTCCGCCGAGTCGGCGATGTGGCGAAGCTCCTGGAGGATGAAGTTCGGGATGCAGATCGGCCCCTCAATGAAGCCGGTGGAGCAGATGTCGTAGATGCGGCCGTCGATGATGATGTTCGTGTCAAGCATCTTCGTGCCCGGGGGCAGGTCAGACTGCACGTTCCTGCCAAGTTGCGCCAGGCCTGGAAACACGTAGACAAGCTGCTCCTTGGCGCTCATCGCGAAGATGACACCGAGGATCGCGCCGATGATCGACGCGAATATCTGCAGGCCAAGTCCGAACTCCAGTGAGTTCAGCGGAATCGTCGCCAGCAGGGCAACCGCGAGACCGACGATCGTCCCCACCAGCGCCGCCATCTTGTCAAGAACCGGGACCTCCTCGAGGTGCTGCAGCCAGCCGATCAGCTTGCGGAAAAGGAACAATCCGATGAGGAAGCCGACCAGACCGAAGATCGCGTTGACGCCGACGAGGAAAAGAAGCATGTCACGACCGGCGTCGGGACCAATCAGATTGTCTCCCAGCATGCTGCCGACCCAGTGGCCGACGAGAACGAATGAAAAAGTGACGGCTGCCACGAACAGGAACCACAACCAGCGTATGAGCATGAACTCACTCCCTGCATTTCCGCGTATTCACACGGACCCCGCGGTGGGCGCGTGATTGCGCGCCCGGATGTGTAAGACTTTCCGGCAGATGTGCAGAATTTGACGTCAGGCATTTCGCCGCCCGACGGGGTGGTCCTCCATTACGTAACGCAAAATCGCCGCCGACCGTGACAGGGCGGCGGCGATTCTCGGTTTACCTGCGTCGCCGGCGTCACGCCGGATGAGGCGTAACGGCCGTTTCGATGAAGCGGAAAGTCAGCTCGTCGTCCTCATCAAGGTCAGCGAGTATCTCACAGCCCTCGTGAGCCTCGCAGGAAAGAATCTGCTCGGCCAGCGGGTCCTCGATGAGCGAGCGTATCTGACGCCGCAGCGGCCGGGCGCCAAAGGCCGGATCGAAGCCCTTTTTCGCGAGCAACTCCTCGACCTCTTCGGTCACCGACAGGTGGATCTCCTGCTCGGCCAGCCGCTTGTTGAGGTAGCCGACCTCAAGCTGCACGATGTCGCGAATCTGCTCCTGCGTGAGCGAGTGGAAGACCACGACGTCGTCCACGCGGTTGAGGAACTCGGGGCTGAACGCCTTCTTCAGCTCCTCGGTCACCTTCGACTTCATTCGCGCGTACTCTTTCTTCTCCTGCTCGACCTTCTTCTCGATCTGAGCAGTCGAAAAGCCCATCTTGGTCGTCTCCGAGATCGTGCGAGCGCCAACATTGCTCGTCATGATCACGACTGTATTCTTGAAATCAACGACGCGCCCCTGGGCATCGGTCAGACGCCCGTCCTCCATGATCTGCAGCAGGATGCTGAAGACCTCCGGGTGCGCCTTCTCAATCTCGTCGAAGAGCACCACCGAGTAGGGGCGTCGGCGGACCGCCTCGGAAAGCTGTCCGGCCTCCTCGTAGCCCACATACCCGGGAGGCGCGCCGATCAGGCGTGAGACCGCGAAACGCTCCATGTACTCCGACATGTCGATGCGAATCATCGCCTCTTCATCGCCGAAGAGATAGTCGGCCAGCACACGGGCAAGCAGCGTCTTTCCGACACCCGTCGGCCCGAGGAACATGAAAGAGCCGATCGGCCGACGCGGGTCCTTGACACCGGCGCGAGCACGTCGCACCGCCCGCGAGACCGTGGCGATCGACTCGTCCTGGCCGATCACACGCTGTCGCAGCGCTCCCTCCATCTCCAGCAGCCGCTCCGATTCTTCCTGCGAAAGCTGCGTGACGGGCACGCCCGTCCACGTGGAGACGATCTCCGCGATGTCGGTCCGGAGGACCTCGGGCCGCGTCTCCGCGGCCTCGTCCGGCAGGTCGAGTCCCTCCTCGTCGCTCTCGGGGAAGTAGAACATCTCAGGGCTGTCGGTCTCCACACCGACGCAGAAGTCGGCATCAAATTCATCGGCCTTACTGTCGCTGTCGAACGCGTCCGCCTCACATGCCTCCCGGTAGCGCCGCAGCTTCACGCGCGAGCCCGCCTCATCGATCAGGTCGATCGCCTTGTCGGGCAGCGCGCGCTCGGTGATATACCGCGCGGAGAGATCAACCGCCGCTGTCAGCGCGTCCTCGGTGAGGTCCACATGGTGGAAGTCCTCGTAGCGGTTCTTGATGCCGTAGAGGATGTCCAGCGCCTCTTCGGGCGTCGGCTCCTCGACGCGCACGGCCTGGAAGCGCCGCTCAAGCGAGGGCGTCTTCTCCACATGCTTCCGGTATTCATCGGGCGTGGTTGCGCCGATGCACTGCAGTTCACCACGAGCCAGCGCAGGCTTGAGAATGTTGGACGCATCCATCGCGCCCTCCGCCGCGCCCGTGCCGACGATGGTATGCAGTTCATCGATGAAGATGATGATGCGCCCCTCGGAGGCTCGAATCTCCTCCATCACCCGCTTCATCCGCTCCTCGAACTCACCGCGGTACTTCGTGCCCGCCACAAGGCTCGCCAGATCAAGCGCCACGAGTCGGCGGTTGCGCAGCGGCCCGGGGATGTCGCTCTCCGAGATCCGCTGGGCAAGGCCCTCGGCGATTGCGGTCTTACCCACACCCGCGTCCCCGATCAGGCACGGATTGTTCTTCGTGCGGCGGCACAGGATCTGCACCACCCGCTCAAGCTCGAGGCCGCGGCCTATGATCGGATCGAGCTGCCCCTCGCGGGCCAGCTCCGTGAGATCGCGGCTGAAATGATCGAGCGTCGGTGTTTCGCTTTCTTCCTCGTCACCGTCATCGTCTCCGCGAGCGAGGTTCAGGATGGCGGTGCGCACGCGAGCGGCCTCCACGTTGTGCCGGCGAAGGGTGCGGTATGCCGCGCCGCGTCCCTCGCGCGCCAGGCCGAGAAGGATGTGCTCGGTGCCGATATGATGATCGTCCAACTCCCTGGCCTGCCCGTACGCAAGCTGCAATACGCGCTGGGCCTCGGGTGTGAACGAGATTTCGTTGGAAGGCTGATCTTCTGATCCCATGTCGATGTTGCGCCGCAGGTCGGCTCGGAGTTCGTGCAGATCCACGTTCATCGACCGGAGGATCTCGGCCGCCATGCCCTCACCCAGACGAATCAGGCCGAGAAGCAGATGCTCCGTCCCGATCAGGTGCATCCGCATCTGCGAGGCCTCATCATGGGCGATGAGGATGGCTCTGCGAGCGCGATGTGTAAATCGTTGCCACAATTCCATGCTGCATTTAGCTCCCTTATCACGAGAGTGCGCCGGAATAGAGAATGGCTCCGCGTCTGGCTCTGACTTGAAGCCCCGCGCGCCGCCCCTCCGGGCGGTCTATCATTGGCACACGAAAGAGGAAAGTCGGGGCGCGCGCCTCAAAACTCCAGTCGCACGACGCGCGGGCGAATATCCTGGGCCGCGCCATCTCCCCGAAGGTTCACATAGTCAGGTCCCACCGCCACCGATCTCTCTCACCGGAGTCCTCGGCCGGGCGGAACGGCATCTGTCCGGTGCTTCTGCGTAACCGAACCGCCCATTTCGCGGATCGGATCACGCGCCCCCGATTCAATCATTCCCGAATCCGGTGCACTTTAGTCGTATATCGGCGTTCCTTCTGAGGTCGTACGTTCGTGCAACCGCTCCAATAGACGTTTGGTGGTCGGTCCAGGTTTCCCATTTCCGATGATTCTTCCATCGACTTCGATGACCGGAACCAGTTCCGCCGCAGTACCGGTGAGGAAGCACTCCTCCGCGGTGTACACCTCGGTGACCGGGAAGAGCTTCTCGGAGACGGTGATGCCGAGTTCCTCAGCGCACTCCATCACCGCGGCCCGCGTGATTCCGTTGAGAATCCCCGCGGAGATCGGCGGCGTGACCACCTCTCCGTCACAGACAATGAAGATGTTGTCACCGGTGCACTCGGAAACCATGCCATTGTCCGTGAGCATGATGCCTTCCTGTACATCGGCAAGGTTGCATTCGATCTTGGCCAGGATGTTGTTCAGATAGTTGAGCGACTTGATGCCCGGGTCGAGGCTCGCCGCGGTGTTGCGCCGGGTCGAGCAGGTGATCAACGACAGCCCCGTCCCGTAAAGATCCGGGTTGTAAAGCTCGATATTCGCTGCGATGATTATGATGCTCGGCTTCGGACACTTGCGAGGATCGAGGCCGAGGTCGCCGACACCGCGCGTGACCAGCGTGCGGATGTAGCCCTCGCGGACGTCGTTCGCGCGGCAGGTCTCAACGTGCGCCTCGATCAGTTCCTCGACGGAGAGCGGAATGTCGAGCATGATGGCGCGGGCCGAGCGCTGGAGCCGCCTGATATGCTCCTCAAGCCGGAATATGCGCCCGTTGTAGACGCGGATCCCCTCGAAGACCCCGTCTCCGTACAACAGCCCGTGGTCGTAGACGGACACCTTCGCCTCATCACGATCGACCAGTTCGCCGTCCATGTAGATCTGTTGTGCCATTACCTGTCGCTCCCCGTCTGCCCCGCTCAATTGGCGGAAAGATGCGGCTGACACGAACCGTCAACCGTCATGGATACATAGTGCGACCGACGGCTGCCCTGCCGCCAGCATCTGTGCAGATTGTAGCACACATCTCCACGTACTCGCAACTTCGCGGCTCGCGCGCATATCTCCTGTCCGGCCCGCGCGAGCGGCGCTCATTCAGGGCGCAACGAGCTTCTCGGAAGCCGGGCCGGCGGTATGCAGCACCTGCAGTTCATCACCCGTCGGCGCGTTCCAGATTCTCGCCGTGCCATCATCAGCGCAGGACACAAGGCGGTCGTTGTCGATGAAAAGGACGTCGCGGACCCAGTCGGTGTGCCCCTCAAATGTCCGCACCAGCTTCCGCCGGGTGACCGACCACAGCTTCACGGTGCCATCGTCACTTGCTGAGGCAAGAAAGCGCCCGTCGGGGCTGAAACTGACCGCGCGCACGTAGTCGGTATGCGCATCCCCCGACAGAACCGCGCCATCGAGTTTGCCCGCCGATCCGATCTGCACCGTCCCCATCCTGCTCCCGGTCGCAAGGAGCCGCTCATCGGGCGACAGCGCAAGGGACAGCGCGCCATCCTGCCCTGAGCCGGCGAGTATGCGCTCACCGTCGCCAGTGAAGATGGCCGCACCGAAGTCGGCAGGCCGGAGACTGCTTTTGAGCACCTGGCCCGAAGCGGCGGACGCCACCGTCACCGAATGTCCGGCGCCGCCCGCCTCGTAGACGAGGCTGCCATCATCGACGTCCCACGCCCGCACTGAGCCATCCGCGCCGGCGGCCCTGAGGCGCCCGCGCCGGTTGAAGTGCAGCGTGACGATGCCCCGCGAACCCTCGAGACGCCGAAGGACCTCACCCGAGGCCGGATCGATCAGTGGGACCTGCCCGCCGTCACCTCCCGCCGCCAGCAGCTTCCCGTCAGGGCTGAATGTAAGCGCGGCGACAGAATTGACGTCGGCAAGTTCGACCGCCCGCGCCGGGGGATCATCGCTCTGCAGGTCCCACAGCCAGACCTCGCCGTCCTGCGCGCCCGCGGCAAGTGTTCGCCCGTCGGGGCTCAGTGCCAGCCGCATCAGCATCGGGGTCTCACCGCCCGCCCGCGCAAGCAGCGTCTGCCCGGCCGGGTCCCAGAGGCTCACGATGCCGTCTGAGGAGGCCGCTGCGATTCGCGAGCCGTCGGCATTGAAGGCGACGGACATCACCCACGCGCCGCACTCAAGGACACCGGCGATCTCCTCTGAAGACACGTCCCACAGATTGACAAGGCCATCGTCGGCGCCGGAGGCGAGGGTCGCGCCATCGGGGCTGAACGCCACGCCGCGCACCCAGTCGGAGTGTCCGCGCAGGATCGCGACCTCCTCGCCGCTGGCGGCGTTCCACAGTCGCACGGTGGTGTCGTCGCTGCCGGAGGCAACGAGCTCGCCGTCGGGGCTGATGTCAACGCCGCGCACGTAGTCGGTGTGACCGCTCAGTTCCCTCAGAAGCTCGCCGGTGTCCGCGTCCCAGAGGCGGACGATGCCGTCGTCACAGCCGGTGGCGAGCAGTTGCCCCTTCGGGCCGAATGCGACCGATCTGACGTAGTCCGGATGGTCGGGGATCTCCCGGAGCAGTTCTTCCGCGGGGACGTCCCAGAGCCGCACGGAGCCGTCATCGGAGGCTGAGGCGAGGATGCTGCCCGCGGGGCTGAAGTCGAGTTCGCGGACGAAGTCGGTGTGGCCTTCGAGCGTGGCCATGAGGGCGCCGTCAGCATCGTAGAGGCGTACCGCTCCGTCGGTGCCCGCGGCGGCGAGCCGCCTGCCGTCAGGGCCGAATGCCACGCACATGACGCCCTCGCCCAGTCCGGAGAGTGCTTCGACGGGCTCTCCGGAGGCGATCTGCCAGGTCCGCACGGTGTACCCCGCAGCGGCGGAGAGTCGAGCACCATCGGGGCTGAAGGCGACGCTGGAAGCATGTGCGTCGAGCTGCGGTGGTGGCGGGATCATCCCGTGCTGAGCGATGAGGGGGGACGCGGCAAGCAGCGCGGTCAGGACAAGGACGGAGGTTCGTGTTGGCATGACGCCACCTCCAGCGGGCCATCTGAGCGGATTGTCAGGCGGCGGGTGGCAGGTCCTGCCACCCACCGCGGTCGTTTCCAGCTGCCAGCTATCGGCTACGGCCAATCAGCCGTTGGCTGTCGTTGGCCGCCGTTAGCCGCCGTTAGCCGCCGTTAGCCGCCGTTAGCCGCCGTTAGCCGC
>JBKHFA010000185.1:0-7437 GCA_046540615.1 Armatimonadota bacterium | reverse complement strand
GATAACACCCGATGACGCGGGGCGACAGGCCCCGACGGGGCTACGTCTCCCGCCAGCGCCAGACACTCCTCGGCGTGATGGCCACCACCAGTCCGTGCCCGCGCTGTGAGGGCCGCGGCACCGTGGTCACCGACCCGTGCTCCGCCTGCGACGGACGCGGCGTGACCCCTTCGACGCAGAAGGTCCTCGTCTCCATCCCGCCCGGCATCGAGGACGGCCAGCGCATCCGCATGGCCGGCCACGGGGACGTCCCCGCGGGTGGCGGCATCCCCGGTGATCTGCTCATCACCGTGCGCGTCGAGCAGCATCCAGATCTCACGCGGCGCGACCGCGATCTGCTGATGGACCTTGACCTGTCCTTCTCACAGGCCGCACTCGGCGACACCGTCGTCGTGCCAACGCTCGACGGGGAGACCGAGGTGACCATCCAGCCGGGCGCGCAAACCGGCGAGCAGATCGTACTCGACGGCATGGGCCTGCCCCCTCTGCGCGGCGGGCGGCGTGGCAGGCAGATCATCAACCTCCGCGTCGTCACCCCTCAGAACCTCGACGAGACGCAGCGCGGACTGCTGATGGAGCTTGCCATGGAACGCGGCGAGGAGATCGAGCCTGGCGAGCAGACCGGGCTCTTCGATCGCATACGCAGGAAGGTGCTCGGCGGGGAGGCGTAGGATGTCCCCGGACCAGCGAGGTCGAATCTGGGTGCGCGTGACGGTCACCTGCCCGCCGGAGGCCGGCGACGCGGTGACCGCCGCGCTCATACCCATCTCCCCCAACGGCGTCATCGTCGATGAGGACGGTGACGTGACGAAGATCACCGGATACATGGGCCCCTACCTCTCTCCCGACGCCACGGCCGACGCGACCCGCCGGGTGCGCGCCCTCGCCTCCGTGCCCGAGACACTTTTCGGCGGCTCCGCCGGGATCGAGGCCGAGCTCGTGGCTGAGGAGGACTGGCTCGAGGCCTTCCGCGCGCATCACAAGCCCGCGCGCGTCGGCCGGATCGTCATCAAGCCAACCTGGGAGCCGTGGCCCGGACCACACCTGGCGCCTCGACGCGATGACATCGTCATTGAGATCGACCCCGGCCTCGCTTTCGGCACGGGTCAGCACCCCACCACCCGGATCTGCCTCCACGAGTTGCAGGAGCGGATGCGCCCGGGCGACCGCGTGCTGGACTTCGGCTGCGGCTCAGGAATCCTCGCCATCGCCGCGGCGAAACTCGGAGCAGGCAGTGTGCTCGGGATCGACTGCGACCCCTCCGCCATCCGCGTGGCCAGGGAGAATATCCGCCGGAATGACACCGGCACGGTGGAACTTCGCACCGTGGACACCCTCGACGCCATCGAGACGCCGTGGGACTTGATTGTCGCGAACATCAACCCCGTCGTCGTGACGCAGGAGGCCGGCCGGGTGGCGCGGCTTCTTGCCCCGGGCGGGACCTACGTCTGCACCGGCATCCCGATCGAACGCGAGGGGAGCGTCCTCGAAGCGCTGCGCGAGGCGGATTTCGACGGCATCGTCCCCCGCCCGAGCGGCGAGTGGATCGGCTTCGTGTGCAGCGCCCCGCGAGGCGAGAGCCAGTGACGAGAGTCTTCCTCGATCACGATCAGATCTCAGATGACACCGCAACCGTGATCGGCTCCGACGCACACCATCTCCTGAACGTACTGCGAATGAGCGTCGGCGACACATTCATCGTCGTTGACGAGCAGGGCGCCGAGCGCGCCGCGCAGATCATCGAGGCTGATCAGGACAGCCTCGTGGCCGAACTGGGGGCGCCGCGCCGGGCGCCGGTTGAGCCGAGTGTCGGACTTACCCTCTACCACGGTCTGCCCCGCGCCTCGCGCTACGAGACCGCATTGCGGATGTGCACCGAGATCGGGGTCAGCGAGTTCGTTCCGGTGCTCTGTGAAAAATCCGTCGTGCGTCTCAGCGGCGGGGCCATCGAGAAGAAGCGGGAGCGCTGGCAGCGGATCGTCGAGGAGGCTGCGAAGCAGTGTGGTCGGACGAAGATCCCCGAGGTCGCCCCGCCGATGTCGTGGCAGGAGGCCGTGGAGCGTTTCGTGCAGTCAGAGGCTCCCGGCGTGATGCCCTCCGCGGGCCTCGCGGGCAGCGATGCCCCGTCGCTGGGCGAGCGGGTGGAGGCGCTTGCGGGCGGCAGTTCGCTGGCGCTTTTCATCGGCCCGGAGAGCGGATTCACACTTGCTGAGGAAGCAAATGCGCGAGATGCGGGTATACTCCTTGTGACGATGGGCCCCCGGATACTGAGGACGGAGACGGCCGCGGTGGTCGCCAGCGCGTTGTGTCTCGAGCGCATGGGCGAATTCCGTCAGTGATTTCTCGCAGGCAGGGAGGTGACACGGGACGTCCGTGGAACAGGCTTCAAGACCGCTGCGACAACAAAAGCCTCAGGAGGTGCCGACATGAAGCGTGGATTCACGTTGATTGAACTCCTCGTGGTCATTGCGATCATCGCGATTCTCGCGGCGATCCTGTTCCCCGTGTTCGCCCGAGCGCGGGAGAAGGCGAGGCAAAGCTCCTGTCTGAGCAACGTGAAGCAGATGATAACCTCGACGTTGATGTACGCCCAGGACTACGACGAGATGCTTCCCCTGTGCGCAGGCTACCGTAGCGAGGAAGTCGTCATGGACCCGGAGGACGGCGGGGACGACACGAACTATCGTTATATCTACTGGTTCGAGTGCATCTACCCCTATGTGAACAATGCGCAGATTTTCAGTTGCCCGAGCATCAACCAGAGGCAGATCCAATCAGGTGGCGGTTCGAGAGCCTCACACCCCGATTTCCCGGATGGCGTCAACTATGCCTGGAACACCTACGCCGCCAGGATCCCGCTTGCCGAGATCAAACATCCTGCCCGGCTGGGCCTGATCTGTGACGGCAGCAATAACTACTGGCGGCTCAAGGGCCCGGGAAGTGACGACGATCATTACATGTGGTCGTACACGCGGCACAATGACGGGGCGAATGCCGGCTTCGCGGACGGTCATGCCAAGTGGCTCAAGGTCTACTATCCTGACGGCGTTCCGGTTCCCGATGACTCGCCCATCCTCGGCGAGCCATCGCAGTAATCGACGCAGGGGCCGCGCATCCACGGGAGGTTCATTCCTGCGCCGGATCGTCGATCCGGCGCAGGGCTTTTGATGGCAGCAGCGGGCTTGACGCAGGGCGCTCGATGCAGTAGTATCAGACTGCACAACCGACGATGTGATGATGACCGGGAGGTTACACCGTGGCACGACAAGGTGGATATCGCGGCCGGCGCGGTGGGCGCGGCGGCGGTCGAAAGAAGAAAGTCTGCCGCTTCTGCGTCGCACCGCAGGAGAACATCCTCGATTACAAGAACGTACCGCTGCTCAAGCGGTATCTCGACGATGATGCCTCCATCCGGAAAGCGCGTCAGACAGGCACATGCCGCAAGCACCAGTCTCAACTCGCGAACGAGATCAAGGTTGCGCGTGAACTGGCGCTGATTCCGTTCATCCCTGAGTGAACGGCCTGAGCAAATAACGCAATGAGGCGCCGGGATCATTCCGGTGCCTTTTCGCGTGTACGCGCAATCGCGGGCACTCGAGGCGACTCAGCAGTCGGCGGTGTCGTGGAGCAGCTCAGTAAGGCCCTTCGGATGGAGGGTCGGCGCATGATCGTCTGCGCTGAGAGTACGCCAGACGGCCGCGTAGGCGCCGGCGCGCTCCTCGCAGCCCCGAAGCATCGGACGATCATACAAGCTCACATCGGCAAAGTGGGCTTCGTAGACGAAGACGATCTCGTGCGCCTGCTGCCCCTCGCAGATGAAAAGATTCTCCAGCACTCCCAGGAGCTGTGGCCGGTGGAGTTCGACGCCGAGTTCCTCGCGCAGTTCGCGCCTGATCGCCTGCTCGCTGGTCTCGCCGAACTTCAGCGAACCACCGACGGGCCGGTGGTATCTCTCGCCGCGAACCGAGTCGTAGCCCTCCCCCACGAGTATCCGGCCTCTGTGACGGAACACGCAGATCGCGATCGGTCTGATGATAGTCCTGTCAACCACCGACATGCACTCCATCCGCGGGGCTACCGCCACTTGATTGCGCGGCGGATCATGTCGCGCTCGTTCTCCCAGTCAAGCCGCTCAACCGCCGACCGCGGCGGGAGCCACTCCGCGTCATCGAAGGTGTGCTCAAGCTCCACCCGGCCCTCGCCTGCGTCCATCTCGAAGAAGTACACGAACTTGCTGATGCAGCCGCTGCCGTGGGGGTTGAGGTAGAAGTAATGCGTGACGCCGAGGTAGCGTCCGGCGCGCAGGTCCAGCCCCGTCTCCTCGCGCACCTCGCGCTCGGCCGCCTCAGCGGCGCTCTCCCCCGCCTTGAGCTTGCCCTTGGGCAGCCGCCATTCATCGGTCTCGCGATGGTGCAGCACCAGCGCGCGTGTGCCGTGACGATCTCTGCGGATCACCACACCGCCTGCCGAGAGAAGCTGGTCTGTGATTTTCACGGCTCGGGCACCGCGTCGAGCAGGCTCTCGACCACCTGGTCGCCGGTGACCTCCTCCGCTTCGGCGGCGAAGCTGGTGATGATGCGGTGGCGCAACGCCGGTCGCGCCATCTCCTGCACGTCCTCGACCGATGGCACCGGCCGGCCGTAGAGAAGGGCCCGGGTCTTCGCGGTGAGCACGAGTGTCTGCGAGGCGCGCGGGCCCGCGCCCCATGCGACCCAGCGGCGGACGAACTCCGGCGCGATCGGGTCCTCGGGGCGACTCGAGCGCGCGAGGCGCACCGCGTAATCAAGCACGTGATCGCCCACCGGGACCTCGCGGATCGCGTGCTGCAGCCGGATGATCTGCTCGGCGGAGAGGATCGGCTCCACCTCCGGTTCGTAGGTAGAGGTCGTCTCCTCCACGATCTGCTTCTCCTCATCGTGGTTGGGGTAGCCGACGCGCACACTCAGCAGGAAGCGGTCAAGCTGCGCCTCCGGCAGCGGGTAGGTGCCCTCCTGCTCGATTGGATTCTGCGTGGCCAGCACGAAGAAGGGGTCGGGGAGGTCATACGTGCGCCCTCCCGCGGTGACCTGCCGCTCCTGCATGGCCTGAAGCAGCGCGCTCTGTGTCTTCGGCGGCGCGCGGTTGATCTCGTCGGAGAGTAGCACGCTGGTGAAGATCGGGCCCGGGACGAAGCGGTAGCAGCGCTCACCGGTCTCGGGGTCGGTGTCGAGGATGTCGGTGCCGGTGATGTCGGAGGGCATCAGGTCGGGCGTAAACTGCACGCGCGAGAAGTCGAGGTCCATCGCGCGCGCGACGGTATGCACCAGCAGGGTCTTCCCGAGGCCGGGGACGCCGATGAACAGGCAGTGGCCACGCGCGAAGAGCCCGATCAGCAGGTCCTCTATGACGCGCTGCTGGCCGACAATCACCCGGCCGACCTGTTCGGTGACGCTGACGCGCACGCGCGCAAGTTCGTCGATCGCATCTTCGTGGATTGCCGCAATGTCGCTGTCGGAAGCGCGGTTGTCTGCCACGGGTGGGTGCTGCCTCTCGGACGGGCGATGATGGTGACGGCATGGTAGCAGGCGAGCGAGTGCGCGTCAACTTCGGCCGCGGCGATCCGGGTTGAAGGGCGCGTTCGCCGCTGTCTCACTCAGTCCGGGATACTGAGCCGGAGCAGCGCATTGCGACTTACCATGCCGCGGTAATGTCCATCTTCATCCACCACCGGGAGGCGCTTGAGCGCGTGCTCCACCATGAGACGGAGCGCCTCATCGAGCGTTGCATTCTCGGCGACCGTGATCAAGTCTGTCTTCATGATCTCGCCGGCGGTTGTGTCCAGTGTGATCTCGCCGGCGTCGGAGGCCTTTCTGCCAGGCAGTGGAAAGTGATCGATGATCTCGCGAATGCGTCCCCGAGGGCGGTGGCCGATGGCGGTGAGAATATCCCTGTCCGTGAGGAGGCCCAGCAGGCGCTGATCTTCATCCACAACCGCAATTCGCTGGACGCTCCACTCATCGAGACTGCGGAGAACTTCGCCGATCGACGCGTCGGGGCGGACGGTCCCGGTCTCGCGAGTCATGCACTCGCTGACTCGGGGCATCCCCTCCCAGTCGACATAGCACACATCGCGACCGCGACTGTCATGCGACCGTCCTGAGACGGCCATGCGGAAGACGTCCAGACGGGTCACCATGCCTGCCAGCGTACCGTCTTCATCGGTCACAGGAAATCGCTTCAGACCATGTTTCCGCATCATCTCAACGGCCTCTGACACGGGCCTGTCCGAACGAATCGTCTTCACCGGCGTCGTCATTACCTCCTCAGCGGTGATATTGCGGGCCCGCTCGCGGAAGTCGCCGGTCACGCCCTCGCCCGCCTCATCAATAAGACCAAGGCGCAGCGGCATCCCGGCTCGTCCAACAAGGTCGCCCTGGGTGATGATCCCGACAGGGCGATTATGATCGTCTACGACCGGCACCCCGTTGAACTCCGAACTCAAGAGCAACCTTACGATCTCATGCACTGCGGTCTCCCGTGCGACACTCACCGCAGGCGTCGTCATGATGTCACGAACGAGTAACTGGCGGGGAATCAAGCGGTAGCGCGAGCGATGGCTGTGCACCTCCATCTCCTCGACCACGACTATGCCGTCGGTCACGATCTGCGTGATCCGATCGAGCACCTGATCCAACTCCGGAGCCGGCAGTATGACCTCAATCTTCAGGGGCAGATTGGAGGACATGACCTCAAGCTTCGCGCTCGCCACCTCCCCGCTCTCATAGTAGGCCGCCTGCCCTCGTGAGACGAAGCATCGCGCGGCGATTCGGGCGTCGCGAAGCACGTCAATGATCGCATCGGCCACCGGCCTGCCCTCGAACCGCACTTCTTCGCTCGTGAAGACCTCAATAACGTTGTAAACAACGCCCATCATCCATCCTCCCTTTCACAGCAGGATGCGTCCGAGCACCACGGCCAGCATGAACATCAGCAGCCCGCCGACAACGTTGCCGAGAATATTCAACGTGGCGTACAATGAGGTCCCCTGCATCAGCAAAGTCGAGGTCTCGAGGCCGAAACTCGAGAAAGTGGTTAGTCCTCCGAGGAGTCCGGTCATCACGAAGAGGCGGGCACGGGGCCCGAGAGCGCCTGCTTCGACGCCCGCCGCGTACACAAGGCCGATCATGAAGCAGCCTGCAAGATTGACGATCAAGGTGCCCCAGGGAAAGGTTTCCCCCCAGAGCCGGACTGCAAGCACGGCGGTGGCGTACCGTGTGACCGCACCTGCCGCACCGCCGACGGCAACGAGCATCAGTTCGATGCTCAAACTCATCACTCCTCCGCGCTCCGGCAGGGTGATCTCGACTCTCAGGGATGCGTACGCGAATCGACCCCTGCCGAAGATAGGTTCTCAGCAGGAGTCATCAACCGGAGCGGGGCCCGGTGGTTTGAGTTGCC
>JBKHFA010000184.1:0-7494 GCA_046540615.1 Armatimonadota bacterium | reverse complement strand
GCGTTGTCGATCCAGTCGATCCCGAGGTAGGCGGCGGCCATGTCGCGCCAGATGTTCTGCGAGACCCACATGTTGCTCTCATGGCTGGTGTGCGGGGAGCCGAACTCCCCCATCGTCGCGGCGGTGGCGTTGCGGATGTCCTCGCGCAGCCGAGGCAGCTCCAGCCCTTCGACCATCATGCCCACCCCCCACGGGTAGACGAGGCCGTTGGTCGTGTAAATCGAGTAACTGTCCCATCCGCGCATCGTGGAGTCGTCTGACGAGCCCTCGTAATGCTGGCGCTCTTCCCAGTCCATCCCGATGTACTCGTCACCATCATATTCCATGCCCTCGCCCTCGTCGGCATCCAGGCCTCCGGAGGTCATTTGCTCCTGCTGATTGAGCGCCACCACGAAGTGATCCTCAAGCCATCCTCGCTCGGCGAGCGTCGAGGCGGTGAGGGCCGCGCGGCGCGCCCACGCGTCGGCCACCGCAGGTTCGCCGGCCTCTCGCGCCATCTGCGCGCCCGCCTGATAGGCCACGATCTGCCGCACCGCGAGATAGACCTGGTCGGACGCGTACTGAATCGCCGGCGAACCCTGGTCGATCGTGTTGTAAAGCCCCTCCTCGGGGAAGCCGTCTTCGTCTGTGTCGGCATCAGTGACCCAGTCCAGCAGTTCGCGCACCGAATCGAAATTGCGCCGCACGATCTCATCGTCGCCGCTGCGCCGCCAGTAATTGTGCAGCAGAAGCACGTAGTTCGTGTTCTCCTCGATCTCCATCGGGTGCCAGTAGGCCATCTCGTTGGCCTCGAGCCCGACGCCCATGTCATGATCGAGCACGCCCTCGTTGATGTACGCGGGCCACTGGTCAAGCTCCATCCTCAGAAGCTCCGGCCACAGCGCGAAGTAGAAGGGCGCGATGTTGTACTCCACGTCCACCGTGGACTGAAGCTGGCAGCAGCCCTCCCACACGGTGAAGGTGTCGGCGCCTTCGGGCGAGGTCGTCCACCAGGTGTTGATGAGGTAGCTGTGTGTCGCGAAGGCGAGAAACTGCTTGAGCGCATCGGGCAGCGTCGCATCCTCGATGGTGCTCTCAAAGAGATCGCAGCGCTCGCGCACCGCGTCCCAGTTGTCGAACGCGTAGCGCGAGACATCCTCGGGGCCGTCGAAGAACTCGTGGTACTTGAAGCGCTGGTCAACCCCCGCGACATTCTGCACCGGGCCGTCCGCCCAGCCCACGTAGACGACGCGGCAGCTTCGCGTCTCCCCCGGCGCGACCGTGAAATCCCACGTCAGGCCGCCGAACGGCTGCTCCCACGCCACCGGCAGCACCGCTCGCCCGTCCGAGTCGGTCTGCCTCGACTGCGCCTGCTCATCCGGCGCAGCGCCAAGCGGCATGCCGAAGGTGTGCAGCGTGAAGGCACCCGCATCATCGACCACCCACCGCTCCTCGGTGGGCAGTTCGAAGACCTCGGCGCTGCGCCGCAGGCCGCTGAGTCCGTCGTCGGAGAACGCGCGCATCGGCTCGCCGATCGGCAGCGAGCGGCCGATCATGACCTCGCCCGACTGCGACTCATGGGAGTTGCCCGTCACGTCCACCTGCAGGGTCAGGTAGGGCGCGGTCGAGAGTTCGACGTCATCCGGATAGAAGGGCGCGCTCCACGTGAAACGCACATCCACCGGCAGTTCAGGAGATGCGCAGAGGTATGAAAGCTCCGTCATCGTCTCGGTCTGATCGACCTTCGAGAAGTGTTCGAGACGGTCGTCGAAGGGAAGAGATCTCGCCACATCTCCGACGCGGACGCCGAAGATGTAACGCGCCGCCTGCTGCTTGAAGTCCACCTCGGGCGGGTCGAAGTACGCCGTGCGGTACTGCGCATGCCCCAGCGGGCTTTGCCACCAGACGCCCTGCTGCGGGCGAGGATTGATCGCCACGCGGCTGCCGAGCTTCCCAAGCTGCGTCTCCCAGACGTCCTCCGACGCGGGAAGATCGCGCTGACGCGGCTCAAGCGAGGACGTCTTCTCATCTCGCGGACTCGTCTCCAGCACCCAGTCCTCCGTGTAAATGCGCACGAGGTTGATCTTCGCGTTATCCTCTTCGGCCTCGAACTCGACCCGCAGCGGTTCGTCGGGCGGGATATTGATGCTCGCCACCCGCACCAGCGCCTCGTCACGCCCTGCGTGTTCGAGGATGTCGAAGTCGTCAAGGACGGTCTCTCCGTTCACGCGCACATCGAAGACGCGCTCGCCTGTCCGCGTCCAGTTGTTCTCACAAAAGCCCAGCTTGAGACGCGCCTCGCCGGCGGGCAGGCCGTGAAAGACGTAGGCGAACTCGCGCCCGTAGCGCTCGGTCTGATAGGTGGCGTCGTCGGTGGTTTCGAGGACCGGTCGATCGACGGTGTACACGGTGCTCCCGCCGGTCAGTTCGGCTTTGACCGTCGACGGCAGATCCTGGGCCTGAGCGCACGCGGCTACGAGCAGCAGAGCGATGAGGCTGATTATATGTCGATGCAAGATGGCTCCTCCTGAGATGAGGCGCCCCCGCAGGACCTCGTTGATCGGTCAGGGTGTGCGCGTCAGGTTCCGGTTCGCGGCGTCGTTGTGGAGGAACTGGAGAGCGTGGAGATGTCGTTTATCTCCACGCGACGCCGGCCCGGTCGTTCTGAACGACGGCCTCGTCAGCCATCGCCCCGCTCGGCTCGGAAACACGTCCACGGACCCGCCCGCCACTGCTCCACGAGGACGAGTTCCGGCGGAAGGCCCCGGCCGACGGCCACGAGCGTGGGCGCAAATCCTCCCTCCTCCTCCTCGGTCAGCAGCACCAGCGTACTCCCGACCCACAGTTCATCGACGTATTCTGACAACTCCGGGGTTCGAATGACCGTCACCTCCCCGGTGCGCCCGCCGAAAAGCGCCACCGCGAAGCCCGGCCACCCGGCCACGAGGTGCCGCCGATCCTCCGGCAGGACCATCTCGCAAAGCATCCCCGCCGCCTCGATCTCGTCGGCCGCCGAATCCGCCAGCGGCCCCCGGCCGAGATACGCCTGCTCGGGCGAGACCGGCAGCGCGCCGTCCGACGTCCACAGCCACCCCGCCACCAGCAGGCTGCCGACGACGATCAGGAAGGTCCCGGCCATCGGCCCGTGCTGGCGTCGCCCGTGGATCAGGTCGCCGACCACCACCGCGAGCATCGCGAAGCCGCCCGCGAGGATCATTCCCAGCGGCGCCAGCAGATCGGCCCACGGGCCGTCCTCCCCGAGGCCCGCGAAAAGCGACGGGAAGACCACCGGCGCGATCATCGCGGCCACCACGACCCACGCCACCGGCCGCGCCGCCGCCGGGTGCCGCCCGGTGCCTTTCATCTGATGATATACCAGCGCGAGGACCGGGAAAAACGCCACGAGCGCGAGGCCCAGCAGCAGCGTCGCCATGCCCTCGGCGCCGGCCGCCTGTGAAAGGTCGAATGTCTCCCGCGCGAAGTGCCACGGGTCGCCCATGATCGCCCAGTTCGCGATGATCCAGATGCCGGCGACGTAGGCGATCGGCAGAGCGAATGTGATCATCGTGCCCTCAAGCCTGTCCCACGAGCCTTCGCGCTGCCAGGTACGCCAGCCGAGGTAGATCATCACCCCGACGACGATGAAGACCGCCTCGTAGCGAGTGATCAGCGCCCCCGACAGCAGCAGGCTCATCGCGATCAGGTCGCGCAGCGACTCCGTCCGCTCCCAGCGCAGGATCGCCCACGACGCGCCAAGCAGCAGCGCAGTAAGCAGCGCCAGCGGCGCCCCGCACGCGGCCGGGCCGAGCACGAAGGGGTGCAGGGCGAAGACCGCCGTCAGCGGCCATCGCCAGCCCCTCGACAGGCCGAAGTCCGCCGCCAGCGCCAGCAGAAGCGCAGCCGATGCCCCCGCGCACAGCGCCCCCAGCAGGTTCGCCGCAATCCCGCTGGTCGCCAGCGCAGGGACAACCAGCACCACCGGAAGCTGCAGCAGCACCGGAAGCGGCGGCTGAACGAAGCCGATCATCGCGAGATTCGCGTTCGGCTGCGCGTTGAAGACGTCGTAGGCGTGCGCCACCGCGGCCAGCCCGTCCCAGTTGACCTGCTCGTCCATCAGGCGACCCCGCAGACCGACAGCGAGCGTGAGCGCGAATACCAGCAGCAGCGCCAGCCCAACCTCCGAGCGGGTCAGTCTGCTCATGAGGGCTCACCGCCCTCATCCGCGGAGGCACCCTCGAGATCGAAGATCCCGTGGTCGGTCTTCTCCCAGTAATGCGGCGCGACGATGATCTGCCCGTAGGCCTTGTACGCCCCGATGCTCATCATCACCCAGTACACCGGCGTGAGCACCGCATACTTCACGAGGTCGTAGTATCCCCGCGCCATGCACCCGGCGACGGCCATGTACACGAAGACGAAGTTCGCGAGGAAGAGGCAGAAGCTCCCCATCAGGTAGATCCCCGGCGGGAAGAGCGCGGCGATTGCCGTCGAGTGCGTGATCAGCCAGATGACGGTCATCGCCCAGTAGATCGGGTTGATCAGAAAACACAGCAGCGAGCCGCCGATGATCATCTGAAACGCGAACCAGTCGGCGAATCCGAGTTCGCGGAAAAACTGGAGGGGCCTGCGCGTATGCACCAGCCACGTCTGCAGGTAGCCTTTGACCCAGCGCGACCGCTGGCGGAACCACGACCAGAACGCGCCGTTGGCTTCCTCCCAGGTGGTGGAGTCGAGCATCGAGGTGCGCCATCCGTGCTTGTGCAGACGGACGCCGAGGTCGCAATCCTCGGTGACGTTGAAGGGGTCCCATCCGCCGAGTTCTTTCAGCGTGGCCACGCGGAAGTGATTGCTCGTCCCGCCCAGCGGGATCGGCGCCCCGGAGGCCGTCAGTCCGGGCAGGAAGAGGTCGAACCACACGGAGTACTCGGCGGTGAACCAGCGCGTCAGCAGATTCTGCCGCTGATTGTAATAATTGAGCTTCGCCTGGATGCAGACCACGCTGTCAGGAACCTTGCTGAATGCGATGGCGGCTTTCTTGAGCTGATCGGGCTCAGGCCGATCCTCCGCATCGTAGATGACCAGCAGGTCCGAATCGCAGGTGAAGAGGCCGTAGTTGCACGCCTTCGGCTTGGTCTTGGGCTCACTGTCGGGGACCACCACCGGCCGGATGTGCGGGGGCAGGTCCATCGCCTCCGCTGCGGCGATGGTCTCCTCGTCATCCTCCTCCAGCAGCAACATCACGTCGAGCTTCTCCGCCGGATAGTCCATCCGTCGAAGGCCATCGACGAGACGTCCGAGCACCGCGGCCTCGCGGTAGAGCGGGATCAGCAGGGTGTACGTGGGCAGCGCGGCCTCATCGACCGCGGCGATCTCCTCCTCGGTGGCGTCGAGCAGCACCGGACGCTCAAGGGAGACAGCGACGAGGTAGAACTTGTACACGGAGTGGACCACGTAGAACGCGATCAGCACGCCGTTCACCGCGATCAACGTCGGCAGCGGTCGCCAGACCGTCAGCGCCGCCAGCAGAACCACCAACATAAGCGCCCCGATGCCCTGCGCCCGTGTGATTGTCTCACAGGCACATTCATCGGGCCGCTCGTGGAGTATCCGCAGGACCGGAACGTCTGACGGCTGTCGGTTCTCGTCGGTCAATGAGTTCCCTCACCGGGGAATGCGAGTTGAGTGGTCAGTTATGCTCGGCATCGGCCTCCAACGACTGACGGCCTGGCAATCCTGCCCATCCACCGTCTATCTCAAGCGCCGCATCGATCTACTCTTCGTCCGCCCGCGAGCTTACATACAACGTGTTCTCCGTGCGGTTCCACACCAGCGAGCCGCCGATGGCCTCGATCGGCCCGCGGGGCGATGCCATCAGCACACCGTCGATCAAGCGGGGCGTTTCCCGCAGGCTGATCTCCTCGCCGCCAACCGCCATCATCGCAGCGCCGGCGACAAGCCGCAGCCGCATCCCGTCACGCTCGACTTCCAACACGCCCGCGTCGGAATTCCACTCCACGTCCGCGCCCATCGCCTCCAGCACCCCGACGATCGGGACGATCAGGTTGGAGTTGGGCAGCAGACGGGGATTGGCCGCAAGGTCGATCCGGGTTCCGTCCACCACGACCTTGACCGCGCGTTCCTCCGCGTAAAGGTCGTTGAGGTACGCGGCCGCCTCCCACCGCACGTCGATCCCGGCGCGGCGCTTGAGCAGCGCGAGGTAAAGCTCCTCCGAGATACCACGGACCTCCCGGATACGCTCGATGACGGCGTCGCGCGCCTCATCAAGTGGAATCTGCCGCCCGGCCTCGACCTCTCGGGCGAAGAACACGTGCGCGTGGTCCTCGCAATTGACGGGGTTCGAGATCTCACCCTCCTCCAGCGCGAAGATTGCCTCTGCGACGTTCTCACACAGAACATCATCGGGTGTGATCCAGCCGCGATCGCCGCCGTCTTCGGACGTGGGATCGTGCGACATCTCCCGCGCGACCTCGGCGAAGTCCTGTCCACCGGCGAGGCGCTCGCGGGCGATGAACGCATCATCGACCGTCAGCGTGACGATGTCGAGAAGATGCACCCGCGGCGCCTCGGTGAACTCGTGGGGATGCGAGTCGTAGTAGCGCTGAATACCTTCCTCGGTCAGGCCCATGTGCCTGCGGATCAGCTTGTCCAGCAGAAGCTCCTGCTGAAGTTCAAGTCGCAGGCCCTTCTCCGTCTGCCCGTTCTCATGCAGCCAGCGCTCGAATCCGGTCTCCACGCCGTGCTCCTGCCGAATGCGATCGAGGGCCTCGTCGACCTCCGGCGTCCCCGCCTTGACCCCGCGTTCCTCGGCCTCCTGCATGATGAGCCTGCGCACGATCATCTCGTCAAGCACCTGCCCGCCGCGGGTGTTCTCCATGTACCACCACAACTCATCGGCGTCGATCGGCTCTCCATCCACCGTCGCCAGCAGGTCGGTGGTGTCATCCTGTGCCGGAACGTCGGCAGGCTGCTCGCTCTCCTGCGCCACGGCGGCGACGCACAGCAGCGCGAGTGCTCCTGCGACGACCACGCGAGCAATTCTCACAATCTCTTCCTCCCATGACTGCTTCGCACGACGGCCACAACGACGGCCGCGGCGGTGGACTGGAGCCCGCCGGTCATATTCCCCGTCGGCCACCGCGGACCTGCATCGAGCAGATTGAGCAAAGGGATCGCGGTCTCGTGAAGGAATCCTGCGCCGCGGCGGGAAGGAAGAGGTTGGAACCAATGCCGGAAGCAGGCGGCGTCGAATGCCGCTGCTTCGGACAAAATACAATCGCCGCGCAGACCGCGGCGGACACGTGGGAGGATGCACATGTATTCCGACAGACACTGGCGCGACATGATGGACCTCGGGATCGTTCATTTCATGGCCTACCCGGTCATCAAGGACGAGGACCCCAACGAGATTCTTGACACGGCCCGGCGGATCGCGATGGACGACTTCTTCCAGGTCATCGAAATCCGACCATCCCAGCACCAGACGGTCATCGACGG
>JBKHFA010000183.1:0-7511 GCA_046540615.1 Armatimonadota bacterium | reverse complement strand
AGGTCGCGAAGCCGCGCCAGTAGTTCATGGTGGGCTTGAACATGTGGTAGACGTCCGAGCACAGGCCGGTGTAGTAGCCCTGCCCGGAGAGGATTTCGGCGAGCGTGTCCTGGTGTGGCGGGATCTTGTGCCAGCCGGGCTGATGGTGCCAGTGGCCGCGGCGGTCGAAGTTGTAGCTCCACGGGAAGCTGCGGTAGCCCGTGTAGAACGCGCGGCGCATCTGCAGCGTCGGCTGCCCCTCCCCGTATGCGCCCTCAAAGGCGACCGAGCGCGAGTAGAAGTCGTCGAGGCAGGGGGTGCGCACGTGGCTGAGCTTCTTCCCCGGCCCGACGATGTCATTGCGGAAGGTATCGAGGCAGATGGCGACGATGTTCATGACCCACAACTCCCTCAGCGGCCGAGTGACGATGGTGCGGAGGACGCTACTTCCGCGCGAGGGCCGGGAGGTCCTTCAGTGCAGGCGGATGTTGCCGTGGTCGTCGGAGGGGCCGGACCCCGGCTCCGGCCTGTGTCGTTGTCGTCGGAAAGGCCGGCTCCTCCAGCCAGCAAAAGACGGGCGCAGTTCGAGGAACGTGCCACCAGCATCTCCTGATGCTCAGGTGCGAACGATCCCGTCTGCCGTTCATTCGCGCGAGAGGGCGGATGGTCCTTCATCTGCGAACGACTCCCCGGCGAGGGCGCCGGGGCCACTACGACAACGGCTGATTGCGCTTTACGAAGGCCCTTTGCGCTCGGCGGCGAACTGCGCTTCGTCGGTCGAGCATCGCCGCGTGGAGAGGATCATTGTGATGAGCACACAGAGACTCGCGATCACCGGCGGCTCGCCCGCGGTGACGCTCGAGCACGAGCCGTGGCCGATCGTCGGAGACCTTGAGGCGAAGTGGATGGACGAGGTCGTGCGATCGGGCAACTGGAGTTGGGTCGGCGAGCATGAGACAGCGTTCTGCGAGAAGTTCGCGGAGTTCATCGGCGCGAAGCACGCGATGGGGCTCGCCAACGGGACGGTCACCATCCAGACCGCGCTGCAGGCGGTCGGCGTGCGCCCTGGCGACGAGGTCATCGTGCCGGGCAACACGTGGGTGGCGACGATGCAGGCCGCTCTCGACGTCGGCGCCAGCGTGGTGCTCGTGGACGTCGATCCGGAGACCTGGGGCCTCTCCCCCGCCGCGGTTGAGGCCGCCATCACCGATCGAACACGGGCCATCATCCCCGTGCATCTCTACGGCTGCATGGTGGACATGGACGCGATCATGGAGATCGCCGAGAAGCACGACCTGCGGGTCGTCGAGGACTGCGCCCATCAGCACGGGAGTCAGTGGAAGGGCCGGGGCGCGGGCTCGATCGGTGACGCAGGAAGCTTCTCATTCCAGCAGAGCAAGATCCTGACGTCCGGCGAGGGCGGCGCGATCACCTGCAGCGACGACGATGTCTACCGCACCGCCTTTGCGCTCAAGCACGTCGGCTGGGCGCCCGCCGCCGATGGCGAGGGCCTCGAACCCGGCGGCGTCTACGCGCACAACTACCGCATCACGGAGATGCAGTGCGTGCTGCTGCGCGGGGGTCTGACCCGGATCGAGGAGCAGACCCGCATCAGGGAGGAGAACGCGGCGCGGCTGGCCGAGGGCCTTCAGCGCATCGGCGGGCCCCTTCGTGTGGCCGAGCGCGATCCGCGCATCACGCGGCAGGCGTACTACGCGGTGACGATGCACTTCGACCCCGCGCAGGCCGAGGGAATCGACCGCTCACAGTACATTGAAGCCGCAGGCGCCGAGGGCATCGGCCTCAGCACGCCCTACGATCCGGTCTACCGCCATCCGCTGATGGACCTGCAGCACCCGACCAGCCCTGTCCCCTTCCGCGATCCGGAGGTCACGCAGGACTACGCGAACCTGCATCTGCCCAACGTCGAGGAAGCGTGCACAGCCACGGGCGTCATCATGATGCACCGAATGCTGCTCAGCGAACCCGAATACATCGATCAGCTTGTCGAGGGCATCGCGAAAGTCAATGACAACCTCGCCGAGGTGCGCGAACATTTCGCGGCGCAGGAGGCGCAGGGCGAATGAGGATCGGATTCGGGCGCAACGACCTGACCCCGCGTGTCGGGGTCGAACTCGCGGGCTTCGGCGCGTACATCAATCGGCACAGCGTCGGCGCGCGCGACCGGCTTTGGGCGCGCGCGATGGCGTTCGAGGCGGGCGGAGAGCCCGCGGTGATCGTGAGTAACGACCTGTGCGTGATCTACCGCGCGACTACCGAGCGGGTCTGCGAACTCGTCAGCGAGGCCACCGGGGTCTCGCCCGAGCGCGTGATGGTCACCTGCACCCACACGCACAGCGGCCCGGAGACCGGCGGGCTGATCGGCTGGGGGCAGCCCGACCAGCCTTACATCGAACTGCTGCCGGACCGGATCGCAAAGGCGGCGATCGCGGCGGTCGAGGACCTGCGCCCGGCGACACTCGCGCACGCGAAAGTTGCCTGCGAAGGGATCGGGCACAACCGCGAATACGGCGGCCAGCGCCCGTCGCTGGAGGAGGCGCTCCGGGACGACTGGCGGCCGGAGCGCCCGGAACTGACCGACACGACAGCACACGTGCTCGTCGCGCATGACGGTTCTCGCGACATGATCGGCTTCGCAAGCTCCTTCGGCTGCCACCCGGTCGTCTGCTGCGCGCAGACGCGCTGGATCCACGGCGACTTCTGCGGCGTCGCCACGAACCTGATCGAGCGCGAGCACCCCGGCGCGACGGGTCTCTTCCTGCAGGGCGCGCAGGGTGATGTGAACACCTGCGTGGTCCACGAGCCCGAGCAGGAGTCGCTGCTGGCGCTGGACGTGATCGCGGCGCGGTACGCGCGGAGTGTGCGCCGGGGCATCGAGGAAGCGCAGCCGCTTGAGGTAGATCGCGTGGACGTGGTCCGCCGCGAGGTGGAGTTCAGCCGCCGCGAGTTCAGCCGGAGCGACTTCGTGGACCTGCTCGCCGAGCAGGAGGCGATCATCCACGCGCCCGGCGCGAGCGATGCCGACCGCGAGATGCGGCTCGCCACCGTCAAGGCGGTGGCCTACCGGCGCTTCATCGATGCGCTCGACGAGGGGCGGCCGCTCGTGAAACCGACCGTCATCCAGGGGCTGCGCATCGGTCCGCTGGGGCTTTACGCGTCGCCCTTCGAGGTCTTCCAGGCGATCAAAAACGACGTAGCGGAGGCGGCCCTGGCGCCGATCCCGCTGGTGCTCGGTGTGGCGAATGACGCGCTCGGATACGCCCCGGACCACGAGGCGGCCGCCCGCGGCGGCTACGCGGCCGACCAGGTGCCGCTGATGCAGGGGACGCTGCCTTTCGCCAGCATCCACCATGAACTGGTCGAGGCGCTGCTGGCCCTCGACGCGGAGCTTTTCGGCGCGTGAACGCCCACGCACTCACAGGTGCAGACACTGGACGGCCCCGGACACCGGTGTCCGGGGCCGTCTGTCCCGTACCGCGGCTGGATCTCATTCCACTCGGAAAAGGCATCGGTGGGATGAGGCGGACTTCAGCGTGTCGCTGCCGATGAACCATGCCTGCGCCCGCCAGACACCGGTCCTGCGGACATCCCTGAGGACCGCACGGTACATCCCACGCGCGTTGGTGTCCACGTTGATGATTCGGCTTTCGCCGTCCTCGTGGGTGAACTCCACGGCGATCGGCAGTCCGGCTTTGCCCGGCACGAGCGCGCCGACGACGCCCACGGCTGTGCCACGGTCGATCACCACCGGATCATCCTCGCGCTCGACATCCTCATCAGGCTGATCGACCGTCCCGCCGTCAGGCAGGTCGATGGTCGGGCCTTCGGGGTCCACGACCTGCGCGATGCGCCGCAGGTCACCGGAGATCAGCGCCTCGATGCCGCCTGCGCTTGCCAGCATCATCGGCAGGGATTCTTCGAGTGCGCCCTGTTCGTCGCCGTCATCGTCACCCTGAGGCAACTGAAGCTCCGGGGACTCGAACTGGGGCATACGCCCTTCGGGAAGCTGGATATCAGGCTGCGGAAGCTGAATGTCGAACTGCGGGAGGCCGCCGCCGGTCACCGGACGGACCTCGCAACTCAGATCAGTCTGCCTCACAAGCTGCGTCCACATGTCAACGCCACCGATCGGGATGAAGCCGTCACCGTAGGGCACCAGCGCTGTGACCTTCGGTTCGCCTCGATAGCCGGGGCGGTACTGCTCGAGCGCCGCGCCCGCCTGAGGGACCATCGAGGGGCTGGTGGTGTCATTGGGCTTGACCTCGACGCGCACCTGGTCGAAACCCCGCGGTGAGAGCGTGAATGTATCCGGTTCAACGCCCACATGCCAGCCGAGCGGCACATCCTCGACGTGCATGTAGACCTTCAATTGCTCGCCATCGAACGGATTGTTGACGCGCATATCCGTTCCCACGGTTCGCCACGGACTGTCGGAGCTTGTCTCGAAGTTGTTTACGTTCTCCTGCGCGCTGTTGTTCGTCTCGCTCAGTTCACCGGGCACAGGCTCGATCTCGGCCTTCAGACATGTATGCTCGCCCTTGCTCGGCGTCCAGTTCACCCACTGCTCGACCGTCCCGCCAGGCGGGATGTTGGGGATGATCGCCTGACCGATCCTGTCCCAGTCGGCGTTCTCATCCCCGATGCCGGGTGGCTGCGTGACGTAGACCTGCACCCGAACGTTACTCGCCACGCCCGGCCCGATGTTGCGAACGCGGAAGTAAACACGATTCTTGTGATCGACCCACGCCGGATCGCCGTTACCCTCGGGATTGCCGGCTGAGTCAGTGTACTTATACGTGTCCCAACCATTCTTCTGACTGTCGATCCACATATCCACACTCTCCCACGGAGGTGCGCCCCACGGGATGATCTGCGGATCGGGCTTCGCCGATGGCGGAAGGCGATACTCGATCTTCACATTGTAGTCGTTTCCTGACTCGCTCTCGTTGGTGATCTTGAGATTGTACGCATCAAACTCGAGGCTGTCGCCGACCTCCAGCGGAGCCTTGTTGTTGTCCGCCGGGTGATCGGGGTCATGCTCCACGATGCACTTGCTGCGGATGTGCGGAGCCTCGTTGATGAAGGTGACCAGCACGCCCTCCTCCGGAAGCTCCTCGTCACCGTTGATCTGACGGCGATTCTCGACCATGAAGCCCTTAAACGGACCGCCGCCACTCGGGTCCTCGATCGGCAGCTTGATAAGCTGTGTGCCGCTCGTGCTCTCCTCAAGCGGCTTGAGCGTGATCGTCTGCACAATATCGCGTCCGGACGGTGGGCCGAGCGTCTGGATGTTCCCGCTGCCCACCCAGTCCTTCTTCATCTTGCACCAGCCGATGAAGTGGTTCAGTGTCGGCGACAGACCCATGATGCCCCACGGCGTGATCGCATCCGAGGACATGTCCGGATGCCAGCGCACCGGCGAGTAGTGAGTCGGGGCGCCAAGCTGATGGCCCATCTCGTGCGCCATCACCGAACCGCCCTCATCGAACGGCTTTCCGCGGGCCGTGGTCTCCTCCCATTCGTTGACGTTCGCGAGGCTCATCAACCGGGCATCCACCTTGTTGCCGTCGATCTTCACGGTCGCGTCGGTCGCCTCATCGGTCTCCCACCACCAGGGGCTTGCCCCCTGGCCTCCGAAATCGGGCTTGTTCGTGATCACCAGCACCCGACGGTAATCCGCGAAGTCCACGTACTGGTCGATCGCATCGATCGCATCCTGTCCTGTCTTCCTAAACCCGTATTCATCCGACTTGTAGCCGAGATCAAGCCAACCGTTATTCGGAACGCCGGACGGGGTCTCGAAGGTGAAAGTAGTCTTTCCGAAGGTCGCCTGGTCGTAGAAGTCGTTTACCTCGTTATTGAGCAACGTTACCCAGTCGGAGGAACTGCTCATCCGCGTCCCCGATTCGTCTGAGTACTTCACGCAGATGACCAGCACCTTCTGATCGGTGCCGATATGGTCGATGTCCACGGCCATGGCAGGCGCCGAGACCATCGTCAGCAGCACCGCCAGGACAACACACGTCTGCCATCCGCTCATACCAGTTCCCATTTGTGTCCTCCCTTGGACCGGTTTCGTCTCCACGCATCGCTTCAATCTTCAGCCGTATTGTTAACTTCGGGACGTGGAATAACGTTCCTGCACGCAATCCCGGACCTCGCATGGGTCACGCACTTCCATGCCCCAACCAGCCAGCCCTGAAATTCTTCCCGAAGCCCCCTTGACATCAATGCTATCAAGTGATATTATGCGGGTGCTGAAGGAAACGCACGGCCGCCAGCAGGCGGTCTTTCACATATAAGATAACGCTCCGGTGGCCGCTTCCTGTGGTTGTCGGAGATGTGCATACAAACCCAGGCCGCGCGACCCGCGTGCGCATTCACTGCCGCACAACGCGCGGTTGTAATCCTGAGAATGAGGTGACTCACATTGGCAAAAGTGGTGGGAATCGACCTTGGCACCACCAACTCGTGCGTCGCGGTCGTTGAGGCCGGGGACCCGCAGGTCATCCCGAACACCGAGGGTGGTCGGACCACACCGTCGGTCGTCGCGATCTCAAAAGACGGCGAGCGACTCGTCGGCCAGCCGGCGAAGCGTCAGGCGGTGCTCAATCCCGACCGCACCGTCGCGTCGATCAAGCGCAAGATCGGAACGCGCGACAAGACGACCATCGACGGCAAGGACTACTCGCCCGAGCAGATCGAGGGCATGATCCTGCGCAAGCTCAAGGACGACGCCGCCGACTACCTCGGCGAGGACGTCACGCAGGCCGTCATCACCGTGCCCGCGTACTTCGATGACGATCAGCGCACCGCGACCAAGCAGGCCGGCGAGATCGCCGGTCTCGAAGTCCTGCGCATCATCAACGAGCCGACGGCGGCCGCACTGGCATACGGCCACCAGATGCAGGAACTCGAGGGCACCATCATGGTCTACGACCTCGGTGGTGGCACCTTCGACGTGTCGATCCTCGATGTGGAGGTCGATAAGTCCAACATCGAGGAGCGCGACTACTTCGAGGTCCGCTCGACCGCCGGTGACACGAAGCTCGGCGGCGACGACTTCGACCAGCGCATCATCGACTGGATGGCCGAGGACTTCAAGAAGGACGTAGGCATCGACCTGCGCAACGATCGCCAGGCCCTCCAGCGGCTCAAGGACGCCGCGGAGAAGGCCAAGATCGAGCTTTCCAGCGCAATCCAGACCCAGATCTCCCTCCCGTTCATCACGAACATCGAGGGCGAGGGCCCCAAGCACCTCGAGATGACTCTGACCCGCGCGAAGTTCGAGGACCTCGTGGACGATCTTATCAAGAAGACCCGCGAGAGCGTCGAGCGCGCGATGAGCGATGCCGGCCTCACCGCCGGGGAGATCGACGATGTCATCCTCGTCGGCGGCTCGACCCGCATCCCGAAAGTGCAGAAGCTCGTCGAGGAGATCGCCGGCAAGGCGCCCCGCAAGGGCATCAACCCCGATGAGGTTGTCGCGGTCGGCGCTGCGATCCAGGCGG
>JBKHFA010000182.1:0-7518 GCA_046540615.1 Armatimonadota bacterium | reverse complement strand
CCGGAGCGCTCGTGCTCCATGTGAAAGAGCGCGCGCGTCGCCTCATCGACCTCGAACTCACTCCTCGGTGGTTGGTAGCCGCCCGTGTAACGCACCACGTCGGAGATCCGCACCTCGTCGATCGCGGCCTCAGCGGAGCCGCCCTTGCTCCAGTGCGTCCCGCCGCCGATGAACGCCTGCATCGGGATCGTCCGGCGGTCGTTGCTGTTGATCCCCCGACCCAGCTCAAGACCCGCATCAAGCGCCTCCATCGTAGACGGCCACGGCTCATCGCCCGGCCCCTCCACCGCGACCGGTTCGCCGTCGAGGAATATCTGCAGATGCGCCTCCGGCAGGTCCCACGTGACCGCCACGTGGTGCCAGCGATCGCGTTCAAGAGTTGCGGGCCCCCGCACCGTGTGATTGCGCTGGTCCGAGTCCGCGATCGTGAACTCGAGGTAGGGATCGTCGCCGCCGATCGCGCGAATCTGCGACTGCAACTTGTGCAGGTAGGCCTTCGCGGAGAACAGCGTCCACGCGCCGCGGTCCGCGCTCGACCAGTGGGGCCTGACATACATCTCCAGCGTGCCGCGCTGCGGCCCCCAGTGCACGGAACGCTGATCGGAATTGTACTTCCCGCCGGTGAGCGTACCCTCCGAGGCGCCGTTGAACGCCAGACGGCGCCGCCCGCGGAAGTCGATCGCGGTGTTGATCGGAGCGTCCTCCAGCGCTCCCTCGACGAAGCAGGCGTTCGATGCGGCGGGCCACGCCCAGCGCTCGCCCGGGCGGAGTGACACGCGGTCGATCCAGCAGGTATACTCCTTCTCCTCGTCGGTCAGGCGCGTGCCATCCCACGAATTATTCGCGTAGAGTCGCAGCCGGATGATGATCTCGACCGTCTCGGTCTCAGCGTTCAGGCGGCCACGCTCGGCGAACTCCACCCGCTGCCCCTCAGCCATCTGCACCGTCATCCAGCGAGGCTGGATCGCGAACTCCGCAATCCGCGAGCCGTCGGCGCGAAACTGCACAAGCTCGCAGGTCACAGGTGTGCCGAAGAAGCCCCGCTCCGGGAAGAAACTGCACGCGAAGCGTATCTCCTGACCGGCGTACTCACCCACGTCGATCTTCTGCGACACCGCGACGGTGCGCTCGACGTCGTCGGGGGTATCCGCATCGACGTGCAGCCGCAACGAGCGCTCGCCCGTGGTATGCTCGTACGCGCCGAGAGAAGCGACCGACGGCTCGGTGATCTCCCACCCGGCCGGAAGGTCGCCGTCGGCCTGCTCGAAGCCACCGTTGACCACCAGGTCCTCGGGCGGAAGTTCGCGGTAGTCCGCAGCGGGGAGATCACGCGCAGTGGTGTTGAAGTACACGTGGTAGCGGCCCGTCTCTCCGGCGCGAGCCTCCGCCTGCCAGCTCAGGTACTCGCGTTCGGATCGCGTTCGCGGGTCGTACTCGGTACGAAGCGCGCTCGGGACCTGCCTCCCGGTGGCCGCGTCCACCACGCGGATCGACTCCGTGGCGACGCCACCGTCGAGGCCCGCGCTCTCGAGCAGCGCCTGCAGATCAGCCCCTGACTCAACAACACGCGATCCGTCAGTTCGCCACGGCGATGGACGCGTAAGCGTTGTGCGGAAGCTCCAGCCGTCGTTCCACCAGTCCGCGGCAGGTGAGGCGATGGTGGCCGGGATCATCAGCGCACAGCACACAAGAATCACCAGATGGTTCGACATGGCGCAGCCTCCTCGAGCGTCGGTGACGTGACCGCCAGTTCGCCGCCCGCCCGCCTCTTCCCTGCCGGTCAGGCCACGAGGAGCGCATGCACACGATCGACCAGTTCGTGATGATCCACGATCGGCTTCGCGATGTAATCATCGGCGCCACTGGCTTCGAGCAGCCGCTCGCGGTCGCCACGCATCGCATGTGCCGTCAGCACCAGCACCGGAGGCCCTCCTCCCGGAGACCGCTCGCGAATCAACTGCGTGAGCCGCACGCCGTCCACGGCGCGCCCCTCCACCCTCGTGTTGCCCAGCGAGATATCCATCACCACCAGGTCCACCTCAGCGCGTTCGCATCGCGCAAGCACGTCGTCCCCGTCCTCGCTCACAAGCACCGAGTGCCCGGCCATGCGCGACAGCACCCGCTCCGCAACGCGCGCGTTCGTAGGATCATCTTCGACGACGACGATCATCGCCATCCGGCTCACCCCGCTGCGGCCCCGTTGTCCGGCGGCCGCTCCTCATCGGCATCCTGGTCTTCAATCCGCGTTGCGTCCATGAACTGATCGATCAATGCGTGCAACCGCGTCGGATCGCTGAGCACCTCGTGCTTGGTCAGAAGTCGCATCAGTCCCCCACCGGCCAGCAGCATCCTCTGATCGACCGTCTCCGGCTCCGGATAGGCCGTCACCACCAGGACCGGCAGGGTGTTTGCGCCGGTCTCCGTGCGCAGGCGGCTGAGAACCTCGTAGCCATCCATCCCGGGCATCCGCAGGTCCAGCAGGAGCAGGTCGACCTCGTCACCTTGCTCGCGCAGATAGTCGAGGCACTCACGACCGCCCGGGACGCGCACGACCTCGTGCCCACGCTCACCCAGCAGGCGTTCGAGGACCTGGCAGAAGGCAGGGTCGTCGTCGGCGACGAGTACATGACCGCGCTCTCTTCGTCCTCTCGCGTTCATCATCCCGTCAACCGCCTCGGGCAGTTCATTCGGGACATCCGTCTTGTCAATTACACGAACGCGGTCAGGCAACTGCTCCGATGTAACGCGGCGCATCACCACGTCGGTGTCGCCGGTGACCAGCAGCAGAGCGGTGTTTGCGAAGCGATCATCCTTCTGCAACTCAACGAGCAGGTCCCAGCCGGTGATGAGCCTGGCGCCCTCACGGGCCGGCAGCGAGTAGTCGATCGTCACCGCAGCCGGCACATGCCAATCCAGCAGAGAGAGCGCGTCATCAGCCATGCCCGCCCAGAGCGTCGCACAGCCGTGGCTTTCGAGCAGGCGCAGAAGATAGTCGCGACAGAGCGGGTCATCCTCCACCACAAGCACCAGCGGGCGGCCGTCGTCAGCAAGCCTCCGGGGACTGACGGTGGGCTCGCTGTCCCTCCGCTCGGCTTCCCCACGATGCAGGGGCACGGTGAAGTGAAAAGTGGCCCCGTGCCCCTCGCCCTCCGACTCCCCACCAAGCGCGCCGCCCATCAGTTCCACCAGCCGTCGGCTGATCGTAAGTCCGAGCCCCGACCCGCCACGCTGGCGGGTCGTGGAGCCGTCCGCCTGGACGAACTTGTCGAAGATGTCGTCGAGCTTCTCCGGTGATATCCCGATGCCGGTGTCGGCGACCTCAAAGCGGATCGCGCCCTCCTGCTCCAGCCGCCGCGTGGTCACGGTGATGGTCCCGCCCTCCGGCGTGAACTTGATCGAGTTGCCCACGAGGTTGATCAACACCTGCTTGAGCCGCTCAACATCGCACAGCGCGGTCAGGTCGTCCTCGGCGGGCCGAAACACCAGCTTCAATGCGTTCTGATCCGCCTGCACCCGCACAAGCGAATGAATCTCGGCCAGCACCGACGCGACATTCACCGCCTTCGGCTCTATCCGCAGCTTCCCGGCCTCGATCTTCGCCACGTCCAGCACGTCGTTGATGAGCGCCAGCAGATGGTTCGCACTCTCCGTCGCGCCCTCGAGAAACTCGCGCTCCTCCTCGCGCGAGTCGCACAGGCCGTTGAGCACCAGTTGAAGGTAGCCGATGATGCCGTTGAGCGGAGTGCGTATCTCATGCGAGGTGTTCGCGAGGAACTCGCTCTTCAACTGATTGGCCTCCTCCGCCTCGCTCCGCGCCATCTCCAGGTTGCGATTCGCAATTTTCAGTTCAACCAGCGCCTCCTCGCGCTCATCTCGCGCTCTCCGGCGCTCCTCCTCCACTCGAATCGCAGCGGCGATGATGCCGATCAGTCGCTCGTCTCCCTCCGTCGGTTCGAAATGTCGCCCGTAGAACGCGCACAGCGAGCCCACGGTCCCGTCATGCGCCCGCACCGCCTTCCCCATGTAACTCTTCGCGCCGCCATCGCGCACATTCGGATCGGTGCCTGCATAGTCAGACCTGTGCAGCCGCGTGAGCGCAACCACGTCCATCGCATCCGCGCGCATTACGTCCTCGCAGATGCAGCCGGAGCGGCTTTGAGGAGCGGCGAGACCATCCGGAATCTGCCATCCACTGACAACGTGCAGGCCATCTTCATCAAGGCGCACGTACGCGGCCCAGTCCGCTCCCAGCACCTCTCCGTTCAGTCGAGTGAGCTTGCCAATGTTCTCCATCGGATCGGCGGTGAAGCCCAGGAAACACTCATTCACTCGTCGCAGCCGCTCCTCGCTGCGCTGGCGTGCGGTGATGTCCCGCGCGATGGACAGTACTGCCCGGCCGCCGTCAAGCTCAAAGAGGTGAGCATTGATCTCCACCGGAACTGTGCGGCCGGCGGCGGTGACGTGCATTGTCTCAAAGAGCACCCGACCCTTCTCCTGCAGTTCGTCAAGCATGCCGGGGACTGCGTCCCAGGCCTCAGGCGCGTCGAGGTCGGCGGGGGACATGGCCAGCAGTTCCTCCCGCGTGTATCCCAGCATCGAGCATGCAACATCGTTGACCTCGACAAACTGCCCCGGCATCCCGTCCGGCGACAGGTGATGCACGTACATCGCGTCGTTCCCGCTGTTGAAGAGCAGGCGGTAGCGCTCCTCACTGTGCCGCAATGCCTCTTCGGCGCGGTTCTTGGCGCAGATCAGCGCAAGCTGCTCGGCAAACTGCGTGAGAAACTGCTTCTCTCGCACTGGAAGCTCATGTGCGTCTTCGGTCCCGATCACGAGATAGCCCATCACCTCGGCGTCACACAGCAGTGGCACCTGGCAGATGTACTCGACGCCGAGTATCTCGTAGATCTTCGGCGCCAGGTCCGGCATTTCGTCCTCACCCGGTGGAGCGAGATCGCAGATGAGCGGGAGTATCTCCTCCCGACCGGTGAAATCAAGCGCGGCGCATTCGTCAAAGACCCGACCATCCCTTGCAGTGCCGATCATGGGGCCACCGGGACCGGGCAACAGTCCGCCCGAGCAGCACGAGCACATCGGCTCTGCGCGCTTCGCGGTCTCGTGGTCGTATCCGGGCGATGAGAGAAAAAGCTCGACATACCGGTAGCCCAGCACACGCCTGAGCCCGTCGCAGGACTGCTGCAGCGCCTCCGACAGAGAGACGCCCTCGTTCAACTGCTGGCTCACCGAGTTGAGCAACTCCAGCCTCGCATTGGTCAGGCGAAGCTCCTCATCCGCGTGGCGCCGCTGCCAGAAGATCGCCAGTCGGCCCGCAATCAGCCGCAGCAGCCGTCCCTCCTCTCTCTCCCAGGTGCGCGAGTTGGACGAGTCGTCGAAGCCGACGAGACCGATCAACTGCCCCGATGCCGACTGAACCGGCACCGCCATCGCCGCCCGTATCCCGCACTCGCGCAACACCTCAGCGTCTGCCTTCGCCTCCTCGCCCAGCGCGTTCACGTCCGGAATCACGACGTCCTCCCCTGCCTGCAGCCGCTCCAGCCACCACGGAAGCTCCCCTGCGGAGATGCGCTCAAGTCGCTCGCTCCAGTGATTCTCATCCACCCCGGAACCCCACATGTGAAGCACGTCGGTGCCCTCGAAACCCTCGCGGAAACGCAATATGTACACGCGACTGACGTCGAGTGTCTCACCGATCACCCCGACGACCCTGTCGAGATCGGAGCCGCTGTCAGAGACGAGGATCGCCGAAGCTCGAGAGACCGCCTTCTCAAAGAGCAATCGCTCCTGAAGCCGCTTCTCCTCCGCCTTGCGGTCGGAAATATCAGCGATCATCCCACGGATCCCCAGCACCTCTCCGTCGCGCCTGATCACGTCCGCGTAGACGATCGCTGAGAACGTGCCGCCGTCTTCACGCAGCATCTCGTACTCAACACCACCCACCACCTCTCCTTCAATTCTTCCGAGAAAGTTCCGGCGAGCCCGAGGACGATCTCCCGGCGCGATCATATCAAACACGTCCACACCTCGGCGGAGATCCTCCTCGCAGTATCCGAACACTTCGTAAGCTGTGCGATTGACGAACGTCAGCATCCCGTCCGTGTCCGTCTCGAAGACCGCCTGAGGCAGAGCATCCGCCAATTCGCGGTAGCGCTCGCGGCTCGCCTGCAGGGCCTTCTGCGCCCGGCGCAACTTGCTGAAGTTGCCCTCAACCTCGAGCCATGTCCGCCGGCGAGTCTCAACGGCCAGGCGCCGGCCGAGATGCACGAGCGCGGCGCTGATTACCACCGTCCCGGCCGTCAACAACCAGAACGTGTCGGCGCGAATCCGCTCGATCGCCGCCTGATCGTCCCCGTGAGCCCCGCGCGTTTTGTCGAGGGCGCCCAGTGCCGCGGATGAGAGCAGTATCAGCGTCAGCACCATCATCGCGATCAGCACGATGACGTAGGTGGTGAACGGCTTTTGCGTCGCGCCTCTTTCTCTCATCGGTCCTCGCATTCCGTCATGCCGCCACCATGTTGCGCCCGGCGCCCTTCGCCTCGTAAAGTCGCCGGTCCGCCTCCTCCACCAGGCTGCGGGCCGGGTCCTCGCCATCATCCGTCGGGTCCAGCGCCGCCACCCCTACGCTGACCGTCACCGACACCACCGTCCCGCCGGCGAGCACCCTCGCTTCCGCCACGCGCGCCCTGATGCGCTCCGCAAGCTCCGATGCCCCGACACGGTCGGTGCCGGGAGCGATCACCGTCATCTCCTCTCCCCCGTAGCGCGCCGCCACGTCGCTCTCCTCGCGCACCGCCGTGAGGATCGTCTCCGCCACCTCGCGCAGTACCTCATCGCCCACCTGGTGCCCGTGGGTGTCGTTGACACGCTTGAAGTGATCGAGGTCGATCATCAGCAGCGACACCGGGCCGCTCCGCGGTGGTGAGGTCAACTCCGCCAGCATCTCATCAAACACGCGCCGCGTGTAAAGACCCGTCAGCGCATCCCGATCGGCCTCAGACCTTGCCTCGCTCCATGCCTGAGCAAGCCGCCCCTCTCGGATTGTCACACGCTCCCCCGCTCTGACACGCGCCAGCAGCTCAGCATGATCGACGGGCTTGGTGATGTAATCATCCGCCCCCTCGTCGAGCGCGTGGACCACGTCGGACTTCTCCGTCTTCGCGGTGACCATGATCGCGTACGCCCGCCCGTCGGTGGCGGCCTTGAGCCGCCGGCAGACCTCGACCCCGTCCACGCCCGGCATCATCCAGTCGATCAGCGCAACCTGGACCTCAGGGCCGATCAGCTTCGACGCCTCGGCGCCGTCCTCGGCGACAAGCACGTCGTAGCCACTTCGCTCGAGCAGATGCGTGAGTATCCGCCGCGACACCGGATCGTCTTCGGCGAGCAGAATCGTAATGCCGTCGTCCACGGGCGATCCTCCATCCGGTGCGTCTGCCCCTCCCCACGACTATCATCGGCGGAGCGGGCGCGGGGCTGAAGGCAGACCGTGGTCGTTGCCGT
>JBKHFA010000181.1:0-7560 GCA_046540615.1 Armatimonadota bacterium | reverse complement strand
GGTCGGTCAGCGCCTCGGAGTGGTCGGCCATCGCGAAGATGTCGAGGAAGCTCTCGTGGCGAGCGAAGTGATACAACTCCTCGGGGCAGCGGAGGCCGTCGGAGAAGAATGTCTGACAGTGCAGGTCGCCCCACCACAGGCGCTCGGTGGGCGGGTCCTCGCTGACTACGACCGGGTTGCTCTCCCCCACGAGGTCGCGAGCGCCGTCGATCAGGCGGACGGTGTGCACGCCCGGTTCGCTGAATGAGAAGCCCTCCACGCGGCCGATCGCGCGCTCGTCGCCCTCGAAGGTGCCAGGCAGATCGCCGACGTCGATGCGCGAGGGCCCGGACGGCCCTTCGACCTCCAGCGCGCCCTCCCAGCGTCCGGCGGCGTTGTCCATGTAACGAATGCCGCGGGGGGATTCGTTGAAACGCGAGACCAGCCGGGGCAGCAGCGGGAAGAACGCCCTCGCCGGCACGAACCACGGCTCGCAGAGTGCCTTCACGCCCAGCGAGAACTCCTCGCCGACGGCGACGGTGGACGGAGCGACGATCATCAGGCCGATGGGCTGGTGCGCTGACATCAGCGGCATCCTTTCATGCGGTTGATACACACTGCCGGGCCCACGCACTACTACTCCACGCGCAGCAGTCGCACGCAGTTCGGGATGGCGGTCAGCGTAACGCCGTCAGCGAGGTCGCCGGCGGTGCCGAGCGCCTCGCCGGTGACCACGTCGCTCACGCGCGCATCTTCGGCGACGCCGAGGATCGCCGGGTCGCAGTGAACGGTCGCTTCGGCCGCGTCATCGGCGGTCGAAAGAAGCGCGATCATGCCTGCGCCCGGAAATGCCCAGGTGAAGAGGCCATCGCCCCCGGTCACGTCGAGGCGCGTGGCCTCGTCCTCCTTCTGCGCCGCCCAGAAGATCGCGGAGCGAACGAGTCGCGAGAACGCGTACTCCGGCGAGTACCCCGTGATCCACGCGGCTCGACCCTCGCCGACCTGGCGGACGGTCATTCCGGGCGCGAGTTCCTCGCCGTCGAGCAGCACGGACGCGACCGTGACGTCATCGGCGACAGGGCGCGCGCCGACCGTCTCGCGCATCCCCGCGATGCTCGCCGCCATCTCGATCCCGGGCACCTCGGCGACCCGTCCCAGCGACGCTCCGTCCGCCTCACGCGCCGCGGCCAGCGCCTCCTCGGGGACAGGAGCGTCGCCGGAGTAGTCAGCGGCAATCTCGCCCTCGGCGACGGCGCCCGTGCCGTCCACGCCGAATGTGTCCGCCAGAGCCCATCCGTCATCCAGCGCGGACGGCCCCTGCAGACCCACCAGTCCGCCGCCGGCGCGCACGAACTGCTCGACGGCGGCCGCCAGGCGCTCATCCTCCCACGCCGGCCCTCCCGACCACGCGGTGCCGGGCGCGCCGTAGAGGAAGAGGCAGTGCGCGTCGGCGGGAACGCCTGCGTCGATGATCTCGCGGAAGTTGATGAAGCGTACTCGGATGGGCAGGTCGGTCAGGTGGCGGAGGACCTGGTGGTTCCACGGGCGCCACGAGTACTGCGCGCCCCACGCGTGCGCGACGTAGAGGTTCAGCGCCCCCTCCCACGCCCGAACGCGGCTCAGTTCGTCTGCGATGAGTCTGAACTCGTCGCTTATCTGCGCGATGGTCTCGACGAGGTCCTCGCGGATCGGCTCGTCGGAGAGGCCCGTCGCCGCGGGCATTGGCATCCAGTAAAGCCCCTCGGCAGGCTGCATGAGCAGGCCGCGGCGCGCGCGGCGCCACTTCATGCGCAGCGTCTCGGAGCCGTCTGTGCGGCCGACCAGGTGTGTGTACAACCAGTCCACGCGCAGGCGGCGGTAGGCGTCGCCGGGGAAGTCCACCAGTGCCCGGGCGGTGACGGCGTCGCCGGAGGGCTTGTCAATCTCGTCCACGTTCCCCGCCTCGATCGAGTTCATGTAAGGCTCGATCCCGACGTGCGCGTCGCCCCAGTAAAGCCACGTGCGCGCGCCGAGTTCGTGGATCACGTCGGTGGCGCGGCGCATCCACGGTTTGACCCGCTCCTGCACCCAGTGCATCCACGCGATGTACTCGATCGGCGGCGGCTCGTTGAGCGTCCGCGGCGCGAGGACCAGCCAGCGCGGGTCGAACTCAATGCCGGTCTGCTCCGTGAATGTCCGCTGATTCTCAGGCCGCGCCGCCGCGAAGTATGACTCCCAGTCGTACTCGCCCTGCGGCGTATGCCCCGGCCACACATAAGCGAGGTCGTCGTACCAGAAGGTGTCGAGTACGCCCTCAAGCGGCTCCATCTGCTCGCGCAGCACCTCGAGGCCGTGCTCGGCGAAAGGCTCGTGGAGCGGGTCGCCGATGCGACTCGCGGCCATCAGGTAGTACACGCGGTAGACGCGCCCGTCAGGCGCGTCGGTGATCGTGACGGTGCGCGCATCGTGATCGTACGCGTAGCGGTCGCCGGGCAGGCGCTCGCCGGTCTCACGGTCGAAGGCCCACCAGTGCTCGGCCGGGTCAAAGTGCTCGGTGAGGCTCATTCCGCCCCACGAGACGGGCTCCAACTTCACCTGCGCCGTCCCACCCTCCGCGGGCGGCGTGTCCATGTACCAGTATCCGAACTGCGAGTGGTCGGGGCGCTCGGGGTCGGCGGTGTGCATGGGCGCGTTGGAGAGCATCGCGGTGTGATAGCCCGCGTCCTTCCACGTCCGCAGCCCCTCCCGCGTCGCGCTGCGGTGGGGGCTGACGAGTTCGTTCGCGCCGAGGCGCTCCGCCCAGGGGATCGCCGACTCCGCGGCATCGGCGTCCCAACTCATGGTGATGCGCACGTCGCGGTGCGGTAGCGCGCGCACATGCTGGCGGAGGGCCGCGCGGTAGGCCGCCTCGCCGGTCTCGACCATGCGCAGTCGAGTCTCGGCCGCGGAGAGAGAGCCCGCGGCGCCGTCGAGTTCACGCCGGTCGATGGCCTCCCGGACAGCGGCAAGGTGGCGCGAGGCCATCTCGTGCTCCGGAAGCTCCTCCGGGCAGCCGGCCAGCGCCTGCTCGGCGGCCAGCAGGCGCTCCTGCAGCGCCGCCACGCTGGCGCCGCCGTAGCTCACGTGGATCCGATGCCGCGCGAGTTGCCCGCCATCTCCATCGACGAATGTGACCTGCACCGTCGCGGCGCCCTCGCCGAGATCGGCGGCGGGCACGATCGCCTGATCCTCGGCACGACCGGCCTCCGTGACGGATAGCTCGCGCTGCGCGATCTCCTCACCCGACGCGGAGGTGACCGTCACCTGGATGCTGCTCACGTGATCGGGAAGCGTGACGTCCGCGAGGTTCAGCCGGACCTGCTCGTCGTCGAGGTACACGCGCTCGGTCAGCAGCGGCTGGAAGTCGCGGATGGTGCGTGAGATGCGGATCTCGTCGATGGCGCCCGCGAGGTGGCTTCTCCAGCCATCGTGGGAGCCGAAGGTGGCGCCCCCGGGCTTCTCGGTGTACGTCCCCTCGTCAGCATGCTGTGTCTCTGCGACGACCTGTCCGTCGAGGTAGAGGCGCACAACGCGGTCCTCGTCGTGTGTCAGCGCGACGTGCTGCCACTGGCGGCGCTGCCAGGGGATGCCGGAGATCGTGTACCAGCGGATGGGGAAGCTCTCCGCGCGGTAGCCGAGGGTCGCGGTCCCGCGGCTGAAGTGCGCGTTGAGGTAGTAATTGATGCCGACCGAAAAGATCGTTCCGTCTGCCGAGTCGGGCCTGACCCAGCACTCGATGGTGAACGGCTCGTCCACGCCAAGTCGCAGGTCTTCGGTGCTGGGGAGGCGCACACACTGACCGTGCCCGTCAAGCCCGACCGCGTTGCCGAAGATGCCCTCGATCACCGGTGCGCCCTTCACCAGCATCGCGTCACTGCCAGGCGTACCCGCGTTGGGCTGCTGCTCGGTGTCCGCGTCGAGGTGCAGCAGCACCTCGGTCGCGGGATCGGCCTCGCAGGGCAGGAACCACGGATCCGCGGCCCACGCGTGGAAGGTGGCGAGCGCGCATATTACGATGGCGAGGATTCTCATGATGACCCCTCTTCCGAAGTTCGCGGAGGCTGCTGCAGTGGCCGAGTCATTGGCTCACCGGGCCATGTATACCTCCTTCGGCGGCTTCCTCTCTTTGCCACGCCTCATGTGATGGCGGCCTGGTCAGAGCAGGCCGGCAGGGGTCCGTATCAACGGTTAAGGGTTGCGCTGGACGAGCGTACTTGTCGTTGTCGTTCTCCCCCCTCGTCCCGCCCGACGCTGCGCCGTTTGCAGCGTCCAGGGAGAGGGGGGCCGGGGGGGTGAGGCCCGGCTTCGCGATGCCCAGCGGCATCAACCATTAGACTCTGATATACGGAGCCGACCGGCAGGATCGACGGCGGCTTTCGAGAAAGTACACAGGGTGATAGCCGATGAAGGCTCGACGCGCTTTCAGACGTGCGATGGTCGTATTCGTTGTGCTGGCCGTGGCCGGTCTGGTCATGACCCGTGTCGTCGATCGGCCCGGTGGTGGAGCGACCGATGGCAACCCGCAGGAGTTCACGGCGCTGTGCGCCCGCGTGATCGATGGCGACACGATCGAGTTGCTCGACGGGGAGCGGGTGCGGTACATCGGCATCGACACCCCGGAGATGCGGCCGGTGGAGGCGTACGCGGAGGCCGCCACGGAGGCGAATCGGGAACTCGTGGAGGAGCAGATGGTGCGACTGGTGCTGGACGTGGAGGAGCGCGATCGCTACGGCCGCCTGCTGGCGTACGTCTACGTCGATGACACGTTCGTCAACGCGGAGCTTGTGCGGCGCGGGCTCGCGCAGGTGTCCACCTACCCGCCGAACGTGCGCCACGAGGAGCATTTCCTGAAGCTGCAGCGTGAGGCGCGCAGGGTGGGGCGCGGACTGTGGTCTGACGCGGCTGGCGACTGACGAGTGGGAGATTCTGAAGCGCAATCTGGTGGTATTCACCGATTGCGTCATTCGTGGATGTCTCTTACCCTTTGAAATGCACACAGACCGAGACTACGAGCAACGTGAGGTGGCATTGGGAATGGCTGTTGCACAGATTGTCGAGGTCAAGTCAGGATCGAGTGAGAGCCTGGAGGCCGCAATCCAGGCGGGCATAGATTACGCGACTGACAACTACGGCGACGTCCGGTCGGCCTGGGTGAACCAGCAGGAGGCGATCGTCGAAGGTGGTCAGATCGCCGAATACCGCGTCGATCTGAAGGTCACGTACATGGCGCGGACCTGAGATTGAGTGAAGGCGGCGGGCCCGACACGGGCCCGCCGTCATTCGCATTTCAGCAGGATTGGCAAACTGGCGGCGGGGAGGTAATGCGGTGGTAGTTGTACTGAATCTCTTGATGGCTCTTGTGGTCGCGCTCGTTTTCGCGGCCATCCTCGTCTACGGCTTCGCCAGGAGGGCCCCCGGGCCGATGGCCGGCTTCCTCTTCTTTGCGTTCATCCTCTTCTTCGCGGTGTGGGCGGGCGCGGTGTGGATCACCCCGATCGGCCCTGAGATGTGGGGTGTGCCGTGGGTGACGATGGTGCTGGTGGGGTTGATCATCGCGATGATCATCGCCGCGGTGGCCGCGCCTGTCCCCCCTGAGCCGACGGCGCCGGACCGGGAGGGCATCGCGCCCCCGGCATCTGCCGGGTGGGGCTGCGGGTTGCTCTTCTGGCTGACCATCGCGGTGTTGCTGGTTGCGGCGGTCGCGCGTTACACGTGGTTCGTCACACCGATTGCGGAGCAGTAGGCCGCGCAAGAGCGCGGAGGAGGAGATGATGATGCGTCTGAATGTAAAGGCTTTCACCGTTGCGTGCGGCCTCATCTGGGGGTTCGGGGTCCTGGCGTTCACCTGGTGGCGACTGATCTTCGAAAGCCGCGGCGAGGATGACACCATCCTCGGTCACATCTACCGCGGCTACGAACTCACGCCGATAGGGAGTCTCATCGGCTTCGTCTGGGCGCTCTTTGACGGCGCCGCCGGCGGCCTCACCTTTTCGTGGCTTTACAACAAGCTCGCGGACCGCATACCAATGAAGATCGAGCTTTGATCGAGAATCCTGAGCCTGGAGGTAGCGGCACATGAGCATACGAGTAGCGATCAACGGCTTCGGCCGGATCGGCCGATTGACTTTCCGCCAGATGATGGACGATGACCGCATGGATGTCGTCGCAATCAATGACATCGCGGACCTCGACGACCTCGCCTATCTGCTGAAGTACGATTCGGCGCTGCCCGACCCGGAGGTTGAGATCGAGGCGGGCGATGGCGTGCTTCACTACGGCGATGACGAAGTCCCCTGCTCGCAGATCAAGACGCCCGGCGATCTGCCATGGGCCGAACATGACGTGGAGGTCGCCGTCGAGGCGACCGGGGTGCTCAAGGACCGCGAGAGCACCGAGGCGCACCTGTCGGCAGGCGCGGCCCGCGTGGTCATCACGGCAACCTCCGATGACGCCGATGTCACGATCTGCATGGGCGTGAATCACGATCAGTACGATCGCGACGAGCACCGGATCATCTCCAACGCGTCCTGCACCACGAACTGCCTGTCTCCGGTGGCGAAGGTTCTTCACGAGGAATTCGGCATTCGGACCGGCTTTCTCACAACGGTGCACGGCGTGACAAGCTCGCAGTCGGTCGTCGATGCGCCGCTGAGCAAGCGGCGGCGCGGTCGCTCGGCGCTCAGCGCGATCATCCCCACGACCACCGGCGCGGCCGTCGCAACGACGATCGTGCTCCCGGAGCTTGAGGGCAAGACCGACGGGATGGCATTCCGCGTGCCGGTCATCTCCGGGTCGATCATCGACTACGTGGTGACGACTGAGAAGCCGGTGAGCGTCGAGAGCATCAACGAGACTTTCAAGCGCCGCGCGGACACCGGTGAACTGGAGGGCATCCTCGGCTACACCGAGGATCAGATCGTCTCGCCGGACATTATCGGCAAGACGTGGTCGGCGCTCTTCGACGCCGAATCGACGATGGTGATCGGCGAGAACACCGCGAAGGTGCTGGCGTGGTATGACAACGAGTGGGGCTACGCGGCGCGCGTGGTTGACCTCACCGAACACGTCGCGGGCTGACGGAACCTTCGGCGGGCAAATAACAGACTCGAGTAATCACGCGATGACGCGCCTTTTGAGCGTCGAGAGCGGCCCTTTTTGAGCAAGCGAGGGCCGCTTTCAGCGTGTGGCCACGCGAATTGGAATACCATGACACGGGGCTGCGGACGCAGAGGAAGGTTGTTTTGGAGGGCCGGCCGTTCCCGTTGCTCGTGGTTCGGCCGCACGACAATGACAGCGGCAAAGACCGGGGGCGCAGGCAGGGCCACCGGCGTAGGGCGAGATAGACGACATCTCGCGCTCTCCGGGCCCCTCCGCAACGGGTACAACGAGAATTCGGCTGCTTCGAGATGTGTAGAAAGGGAAGCAGCCGCAGAGGGGCCTGAATGAGGGCCCTCTGCGGCCGAGACAGTCATCTGGTACCGGAGGCGGGATTCGAACCCGCACGAGGGGGTTGACCCTCAGAGGATTTTAAGTCCCCGGCGTCTACCGTTCCGCCACTCCGGC
>JBKHFA010000180.1:0-7615 GCA_046540615.1 Armatimonadota bacterium | reverse complement strand
CGTAGCCCGGGTATGCGGTGTGTATGATCACCGGCACCGACGGGTCGATGTCGAGAAACTCCTGCAGTGCGCTGAGACCATCCCGTCCCGGCATGGCGATGTCAAGCACCACCACGTGAGGCGGCTTCTCGCGGAGGCGCGCCACCGCGATGTCGGCGCTCTCGGCAAGTTCCACCTGGTATCCCTGGCGCTCAAGCCGTCGCTGATACATCTCCCGCTGATTCGGGTCGTCGTCTACGAAGAGAACGCAGGCGCCGCTCTCCGTGTCGGCCAGTTGCCTCTCGTCCGTCCCCATGTGCCCTCGCCTCCGATGCCCGACTCCATCCGCCGGGCCTGCGCGCGGCCGAGTGCCGTCGCGCTACAGACTCTAATCGGACGCGCCCTCCCCGCTGTCCTTTATCGTATGCATCTCCGGAATCTGGATCGTGAACGCGGTACCCTCTTCAGGCGTGCTCTCCACCGTGATGTCGAAGCCGTGCAGTCGGATCGTGTCCCAGACGACCGCGAGCCCGATCCCGCTTCCGTAGTGCTTCGTTGTATAGAACGCGTCAAAGATACGGTCGGTTGCTTCCTTCGACATGCCCATCCCACTATCCTCGATGCGAAGCCAGATATTTCCGTCGTCGCGCCCGGTGGAGATCGCGATGACCCCGCCGTCGGGCATTGCTTCAGCGGCGTTGTCGATCAGGTTCTGCAGCGACCGCCGCAGTTGTGCGATGTCGCCGCGAATCTTCGGCAGGTCTTCGGCGAGATTGAGTTCTATCTCGATGTCGCGTTCGCGCATCCCGGCTGTGCCCGTCATCGCACGGTCAACCACCAGCGAGTTGAGGTCGATCGGGCGCAGGTGCAGCTTCCGCTGCGCCAGCGGCTCCAGCAGCATCGACAGTTCCTCTTCAAGTCGCGTGGCCTCGTTGGCGATGATGCCCGCCGCGTGATGGACCACCTGCGGGTCCGCCGGATCCTCCTCGAGGTCGCGGGCCCATCCGCCGATGGTTACCAGCGGGTTGCGAAGATCGTGGGCGATCCTCGCGGCCATTTCGCCGATCGCTGCAAGCTGCTCGGCTCGCACAAGCTCCCCCTGTGTCTTTTGTAAACTCGTGTACGCGCTCTCAAGTTCCGCGCGGCCCTGCCGAATTTCCTCCAGCGCCAGCGCCGACTCGACCGCAAGACCCGCGTGCTGGGCAAAGAGCGTCAGCAACCGCACGTCCGCGTCGGTGATCGGTTGACGAGAGTAGCGGTTGTCGGCCATCAGCGCGCCGCGCGGCTGGTCGGACACGACCATCGGCACCACCACGAACTCATCCACATCGAGCGTCTCGCGCAACTCGTCGCCGACTCTCTCATCCGCCTCCGCGTCCGTGACCTTCACTGCCCGGCGATCCACGATCGCCTCAACCGGCAACGCGTCGGTGTCATCGGTCATCGAGAAGCGCATCTTCGTCACTGTATCCTGCAGCGGCTGCGTCTCGCGCGCCGCCCAGCGGTCGTAGGCGGCGGTGAAGTCATCGAGCGAGTGGGGCTCCGCGGCCACGCGCGCCCAGATCTCATGCGCCTCCTTCTCAGAACTGGGCCCGAGCGCCATCCGCCCCTCCAGCCACTCGCCACTGGCATCGACCACGAAGAGCCACGCGCGGTTGAACCCGATCCCGCCGGTGCCGGCCGTCGCGCAGGTGAGCACCGCGAAGAGCACGCGCTCAAGCTGCGTCTCCTGCCGGAGCACCCGCAGCATGTCGTTGAGCAGCGTCAGTTCCGCGAGGCGCCGTCCGGTGTCCGGGACAGTGCTGGCCGCGATCATGACGACCTTTCGGTCGTTGTTGGAGGCCATGCTTACCCGCAGGTCCACGACGCGCTGCGGCTGGCCCGAGCTGTAGAGTCGCAGTCCCGGGACCTCCACCGGTCCCTCGTTCTCAATCACCTGCGAGAGCGCGTCCTCGACCACCGCCCACAACTCGCCCGGAAGGGCGTCGCGAAGTGGCGTCCCCTCGGAGGCAGGCTCGGACCCGCAGACGTCCTGCCAGAAGGCGGCGTTGCCCTCGATGACGTTCAGCTCGCGGTCGGCAAGGAGCATCGCCACCGGGACGTTGTCGAAGATCGGACAGGGGCAGGTGATGTCGTGACTGCATACGCGGTCAGCCATCGGTGGTCACCCCGGACGGATGCTGCATGCTTTCGCGCAGGAAGCGCGCCGCGTCCTCGGGGGCCACCGGATTGATGTAAAAGCCGGTGCCCCACTCGAAGCCCGCGATGCTTGTCACTCTTGGCAGGATCTCGATGTGCCAGTGGTAGTCGAGGTGCAGGGTGCTCCACAGTTCGGGTTTGCCCGGTCGAGCAGTGCGATTCGGCGCCACGTTGATGATGGCGTTATACGCCGGTGACCCAAGCGCGGGCCGCAGTTGGGCGAGACAGGCATGCACGACCTCCGCCAGCGCCGCGCGGTCGGTCTCTTCCATCGCGGTGAAGTCGTGTGAGTGTTCCCTCGGGTAGATCGCAAGCTCGAAGGGGAACCGGGACGCGTAGGGCGCGATCGCCACGAAGCGCCCGTTGTCCGTGACGATGCGCTCCTCGAGCCGGAGTTCCTGCGCAATGAGGTCGCAGAAGATGCAGTGCTCCTTCTGCGCATAGTACTCTCGGGCGGCGGTGAGCTTGGCCTTCACCCGCCCGGGGAGGACCGGGATGGCCATGATCTGCGAGTGCGGGTGGCTGATCGTGGCACCCGCCTCCGCGCCGTGATTGCGGAATATCACGCAGTAGCGGAGTCGCTCGTCACGGTAGAGGTCGGCGAGGCGAAGCTGGCAGGCCCGCAGGACCTGCTGGATGTCCTCCGGCGGGCCATCGGCCATCTGCCAGTGGTGTCGCGGACTCTCGATGACCACCTCATGCGCCCCCACTCCGTCCATGCTGTCGTGCATGCCGAGGCCGTGCCGATCCGGGGCGCCCTCGACCCGCAGCGCGGGGTACTTGTTCGGCACCACGCGGACCTGCCATCCGGGGGCGTTCGGCGGGCTGCCGCCGGGCCGCAGCGCCCAGATCTCCGGCGGCGTCATGCGCTCGTTACCCTCACACAGCGGACAACCCGGCCCGCCGGGCGTGGGCGCCGGGGTCTCGTAGTCAGTGGGCCGGCGGCCACGTTCGGCCGCGATGATCACCCAGCGATCGACGATTGGATCTTTGCGTAATTCGGACAAAAAATCAGCCCTCCTGCGATGACTGCAACGACATCAACGGCGGCCCCTCCCCCGACCCCCTGCCCTGAATCAGCAAACGACGCTGATCGGGCTGTGGAGGGGAAGTGAACGACGACGGGCCCCTGCAGTTCCCTTTCCCTCTTCACATTTCCCTTTTCCCCGGTCATTACTCCGCCGGGAAATCGACCTTTGCGAACCACTCCGGCTTCACGTCCGGGAAGGGGCTGTCACGCCCGCACAGGTCGCCGAACCACGCCCAGTCCTCATCTGACAGGCGCTCCTGCCGGGCCCAGCGTTCGGCAAGCTCCGCTACACGGTTGAAGTCCGAGTGATGCGCGACCAGCCGGTGCGCCGAGTAGTCGGGCGCGGCGCCGGTGGAGATCAGGAACTGCCAGTCCGACGCCTGCAGCAGCAGCAATTCACGCGCCGCCTGCTCGACAAACGCCTCCAGTTGCGGGTCCTCCGTGCCCTCGAAGCGCTCGGCGAGGTGCTGCATCCGGCGCTCGGCCTGGTAGATCCGCCGCCACGACCACGCGGTGTCTTCGTTGAGCCAGATGTGATGTCCGCCACCAGCGCCCCATGAGCCCTCGGGAAGAGCCACCGCCGTCGAGGGCGGGGTGTCGGCGAGATACTCGTGCCCCGTCATCGCCTCGACCCGGTAGTCTTCATGCATCCAGCGGATAACCTGCTCGAGCCACATCGGGCCCTCGTGCCACCAGTGGCCGAAAAGCTCCGCGTCGAAGGGCGCGCAGATCATCGGCCGGCGACCGTGCGGGCGCGGCTGCGTCTGCATGATGTCATGGATCATCGAGACGAAGTGGCCGGCGTGATCGCGCACCCGCTGCTCCGCCATCTCCGGCGAGTACTGGTCCTTCGTCTCAAGCCGGTTCTGATCGTCGGTGATCCGCCAGTACCGGTGATCGCCCGGCTGATGCTTCTTGTGAAACTCCAGGTACCATCCGTCCCCGGGGTATCCGTGGTCGGCGCTCCAGACCTGGTGAGAGACGCCCGGATTGCGCGTGAGGCATGCCACGGGTGGATGGTCCTCAAACTGCGAGCCGACGAAGTATCCCCAGTGCGTGGTCTTCTCCCATCCGGGCCGCGCCTGCTCACCGGTGATGTGAATCCGGCCCCAGAGCTTCCCGAGTGTGTCTTCGTAGTCGATGCTCACCGGCAGCGGGTCGCCGCCTTCGGCCAGCAGATGGCTGTCGATGATGAAGTAGTCGAGCCCGTTCTCACCGAGAAGCTCCTCTACGCCCTTGCGCATCCACGTGTGCCCATCCGGCCGCTGCACGGTGGCAGGCGGCGCCCATCGTCCCCGTGGGCGGTAGGCGCACTCGGGCAGCCAGAACCCGCGCGGGTGGCGGCCGAAGTGCCGCAGGTGGGTCGCCACCCCCTGCCGGATCTGCGCCTGGATCGACGCGTCCTCGTGCAGCAGCGGGAAGTAGCCGTGGGTCGCCCCCGAGCACATGATCTCGATCGCATGCTCCTCCTGCAACTCGCGGAATGCCCCCACGATGTCACGCTCAAGCTCTTCGTGGTATACTCTCTTGAGTTCGCGGTAGCGCTCGATCCATTGTTCGGCGAGCCACTCAAGGTGCTTCTCGCCGCTGAAGCTGAACTCGCCGCGGTTTGCCTCAGCCACCGCGATCCGATCGTCGAGGTAATGAGGGAACCACTCCTTGAAGCGGTCGTCGGCAAGCTGCTCAACCACGATCGGCGTCAGGCCGATGGTGACTCTGGGGCGGATGCCCTCGTACAACAGTCGGCGGAACGTCCGAAGCAGCGGCAGGTAGCACTCCGCCGTCGCCTCGTAGAGCATACTCGCTCCGTGCGGCCACGTTGAGTGGCCGAGCACGTAGGGCAGATGTGTGTGCAGGACAAGGCAAAATGCTCCGGGCGGCGAACTCATGGTGTGGACTCCAGTTCAAGCTACGTTCAGCAACTCGCGTTCCAGACACTCATGTTTCAACGAACTCGCGCTCGCTCCGTGACGCAGGGAGATGATGTTTCGAGATGAGTCGGATACACATCGCATTCGTGTGGCACATGCATCAGCCGTGGTACCTCTGGCCGGCGAGCAATCGGGCGGCACTCCCTTTCGCCAGGCTCCATGCCTCCGGCGCGTACTACGACATGCCGTGGCTGCTGCGCGATTTTGACGACACACGCGTGACATTCAACCTTGTTCCATCGCTCGTGGAGCAAATCCAGGGCTACGCGGAGGGGGAGATCGTGGACCGGGCGGCGGAGCTTTCACGCCGCGACCCCTCTGACCTGACCCTCGACGATCAGCGCTACCTCCTCACTCACATGTGCGGCGGACACCCCGGCGCCGCCATGGCGGCCAGCACCAGGTACGGCGAATTATCGCACAAGAGAGGCGTTGACCGCAAGCCGGAGACGATAGATCGCGCCTGCCGAGTCTTCACACCCGACGAATACCTCGACCTCCAGGTACTCTTCAACCTCGCCTGGTGTGGTTTCGCTCTCGAGAACACGAGCGATGTCGTCCGCGAACTTCGGGCGAAGGACCGCAATTTCACGAATGATGAAAAGCACGCGTTGCTCGCGGAGATGGACGGCGCCGTCGAGCGTGTCATCGACATCTGCGCCAGCGCGGCCGCCGAGGGAAAAGCCGAACTGATCTGCTCGCCTCACTACCACCCGATCCTCCCGCTGCTCGCGAACATGGATGACGCCGAGGCCCGGATCCCGGGCTCTCAACTCCCCGAGCGGCGCTGGCGCGAGCCGGAGGAGGCGCGCCGCCAGCTTCGCGAGGGCCTGGAGCGCCATGCGGAGACCTTCGGCAGGCCGCCCCGGGGCATCTGGCCCTCGGAGGGCTCAGTCAGCGACGAGGCCCTGCGGATCGTCGCCGAGGAGGGCGTGGGCTGGGCGGCGACGGACGAGGAGGTGCTCGCCGCGAGCCTCTCCGGCGGCGGACGTCCGGCCCCGAGCGACCTCTACCGCCCGTGGTTGACCGCCGACGGGCGCGTGTCGCTGGTCTTCCGCGACCACCGGCTCTCCGATCTCATCGGCTTTGTCTACCGCGACTGGGATCCCGCGGATGCCGCAAAAGACTTCATCGGCCGCCTGAAGAAGGCCGGGGCCGACGCCGGCGATGGCGATCAGCCCCCGCTGATCTCCGTGATCCTCGACGGGGAGAACCGTGGGGCTGGTACGAAGATGCGGGTGAGGGCTTCCTCCGCGGCGTCTACGAGGGCATCGAGGGGGACGACGCACTGCGCACGGTCACGGTCTCCGAGCACCTCGAGCAGTTCCCGCCCGAGAAGGAACTGGCGTCGGTCTTCCCCGGCTCATGGATCGACCACTCTTTCCGAACGTGGATCGGCGGGAATGAACACCGCCGGGCCTGGGAGTTGCTCACGGACGCGCTGGAGGCCACGAAGCGGCATGAGGATGACGGGGATGACGAGGCCCTCGGGCGGGCCCGTCGCCACCTGATGATCGCCGAGGGCAGCGACTGGTTCTGGTGGTACTCCGAGAACCAGCACACGCTCGATGCCGACATCTTCGACGCTATCTTCCGCTCGCATTGCGCGCAGGTCTACCGCGAGCTTGGCGAGGATCCGCCCGCGTCCGTCGAAGAGCCGATCTACGCCGAGAAGGTCAGTCGCCTGACCCGCGAGGCAGTCGGCCCGATGACCGCGAACATCGACGGCCGCATCACGAGCTACTTCGAGTGGCAGGGCGCCGCGCTGCTGCGCACCTCAGGGCTCGCCTCGGCGATGCAGCGCAGTCAGTACGTGCTGCAGGAGATGTACTTCGGCTTCGATGAGCAGAACCTGTGGCTGCGGCTGGACACCGATCGGGCCGCCGTGGAGGACCTCCAGGACTGTCGCATGGAGATTATCTTCGGCGGCGAGATCGAGCATAGCATCGAAATCACCGGCACCCCCGATGAGGAAGCCGACCCCGTGGAGATCAACGGGAGCCTGTGCGGTGAGGCGGAATGTGCGGTCGATCAGATCGTGGAGGTGCGTGTGCCGCTGGAGCGGGTTGACGTGGACCTCGGCGGGACGCTCAAGCTCGCCATCGTGCTCGGGCGCGAGGGGCGGGTCATCGAGCGGTGGCCGGAGCTTGGACTGCTGCAGGTGGAAGTGCCCTCCCGCGAGGAGATGGTCTCGTCGTGGGTGATCTGAGCGCCACTTCTCATGTCCATCAGCACCAGCACAGCCGAATTGAGCTGCCGGGCGATGCGCTTCGGCATTCCCGCGTGCAGAACAGAGGAAAGCCCCCGCGGAATCCGCGGGGGCTCCGGTGTGTCGGGTTGCCGAAATCGAGCCTCAGCCCTCGATGCACATCAGGCACTCACTGTGGCTCGCGCCGGCGGGGCAGAGGGTGTCGGGCTGGAGCCACTTGGCGTGGCCATCCACGAACGAGTAGTTGGCGCCACCGTTGTGCCGGGT
>JBKHFA010000179.1:0-7639 GCA_046540615.1 Armatimonadota bacterium | reverse complement strand
CCTTCGCGCGCTTTGCAAGCCACGCGAATGCGCGGGCGTAGCCATCCTTGCCCGAAAGCTGATAGTCCTGCCCGACCTGCACCATGCGCGTGAAGAGGCCGCCGTGCAGCCCGGTCTCGAGGTCGCGCTCCGCCTGGTCCCTGCGCTGCTGCAGCCAGTCGTCGTCCGGGTCAACGCCGAACGCCCGCCCCCAGCGCGTCTGCGCGTCCGCGGAAAGCTCCACCATCAGCGTCGGCTCCAGCACGAGGTCGTCTCCCGCCTGAATGTGCTCGAGCAGCGCCTCGACGCCGGCACGCGCCCCGGCCGGGTCGCTTGCGCCGATCGAGAGCACGTTGTTGCCGGTGCCCCACGGATCATGCACCGTGCGAATCTCGTAGCCGCCCTCGCCCGGGTAGTAGTCGTCCGGGAAGATGTATCCGCGACCGTAGAGAGCGCGCATGCGCGCGTTGGAGACCACGCTGCCGATGACGATCGCCGTCTCGGACTGCATCTCCTCGTCGGTCACCTGGTCAGCCGGAACGATCTCAGGCGCCACGCCCGACCGCTCCTCGATCAGCGACTGGATCGCGACCGCCGCGTCGCCCCACGCCTCGTCCGCGGGAACGATGATCCGGGCCTGCGACTCGCCGCCGGTCACCAGCGGCGTCCTCGGGAAGAGGTGCTTCGGCTCCTCGATGTCGTTGAAGCTGCGGATGAGGCTCTCGCCGACGCGGATGTTGTCCACGTAGAAGCCGAAAGGCGCGTCGGTCTCCGAGGTGCCGATCCAGAATCGCAGCCGCGTCACGTCCGAGAGATCGTCGCTCTCGACCATCCCGGGCTCCCACGCGAGCACGTCACCGAAGCCGCGCGTGAGTGTGACGGTGGTCTTCTCCTCGTCGATCGGCCCGCCCCAGTTCATGAAGCTGAGGACGCATTCGCCGTCGCTGTTGTACGCGCGAAGGTAGAGCGCGCGGGTCGTCTCCGGCCGGTCCGTCCATGAGTCGAACTGCAGCGCCTGGCCTTCGAGGTCGATCGGGTCGATGTCGATCGCCATCGAGAGATAGGAGTTTCCGGTGGCATCAGTCGGTGATACCCCTGAGAGGTGGATCGAGGCGTCGCCCTCGGAGACGAAGCGCTCGTCGGTGTTCAACTCAAGGGCGGTCTCCGGCCAGTCGCCGCCGCCGGTGACGGAGACGCCATCGAGGGTGTCGCAGTTGAAAAGGGTGCGGGTTTCGCCCACCTGAGCGGCCGAGAACGTCGCACCGAGCAGGATGGTGGCCACAACGAGCAGTACAAGCGTGACGCGCAAAGCAGGCGCGTGATTCATGTCAGTCCTCCGTGTAATGCGTTCAGGACGTGGTCCGGGAGACGTGAACTCCGTCATCGCTGATTTCATAGCGGGCGCCGTCGAGGAGCAATGCCGCGAGGGCGTGGCTCTCCAACTCCTCGACCTCGATCCCCGCTCCCGTGTTCACCGCCACCAGGTCGTCTCCGATGCGCGCGACCTCAGTGTCACCGACGCGCTCGGTCTGCACCGGCGCTGGCTCAAGCGCCTCATGCCCGCAGGCGAGGACCACGCCGAGGGTTCGCTCGAGTGTCAGGCCGGTCGGCGTGAAGCGCAGGTGGTGCTGGTTGTGCCACTGATCGGAGCGCTTCGCGTCGCTCGGCGGCGGATCGAAGCCCTCGCCGAGCGTGAAGAACGAGTTGTGATGGTAAAGGAAATGTCCCTCCACCACGCTCTGTCCGCGCTGGAGGCTGAAGGTTCGCTCATCCTCATCGATGGCGAACTCATTCCACGAGTGCGCGTTCCACTCCAGCGCCGAGACGATCCCGGGCCGGGCGGTGAACTCGTCGATCATCAGGAAGCACGAGCGCCGCTTGAGGTAGACGAGGTGCCGGCGGCAGCGCTCGGCACGGTCGGCGTAGCTTGCGTCGGCGGTTCCTCGAAGATATGCGATGCGCTCGTCCTCGAAGGGCAGGTCGGTCGATCCCATCGAGTCATGCGAGCGCATGATCTGCCCCGAGTCCGAGAGCGTGACGCAGTTGTGTGATTTCGTGTGCCAGACCCAGTGTGCGTGGTGGGCGGAGCCGTAGCCGGCGTAGTACCCGCTCGGCATCATCATGCACCTGCCCCCCACGTGAATGATGAAGTCGTTGTTGTTCGCGTGAGAGTGGCTGACTGCCCCGTAGGGCGACGAGCGGAAGATCAGCGCGATGTCGCGGGACGCGTCGCGCAGGTCGGTGCGGACGGCGGCCCATCCGACGTCCGGGAACACGCGCAGCACTTTCTGCTGCGTCGGGGGCGTCCTCTCAGCGTTCGCTGGCTTCGCGAGGTAGTCCTGCGCGGTCAGGCCCGGGGTTCGGACCTGCGGGCGCTCCTCAAGGTCTTCTGCGGCGTCCCGCAGTTGTTCGACGTACCCGGCGAACTGCGCGCCGCCGGTCTCCCGGTCGATGCGCTCCACCAGCGCCGCATTCGACAGCCACGTCCCGCGCCAGACCTCGGTGTGATCGCCGAAGCCCATCCATTCGGCCCAGGGCGGCAGGATGACTTCGCGCCAGTGCGCGTGGCCCTGCCAGAACGGCTTGCGGTAGAGATCGACGCCGCAGCCTCGTTTGAGCGCGGTCGCGAACATCGTCATGATGTTCACGTAGGCGAGGCCGTAGGACGGCCCCTCGGCCCATCCGCCGTCGTCCTTGCCCCAGACCGGCCAGATCCCGCAGAGCACCGGGCGCAGCCAGTCGAGCCACGCGCGCGCCTCGGGGATATGCTCGTGGAAGACCATCCCCAGCAGCGCGAGGAAAACGATCTCGCGGCCGGCGTGTGAGTCGAAGCGGGTCACACCGTAGGTCCCGCGATCGTGCATGTGCTCGAACGTGATCTCGCCGCGGCGGCGGAACTGCTCGATCACCAGCGCGCGCTCATCGTCGGTGAACTCATCCCAGACCCAGTCGGCAGCCTTTGAGCCGTGCCAGATGACGGACATGTGCGCCTCGTCGTTGTGTCCGAGGTAGCTCGAGCCCTCAGGGTCCCAGCGCGAGATGCTGGCGATGCGCTCGCAGGCGGCGCGGGCGTAGCGGTGGTCGCCCGAGGCCAGCCACGCGAGGGCAAGCACCTCGGCGCCCTTCACGAAGCGGCGCGAATCCCACATGATCCGACTCCACAGGCGGAAGTACGCGTCGTAATCCTCAGCGCGATTCGGCAGGAAGGGCGGCTCCTCGATCTCGTGTGATTCGGAGAGCAGCGCGTCAGCGAGCGCTTCGAGGGCGTCCCACTGCTCTGAACGCGAGGTGCCGAGCGAGGAGCGGAGGTCCTCCAGTTCGTCCTCGGTCACGTAGATACGCGGGTGGCCGTCGGAGAGTCGCGACAGCCACTCGTGGGCGGGCGGGACCTCGATCGTCACCGAGTCCTCCGCTATCTCGAAACTGAAGACCGGTGAGCGGTCGCCCTCGGCCTCCCACGCCCAGTGGTAGACGCCCGGCTCAAACGCCTCCTCGGGCAGCAGCATCGGGTCCGCGAGGTCGTCCGCGCGCAGGACAACGTCCGTGAGTTCCGCATCGCGCGCGACTATGAGCGTGAAGGGGGCGGTCATTCCTTCCGGCCTCCACGCGAAGACCGGCGGGTTGGTGCGCGGCGTGGTGGCGTTGCGCGGCTGTCGCGGGTCGATGTGCGGATGCGGATGGCGGGTTTCTTCGATCATCTGATGGCACACTCCGAATGATGGCGTCTGATGCTCCGGACGACTTCGCGACCCAGGGCGTCGGGACCTCTCTTCGGCCCCGGCGCAGGTCTGTCGCCGTCGCGGGCGAACTGACACGATGGCGGCCACAGGCAGGCAGGTGAGGAGTGATGCTCGATGCAGCACTTCACGATGGTAACGCCGGGTCAGCAGGTTGAGCTTGACTCGATCGATCCGGACTTTCACGAGGGTCTGAGCAAGAAGGACGACGTGGTCAAGGAGCGCACCGAGGCTGCGCGCGCGGAGATGCGCGACCTGCAGGAGCGGCTCTACGCCGAGGGACGGCAGTCGCTGCTGATCGTGCTGCAGGCACTCGACGCGGGCGGGAAGGATGGCACGATCAAGCATGTGATGCGCGGGCTGAATCCGGCCGGAGTCTGCGTAAAAGGCTTCAAAAAGCCGACCGCCGAGGAACTGGCGCATGATTTCCTCTGGCGGATCCACCCGCATGTCCCCGCGCGAGGGCAGATCGCGGTCTTCAACCGATCGCACTACGAGGATGTGCTGATCGTGCGCGTGCACGGCCTCGTGCGTGAAAGCATCTGGGAGCGGCGATACAATCAGATCAACGAGTTCGAGGAACTGCTCGCCGAGACCGGCACTCGTATCCTCAAGCTCTTCCTCTACATCTCAAAGGACGAGCAGAAGGAGCGCCTGCAAAAGCGCCTCGACAACCCGAACAAGCACTGGAAGTTTGCGCCGGGCGACCTCAAGGAACGCGCGATGTGGCCGGATTACATCGAGGCCTTTGAGACAGCCCTGACACGCTGCTCGACAGAGGTCGCTCCGTGGCACATCATCCCCGCCAATCGCAAGTGGTTCCGCAACATGATCGTGGCGGAGCTTGTCGCCGCGACGCTGCGCGAGATGGACCCGCAGTTCCCGGAGGTCGACTTCGATCCGAGCGAGATTGTCATTGAGTGAGGCCGACTGCTTGCGGCGCTGGCATCCGCGGGTTCGTTGTTTATACAACTGCCGCAAAGGAGAATCAGGTGTCGGGCGCGAAGCCCTATGCCGAGCCATCGCAGATGGGAACGCGCGTCCCATCCGCGGATTTCTCTGCTGGAGGCCACTCATGCGTCACATTCCCGCGACCATCGCACTCCTGTCGATCTTCGTCTGCGGGGGAGCATTGATGACTGCCGCGACCGCCGATCTGCGCTCCGAGCAGTTGGATCTGCTGAGAACCCTCGAGATCTCCGCCGAGACTCTCACGCCGCGCAATCTCGACACGCCGATCACCGTTGACGGTGAGGCGGTCGCAACGATCTGCCATGCCGACGGCCCTGCGTGGCGCGAGGCCGCCGTGGACGTGCAGGCGGCGATCAGCGACGCGACGGGCGTCGAAGTGCCGCTCGCGACCGACGCCGAACTCAACGATGAGGAGGCTTCGGGCAGAGCCTGATCCTGCCGGGGCATCTCGACAACAACCGCCATGTCGCGCGGCTCTACCACAACTTCTACGTTCGTCTCGACACCGCGTATGCGGGCGCCGAGGGCTACGTGATCCGATCGGCGCACGACCCGTGGGGGTGCGGGCACAACTCGATCCTCGGACGTCGATGGGGACGGGCTGCCGGAAATCATCATGGGGACCGACCTCGGTGAGCTGATCTGCTTCGACGGGGTCAACCGCGGCCGCCTGTGGACGAAGAACGTGGGGGACCGGGTGACGCGCATCGTGCCAGCGGGCATCGACGGTGACGGGACGGAGGAGATCGTCTGAGCGGCCGAGAGCGCGAATGTCTACGCATTCGCGCCCGATGGTGAGCTTCTCTGGCGCTGCTTCCCGGTGCTGACGCGCGCTTCGCGGCGGCCGGTGACGCGGGCGTGATGTTGGTGGACGGTGGCGGCGAGGTCGTGGCCGCCGGATCGACGGACCAGCGCACGCTGGAGTTGACGCTGGTTGACGGGCAGGTCGCAGTAACGGTGATGTCGGGACGGATCGTGAGCTTTGAGACCGTGGAGTAAGACGCGCGAGGAGGGAATCATGCTTCGACTATCAGCGATCGTGATTGCGGTGATGCTCGTGAGTGCCGCCGCGTATGCCCAGGTGGAGTTTGATGACACACCGGCGGGCCCTGGTGAGTGGGGATTCCGCCCGGCGGATGGGAGCGTCTCCGCGACGAATCCGCCGCGTTTTTCGTGGCGCCCGCAGGATGGAGCGCGGGCGTATGTGCTGGAAGTTGCGCGCGATGAGGGGTTCGAAGACATCGTTTACGAGGCGCAGGGGGTTGAGCTGACGCTGCATTCCGCGCCGGTCACTTTGCCGGCTGAACAACTGCACTGGCGCGTGGCTTTCGTTGGTGACGACGGGCGCTCTGAGTGGAGCGAGGCGCGCAGCTTCGAGATCGGCGAGGACGCGGTGCGCTTCCCGATGCCGGAGTTCGGTGAGTTGATCGTGCGGGTGCCTGATGAGCATCCGCGGCTCTTTGTGCGGCCCGAGGAGATGCCGCGGCTGCGGGAGCTTGCGCAGGGCGATCTGTCCGAGCGCTTCGAGGCGCTGGTGCGCGAGTCCGAGCGTATCATGGCCGATCCTCCGCCGACCGAGGAGCCTGAGAAGTACCCCGAGGGGATGGAGCGGGGCTCCGATGAATGGCGCAGCATCTGGTGGGGCAACCGGACGTATACGATCGAGGTGCTCGATTCGGCGGCAACGCTGGCGTTCACGCGACTGCTTGGCGGGGACGAGGAGTTCGGTCAGAAGGCCCGCGAGCTTCTGATGGCGGCGGCCGAGTGGGACCCGAAGGGCGCGACGGGCTACCGCTACAACGATGAGGCCGGGATGCCTTACAACTACTACTTCTCGCGCACGTACACCTTCGTCAACGACCTGCTGACCGAAGAGGAGCGGGAGAAGTGCCGCGAGGTCATGAAGATTCGCGGGGATGAGATGTACAATCACCTGCACCCGCGACACCTGTGGCGACCTTACTCGAGCCACTCGAATCGCGCCTGGCATTTCCTTGGTGAGATCGCCATCGCGTTCATGGGTGAGATCGAGGGGCCTGAGGACTGGCTGTGGTTCGCGACGAATGTCTTCTTCAACGCGTATCCCGTCTGGTCGGATGACGATGGAGGCTGGCACGAGGGCTCGGCGTACTGGTCGAGCTACCTCACACGCTTCACGTGGTGGGCCGACATCATGCGGGTGGGGCTCGGGATCGACGCGTATCGCAAGCCGTTCTTCTCGAACGCCGGGGATTTCGCGGTCTACGTGATGCCGCCGAACGTCCCGCGCGGTGGCTTCGGTGATCTCGCGGGCGGTCGCAGCGCCTCGAGCAACCGCAGCCTGATGACGGTCTTCGCCACCCAGGCGCAGAACGGCTACTGGATGGACTACGTCGAGCGCGCGGGCGGGCCGTCGTACACCGGCGGATACATCGGCTTCATTCGCGGCGCGATGGCGGACGTGGAGGCGACGCCGCTGAACGAGCTTGTCTCGTCGAAGGCGTTCATGGGCACCGGCCTTGCGATGTTGCACACGGACATCACCGACTCGCGCAATGACGTGCATGTCTCGTTCAAGTCGAGTCCCTTCGGCACGGCCAGCCACGGATATGAGTCGAACAACGCGTTTCTGCTCTACGCCTACGGCGAGCCGCTGCTGATCCGCACCGGGCGGCGCGACAGCTACGGCAGTTCGCATCACCGCGACTGGATGTGGTCAACGCGATCGGTGAACTCGATCACAGTCGGCGGTCAGGATCAGATCAGACACAGCGCGGCCGCGAAGGGCGAGATCGTCGCCTTCGAGACAGGCGAAGACTTTGACTACGTGGCCGGTGAGGCGGGGGCATCGTACCCGGACGATCTCGTCGATCAGTTCACCCGGCACATTCTTTTCGTGAAGCCGGACCTGATCATTATCCTCGACGAGCTTGCCACGCCCGAGCCGCAGACGTTCGAGTGGTGGCTGCACT
>JBKHFA010000178.1:0-7660 GCA_046540615.1 Armatimonadota bacterium | reverse complement strand
ACCGGCACCGCCTCCGGGAAGACGCTCTGCTACAACATCCCCGTCGTCGAAGCGCTGCTCGATGACCCGATGGCGACCGCGCTTTACATCTACCCCACCAAGGCCCTCGCGCAGGATCAGCTTCGCGGCCTCTCGACGCTCGAGACCGATGAGATGAGCGAGTGGTTCATGGCCGGGACCTACGACGGCGATACCCCCGGCAACCTCCGCCGCAGGCTTCGCGATGGCGGGAACGTGATCCTGACCAACCCCGATATGCTCCACCAGGGCATCCTGCCCCACCACGCCCGCTGGAACCGCTTCTTCACCCACCTCCGCTACGTGGTCATCGACGAAGTCCACGCCTACCGCGGCGTCTTCGGCTCGCACCTCGCCAACGTCATGCGCCGGCTTCATCGCATCTGCCGCCACTACGGCGCGGAGCCGCAGTTCGTCTGCTGCTCGGCCACCATCGGGAACCCGCGGGAGCACGCCGAGCGCGTGGTCGGCGCGCAGATGGAGCTTGTTGACGAGGACGGCGCGCCGCGCGGGCCGCGACGCTTCGTACTGTGGAATCCGCGGCCGCTGAGCACCGCGGCGCATGGCTCGGGGCGGAACTGGCGGGTCGGCGGCGACCGGCGCTCGGCGCTGAGCGAGGCGATCGACCTGATGACCGAACTCGTCCGTGAGGAGGTCCAGACGATCGCGTTCGTGCGGACGCGACTGGCCGCCGAGCTTCTCTTCAAGGGCGTGCGCGACCGCCTGCGCCCGATCTCGCGGCGGCTGTCACAGGCGGTGCATGCCTACCGCGGCGGCTACCTCCCCGTGGAGCGGCGGGAGATCGAGCGGCGGCTGGTTGAGCGCGAGATCCTCGGCGTGGCCTCGACGAGCGCGCTGGAGCTTGGCATCGACATCGGCTCGCTGGACGCGTGCATCCTCGTCGGCTACCCCGGCACGGTCGCGAGCACCTGGCAGATGTCCGGACGGGCCGGGCGCGGAGAGGAGGAGGCGCTGGTCTTCCTCGTAGGCCAGAACACGCCGATGGACCAGTACCTGATGGCCCACAGCGACTACCTCTTCGAGCAGAGTCCCGAGCAGGCGGTGGTCGATCCGGACAATCCGCACATCACCATCGGCCACCTGCGCTGCGCGGCCCATGAGTTGCCGCTGTCAGAGGCCGAGGCGCCGGGGTTCGGGCCCTACTCCGACGTGGTGCTCGAGCTTCTCGAAGAGGACCGGCAGGTGCGTCACTCGGCGGGGCACTGGTATCACGCGAGTTCGGACTATCCGGCCGCGGAGGTGAATCTGCGCAATATCTCCGGGCCGGTCTACACGATCCAGGATGAGCGCGACGGCGAGCGGGTGATCGGGACGCTCGACGAGGTCTCGGCCTTCAGCCAGCTTCACGACCACGCGGTGTATCTCCACGGGGCGGAGACGTACTTCGTGGAGCATCTGGACATCGATCAGAAGATCGCGCATGTGGACCGGCGGGACCTCGATTACTACACGCAGTCGGTGCAGTCATCGAAGATCCGGATCGACGAGACTGAGGATGAGAGAAGCTGGCGGGACGGGCTGGTCGGCTTCGGTGACGTGACGGTGACGACGGAGATCCCGATGTTCAAGAAGATCAAGTTCGCGAGCCGCGACTCGCTCGGGTGGGAGAAGCTGGAGATGCCGCCGCAGACGCTGGAGACGGTGGCGATGTGGTTCGCGCCGCCGCCGGAGGTGGTGGAGGAACTCATGCGGCAGGAGATGATCGTGGGGGAGGCGCTGATCGGGATCGCGAACGTGTTCGTCGAGGTTGCGCCGCTCTATGTGATGGCGGATGTGCAGGACCTCGGGACGGTGGTGGACTCCTCGAATCTCGGGCGCGACGCGCTTTTCGTGCATGATCGCTATCCGGGAGGGATGGGCTTCGCGGCGCGGTGCATGGAGCGGTTCGACGACATCATGCGGACGGTCGCTCAGGTGATCGACGAGTGCGGCTGCGAGGACGGCTGCCCGTCCTGCGTGGGAGCGGCCGTGCCGCCCTTTGCCGCCACGGACATGGACAGCGCGGTGCGGGGGCGAATCCCGGACAGGGCCGCGGCCCAGGCGCTGCTGCAGAGGATGATCGAGGATGCGGCCTCTCCGGTGAACGGCCGCTGATGGGGCGTACACAAAAATGAGGCGAGAGAGCAGTTACCCACTCTCTCGCCTACCGCCGGCTGGACGTCCTGTCTCCTGCAAGCGCCAATCGGTTTTATCCGTTACACTTGTGAGACAGGAATGCTTTGACACCGGCTGTCTGCAGTCTGAATTGAAAGATCGTTGACGTCAGCCGGTTGCTGCTATCGCTACCGGTCTCCGATGTTCCCATGTACTTCGTCCACGGTGTTTTTTACCTCGGTGCCCAGAGTCGACCATGCACCGATTGCGGCGACAGCGACCAGGGCGAGAAGCAGAGCGTACTCGACCGTCGTCAGACCGTCCTCGTCCTTCCAGAGATCCTTCATATTGTCCGCCTCCTCATTCGTATTGGGTCTCGTCTCTTGAGTCTCTCCTGAGTGTGAGCGTGTAACTTTCGGACACTTCCCGGGTGGGCTGGCCGTTCTGACCCATCTGTCCGATACTCATCTCAAGCTGCGCTCAAGGACTCATGACCCTGATGTGCACACTCAGTATACGTGCCTGTTATTTCCTGTCAAGGGCAGAAATAAACTTTTTTTCGTCACACTTCCACTCTGCGTTCTCCCTACGCAACCTCAAGATATGCTCAAGAACCGCGGGAGGTCAAGCGGCCCTTGATCTAAGAGGTGTGGCGCCTACGTGCGAAAAAGACACAGGATTGGCTCAAAAAAACTTTCTGATCGGGCGGTGAAATCCCGCCATCAGGGTCATTCTCGGCGGAACTCGTCGGAGCTTGAGGACATTGAACCATGAATCACGGAGGCCACTCGACCGGCGGACGGCAACGGCCGACGGGCGAGACGCCCGTCGCATGTGAACGAGTTGCGAAGGACTCCCACTCGGTCCACAGGCGGCGGAAGTAGCGGTCGTAGCCGGGGAGACCGGGGTAGCCCTCCCAGTACGTCGGATCGTCGGGGAAGTCGCGCTCGCCCTTGCTGACGAGCCAGGCAAGCAGTCCGTCGTCGATGTTGCGGGCGTGGACGGTGTCCACGGCCTTCTCCCAGAGCCTCTCAACGACCGCCTCGTTGTCACCCGAAACGTCCTCCTGCGAACCCATCCTGCGGAGCATGCTTCGCTCGGGAGAGACCGCGACCTCCAGCGACCACTCGCCGTCGAACACGGTGAAGAGGCCCGCTTCGCCGTCGCGCCAGTCCTCGGAGGCCGCGCGCCCGGCGATGGCGATCTCGCGAGCGGGCGCGGCCTCGCCCCTCGCCTGAGCGATGACGTCATTCGAGCAGACGCCGCGCGGAAGCGTCAGCCCCTCCAGCGCGCAGATGGTGGGGAAGATGTCCTGTGGCTGGACGATTATGTCGGAGCGGCCTATCTCTTCGCCGCCGGGCAGGCGGATCATAAGGGGCACGTGTGATTCCCATTGCTGCACAGGCGAGAACTTCCCGAAGCGGCCCCACTCGCCGACGTTGGTCCCGTGGTCGGCGGTGAGCACCACGCAGGTGCGGTCACCCTGTCCGGTCTCCTCGAGCGCATCAAGCAATCGGCCGAGCCAGTGATCGACCCACGTCACTTTTGCGGCATAGAGCGCGGCGACGCGCCGCTGAGCCTCCTCCGGGGTGCCCTCAGTGCGGCGCATAAGGAATGAACGCGGGTCGATGCGTCCGTCCCAGTTGGGGTCGTCATCGTAAAGGGTGGCGAACTCCGGCGGGACGTCCCACGGCTCATGCGGGTCGAAGCAGTCCACCCACAGCAGGAAGCGGTCCCGGGACGCGTTGTCGTGGATCCACGAAGCGGCGGTGGTAAAGAGGCGGGCGCAGTTCCAGTCCTCGTGGGTCTCCCGCAGGCGGTTGGCGCGGCAGTAGGTGGGAAAGAGGTTCATGCTCTGCGGCTCGCGCTCGACGAAGTCGAACATCGGATCGTGGGCGAAGTTGGAAAGCCACTCAGTGCTGTCGTCGATCCACGGCCGGTCCACCTCGGCTCCCCGGACTTGCGTCCAGGCGTTGAAGGGCCAGTCGAAGTTGTGTCCGCCGTTGACGAGGTGCGGGGTGTCGTGGATAAGCTGAGTGGCGTAGCCGGCCTGTGAGTGCAGCCACCACGGGAGTGTGACGGCGTCGTGGCGCAGAGGCTGCCAGATGTGCAGCGGGTCGCCGTAGCGGCCGGTGATGACATCCCAGCGATGGGGGATCGTGGCGAAGCTGGCCGAGAATGCGTTGTCGAAGACCCACGACTGCTCGGCAAGCCGGTCGAGGTTCGGTGTCTGGATCCAGTCATTGCCGTGGGCGGCGATGTGATCGTAACGCAGCGTGTCGATGATGACGATGACGAAGTTCATGGGCGACCTCCTTCGGGACGCCTGATGCTGGAGAGTAATTGGCCGCTCAGGCTGCGGGCACCTGCCTCGGAAAGGGACGCAGGAGTCCTTGCGGACTTGCGGAAAGAGGCTGTGTGTTGTATCAACGACGCACGTGACAGCCGACGGTCAGGGAGTAGTAAGCCATGCCCAAACGCGACTTCAGGAAGATGCACACCACACTTTACCAGCCGCCGCGGGAGCCTGTGATGGTGGAAGTCCCGCCGATGAACTTCGTCATGATCGATGGAAGCGGGGACCCGAACACCGAAACGTGGTATCAGGCGGCGGTCGAGGCGCTCTACGCAGTCGCCTACTCGATCAAATACAACGTGAAGGAGCGCAGCGAGGACCTTGACTTCGTGATGCCACCACTCGAGGCGCTCTGGTGGGTGGAGGGGATGGAGAATTTATCAGAGGCGGACAGGGATTCGTGGCAGTGGACGCTGATGATCATGATGCCGGAGCCCGTGGACCACGAGATCTACCAGCGCGGGCATGAGAGAGCCTGTGAGAAGAAGTGCCTCGTGGCCGCGGAGATGATGCGCTTTGAGGAATACGACGAGGGCCTCAGCGCGCAGATACTTCACGTCGGCCCTTACGACCAGGAGCAGCCAACGATCGAGCGGCTGCATGCCTTCATCGCCGAGCAGGGGCACAGGCGGCGCGGCAGGCAGCACGAGATCTACCTGTCCGACCCGCGCCGAACGAAGCCGGAGAATCTGAAGACGATCCTGCGACAGCCGGTTGAGTGACGCCCAGTCCACGCGGATGACGAGGTGCTCAGCGGAAGGTTGGCACACACGGGAGGTCGCTTCATGTTCGCCGACGAGACGTACGATGACCTGACGCCCGAGGATTTCGCCAACCCGTCGGCGGCGTTTCGGATGCAGCCGTGGTGGTTCTGGAACGGCGCGATGGAGCCGGAGATGATGCGCCGGCAGATTGCCGAGATGGATGAGGCGGGCTGCGGCGGGTTCTACGTGACCCCGCGGCAGGGGATGGATGTTCCCTATCTCTCAGAGGAGTACCGGGAGCGCTTCCGGCTGGCCGTGGATGAGGCTGAGTCGCGGGGCATGTTCGTCGGGATCATGGACGACTTCCCCTACCCGTCAGGGATGGCCGGCGGGGCGGCGACGTGGGCCGATCCGGGGTTCATCCGCACGGAGCTTCGCGCGGATGAGTTTGAGGTCGATGGCCCCGCGGAACTGCATCGCGTTCTCGGCACCGGCGAGGTCATCCGCGCATGGGCGTGGCCGGTGCGCGATGGGGACACCGACTGGTCGGCGGAAGTCGATCTGCGAGGGCAGATCGGCGTGGCGCACACGCGTAGCGGCCTGACGTGGGGACGGAGCCTGACGGCGTACTCCTACGCGCGGTTCGGCGACTTTGCGCCGCAGAATGAGCTTCGCTGGAGTGCGCCGGGCGAGCGCTGGCGAGTGATGATCTTCACGGTGGATCGCTGCCGCTCATTCAAGTACTTCGGCGAGTTCCTCGACACACTCAACCCCGAGGCGGTCGCGAATTTCCTGCGGCTCACCCTTGACGGGCATGAGGCAGGCCCTGGCGCGCCGCTCGGCGAGCGCATCCGCTCGGTGTTCACCGATGAGACGCAGGGCGGGAACTGGACCGTGCAGCTTCCACGCATCTTCGAGGAGCGTTGCGGCTACGACCTGCTGGAGCGCCTGCCCGCGCTCGTCGATGACGGCTTTCCCGACGCGCCGCGCACACGTTACGACTACCTCAGCACGCTCCACGAACTCTTCATGGCGGCCTATCACGAGCAGTACGCGGCCGAGTGCGAGGCGCGGGGATTGCTTTACACCACCGAGGTGCCGATGTTGCGCAACGCCGACGAGGGCGTGGCGCACATTCCCGGCGTCGATCATGCGCATGAGCGGATCGGCGAGGACCTGCCGCACGGGTGGGCGGCGCGGAAGCTGACGTACTCACGCCACTGGCCGCGCTTCAAGTCGTCGATCGCGGCGCAGCATGGGCGGCCTCGGGTGGCGGTGGAGGCATTTCACTCGCTCGGGTGGGGCGTGCGGCTTGCGGATCTGAAGGCGCTGATCGATCGCATGGCCGCGCTGGGTGTCAACCTCGTGGCGCTGCACGGCTTTTACTACACGGCGGCGGGGCTCGCGAAATTCGACGCCGCGCCCTCGGAGTTCTACCAGCATCCGTGGTGGCGGCATTTCCGGGCGCTGGCGGATTACACCGGGCGACTCTCGTGGATCGCCTCGCGCGGAACGGACGTCGCGCCGATCGCGTTGCTCGACCCGGTGACGTCACTGTGGACCGGCGGCGGCGACTGGTGGGGCGCGCTCAAGCGCCTCGGGGCAGATGGCGAGCGCGTCGAGCGGATTGCGGATGACTGGAGCGCCCTGATGGAGGCGCTCACCGGTCGCCAGCGGCTCCATCATCACCTCGATCCGGCCGATCTCGCGGAGGCAGCGGTCGATGGAGATGAGCTTGTCGTGGGGGCGGCGCGCTACCGCGCACTGGTGGTTCCGCCGATGACGAACCTCGAGGCGAATGCGTTTGCGGTGCTTCGGGAGTTCGCGGAGGCGGGTGGGATCGTACTCTGGGCCGGGCTGCTGCCGACTGAGGAGATCGAGGCTGGTGCAGGCATTGCCGAAGCCTCCGGAGAACTGATGGGCGTCGCTGCCGATGAGGCAGCCGCGATGTACTTCGGGGCGGTCGGTGACGCTGAGGCGGGGAGCGGTCGCGTTCGCTTCATCACCGCGCCGGGCGGTGTGCGCGCCTCCGACGCCGACCGGGTGGTCGTCGATGCGCTCGACGAATTGCTGCCGGCGCGGGTGGAGTTGAAGACACTTGAGCGCTGGCGCGATCATGTGCTGGCGCATGTGCGGGACGTGGATGGACGGCGCGTGGTGCTGCTGGCGAACTGCTCGTCGGAGGAGCTTCCGTCCACGCTGTGTCTGCGCACGGATGCGCCCTCTGCCGAACTGTGGGACGCGGAGACCGGTGAGAGGGCGCCTCTCGCGGCGCGCCACCAGGGTGGACGGCTTGTCTGCGCAGTGACGCTGCCGGCCCATGGGTCGGTGATCGTCGTCACGAGCGACGAACCGGCGAGCGAGCCGGGGGTATCACGATGGCGTGACGCTGAGCTTGATCTGACGACGGACTGGCGCGTGGCGGAGGCGCCGCGCAATGTGCTCCGGCTGGGCACGTTCGAGTTCG
>JBKHFA010000177.1:0-7668 GCA_046540615.1 Armatimonadota bacterium | reverse complement strand
TTGATGAACGGTCCTGCGCGCCTTATGCCACCCGCGCCGCCGTCTCGCCCGTCGCGCTCACCCCCCGTGAGCGGGCGAGCTTGAGCAGCCCGTCCACGTCGAGGATCAGCCCGACACTCCCGTCGCCGAGGATCGCGGCGCCCGAGACGCACGGGACATCGCCGAGGCCGTCACCGAGCGACTTGATCACGATCTGCTGCTGTCCGAGCAGTTCATCGACAAGCAGCGCCGCGTTCGACCCGTTGCCCTCAGTCACAACGAGGAGGCCGTCGGTGATCTCGCTGCAGGCTCCCTCGACGTCGAGAATCTCGTGCAGGCGCAGCACGGGAAGAAGCTCATCCTGCAGGTCGATCATCTCCCCGCGATCGTTCACCGTGCTGACGTTGCCCGGTTCGGGGCGGACGGAGCGAAGTATGCTGATGGTGGGCAGGATGAAGCGCTCTGAGCCGACGCGCAGAAGCATCCCGTCGATGATCGCGAGTGTGAGCGGGACGCGCACGGTGAAGACAGTGCCCTCACCGGGCGTGGAGGCGATGTCGATGCGCCCGCGCATGGCCTCGATATTCCGGCGCACCACGTCCATCCCGACTCCGCGGCCGGAGATGTCCGTGACCTGCTCGGCGGTGGACAGGCCCGCCGCGAAGATCAGGCGGTAGACCTCCTCGTCGGAAAGCTGCGCGCCCTCGTCGATCACGCCGTTGCGGACGGCCTTCGCGTAGATGCGGTCGCGGTCAAGGCCCTTCCCGTCGTCCTCCAGTTCGATCACGACGCTGCCTGCCGCGTGGTAGGCGCGCAGGGCGACCGTGCCGGTCTCGGGCTTGCCCGCCTCGCGGCGGGCCTCGGACGGCTCGATGCCGTGGTCCACGGCATTGCGCACCATGTGCAGCAGCGGGTCGCTGATTGCCTCGACCATGTTGCGGTCGATCTCTGTGTCCTCGCCCTCGGTGACCAGGTTGATCTGCTTGCCGGACTTGCGCGCAAGGTCGCGCACGAGCCGCGCCATGCGCTGGAAGATCGATGACAGCGGGACCATCCGAAGCGACATGCTGACATCCTGCAACTCGCGCGTGATCTTCGAGATCTGATCGATCTTGCGCACGACGTCCTGCCCGGAGCGCTCGCGCAGTTCCGCGTCCTGCGCGAGCATCGCGTTGGCGATCACCAGTTCGCCGACCATGTTGATCAGCGAGTCGAGTCGCTCGGTGCTGACACGCACGTTCGTGTCAGCGACGCTCTGAGCGGCCCTGCGCTGCGTGCGGAGGGCTCCGGCCACGTCGGCGGCGGATGCCGCCCCGGCCTCCACGACCGCCTCGCCGATGGGCCTGCCGCCGGCCAGGGCGGCGAGGCGCTCGACGGTGTCACGGTCCACGATCCCCTGCCTGACGAGTATGTCGCCGGTGCGCGCGATGGCATCGGTGGTGATCGGCTCGTCCTCGGCGGTCGCGGCTTCGGGGTCGCGCAGGCGCGTGAGAAGCTCCACGAACTGCGGGGGCGGTTCGGGCAGCGGCCCCTCCTGCCACCCATCGAGGGCCTGCAGCATCTCCTTGAGCGCGTCGGACGATGCCAGCGCGAGGTCGGCGTAGCCGCCCGTGAGCTGAATCTCACCCACGCGGACGCGGTCGAGGAGGTTCTCAGCTTTGTGAGCAAGTTCCTGCACGCAGGCGAGGCCGAGGAAACCTGCCGCGCCCTTGATGGTGTGAAATGCGCGGAAGACCGCGTTGACGGCCTCGATGTCTTCGGGGTCGGTCTCCACCGCCAGCATCCCCGCCTCCGCGCTCTGAATGTGATCGAGCGCCTCGGCAACGAATTCCGCGAGCAGTGCCGCATCACCCACGAACTGCAGGCAGGTCGGTTCGTCCTCATCATCCGGCGGGGCAAACGCCGCGGGGGAGGACGGGGCCTGGTCCTGATGCAGGTGGCAGAAGCGACGTCCCTCGCCAGGGCGCAGGCTGCAGCGTGTCCCGTCCTTCGTGATCCCCGCACAACGCCCGGAAGCCACGCGCTCTTCGTGAGGCACTGTCATTGCACCGAGGGCCTCCGCGGCTTCATTGAGCGCCGCCTGCGGATACTCGGCGGTTTCGTCGAGGACCGAGCAGATCAGTTCGCGGGCGTGATCGGCCGACTCGCGGACGGTTTCGGCGAGAGAGCCATCCTCGGCACACTCGACGAGCCAGGAGGCGAGGTTGGCCAGTTCGGGCGCGTCCGCCGGTGTAAGGCCGATGAGCGCGGCGAGGCGATCGGACGCCTCCGGCGCAATGGACGAGGCGTCTGAGCCGCCCTCGGGCGGATCGCCGAACGGCGACAATTCCGGGTCGCGCTTCAGCATCGTCCAGAGCGCGCTGCCCGCGGCATCAACATCCGCCGCCCGGCCGTCGATGTCCTCGGGATCGGCTGTGAGGCGACTCGTGACGGCGGTGACCGCGCGCGCGGCTGCGGCTACCGCGTCCTCGGGCGTGAGGTTGCCGACGTAGGCGCCCTCAAGAACCTCCAGCGCAAGGCTCAGCACAGTGCCGACCCCGGGCAGGTCCGCCGGGAGTGCAGCGACTGCCTCCTCGAGGGCGGCGCCCGCTGTGGACATCGCATCCTGACTTGCGGGAGTCGATTCTGTCAGAGCATCTGAAGCGGCTTCGAGAAGTTCAACGATCTCCTGGCTGGTCTCAGGCATGGTGATGGATCGATGCCCCTTTGCGCGCGCTCTGAGTTGTTGAAGAGCAGTAGCAATTGCCGTGCCATCGCTTCGAGGGTCAGGCGCTCGATTGTGCGATCGCCACCCAGAGCGGTCCGCACGTGCATTCGAACGCCAGCAGCTTCGAGGGCACGTGCGGGAGCTTGAGGACCTCGATGATGTCGCCGCGGAAGACCTGTGGCAGTGAGATCTCGGTGGTCAGGCCGATGCCGTCGAGGCTGACCTTCGCCTCGCCGGCGACGAGGTTTGCCATCTCGCCGACCGCGTCGCCCATGTCAGGGCTGTCGTAGGGGATATCAAAGCCGGCGAAGCGCCCCGCGAGCGCGGAGGCGGTGGCTCTCGGGATGCTCAGCACCAGCGACCAGTCCACGTCGCCGACCAGTGAGATGCATCCCACGACTCCCTCGCAGCGGAGCGCCTCGGCGACGGCCGCCTCACCCTGAAACTTCGGCTCCTCCCCGGCCACCCACGACATGGCGGAGCAGACCGCATCCGCCACACACTTGACGTGGTCGGGGTTGATTGATCCGGTGGTCGATGTATTCGTAGACACGTTGATCCTCCTGGTGAACGCGGCGGTGTTACGCGACGAGGCGCTGGAAGAAGCCGCCCTTCTTCTGCTGCTTGCTCTCAATGATTCGATCGATCAGCGGGCCCACGCGCTTTTGCAGCCCATCGGGTGTGAAGGGCTTGGAGATGAACGCGTCCACGCCGCCGTCGAGCGCCTCCTCGACTTTGCCGGTGAGTTTCTCAGTGGTGACCATCACGATCGGCACGGGCCGGTCCGGGAACTGCGCGCGGATGCGGCGCACCATGTCCATGCCGTTCATGTTCGGCATATTCCAGTCCACGAAGACGATCTCGGTGGATCGCGGATTGAACTTCGCCAGCCCGTCCTCGCCGTCTTCAGCCTCGGCGAACTCAAACTCGCAAAGTCCGGCCTCCTGCAATCCTCTCATCACCATCTTTCGCATGATGCCCGAGTCGTCAATGACGAGCGCATTGACTGTGCTCATGTGTACGTGACCCCTCGTCCCGCAGGCGTCCTTGCGTCCATCGGTCGCCGCGGATAGATGTGAAGCTCCCGGCGATCCGGGAGCGTTTGCGTTCTCAACTGGGGTATCGGCCACAGCGGACGCCTGCTTGACTCAGGCGGCGGTCTCAAGGTGGGGTTCGCAGAGAGGAGGAGACGCGTCGTCTGGTGAATGATCCCCCGTCGATGGGCATACCGTGCGCGGCGCAATGCGCGTCGTTCAGACCCCGGGCGCGAAGATGTCAGCGCATTGCGAAGCAGGCGGGCCTCGCTGAAGTCACAGGAAGGGTGAATCATGCGACCGGAAAAGGGCGATCGGGAGGTGGACGTGAGACGAAATGACGTAACCACGGCTGCGCGTGAGATCGGGATTGAGCCCGGAGATACGCTCTTCTTTCACAGCTCGCTGAGCAGCATGGGGAACATGGTCGGAGGGCCTGACGCGGTGATCGACGGCTTCCTCGATGCCGTCGGGGACGCGGGAACGGTCGCGGTCCCGACGCTGTGCAACTGGGTGGCCAAGGAGCAGCACCTTGTCTTTGAGCGCTGGGATCCGGCCAACTCGCCGTCCTTCGTCGGCGCAATCACGGAGCGATTCCGCCGTCGGCCGGACGCGGTCCGCAGCGATCACGCGACACATTCGGTGGCGGCCATCGGGGCCCGCGCGAAGGAGCTGACGGAGGGCCACGGGAGCGGCGGGCCGAGGCCGAGCCCTTTCAGCGAGACAGCCTTTGCGCATGAGAGTCCATGGCAGCGGCTCGTGGACTGGAACGCAGCCTACTGCTTCATCGGCGTGACCTTTCGCGTGTGCACCATGGTGCATTTCGTCGAGGCGTCGCTGGCTGAACGGATGGTCGAGCGCGCGGATCCCGAGGACCGGGAGCTGCTCCTCGACGAGCTTGAGGGATGGATGCGGCCGGGCTTGTTCCCGAAGATCCGCATCGAGGACCGTGAGGTCATTGAGGAGATGCTGGCGGCGCGGGGGATCGTGAAATACGGTCGGATCGGCTCAGCGACGTTCGCCTGCGCTCGCGCTCGACCGATGGTCGGCGAGTGGATTTCGATCGTTGAAAGCAATCCCGAGATGTGGTTGCCGCTGGATTATCTCAACCGGGCCGGAAATGCGGCCAGTCCGAGTGGCGAGTGAGCGGCGGTGGCCGCAGGCACCGTTGTCGTTACGTGGCACGGGCGTCTCGCCCGTGCCACGTGACGGCAACGACCCAGGACGCAAGAGCGGTGCAAGCGGAAATGACCGACAGGTCGAACGACGCACGGGCGGGACCGCCCGTGTCACGTACGACGAACCGCATCTTGACAGGCGAGGTGAGCACGATGCGCATGTTGCTGGCTGTGGCGTGTATTCTGCTGAGTGCGACGTGTTTCGCTCAACCACCCGACGGGTGGTTCGAGTTCACTATCTCCGTCCCTGCCGAGGACAGTGCAGTCGATGTGTCGGGCCTGAGCACAGGACCCGCCGGAGCGACCGGTCCGGTCACCATCGAGGGCGCTCGTTTTGTCGATGGCAGCGGAGAGCGGGTACGCTTCCTCGGCACGAATCTGACCTTCGGCGACGCGTTCCCGGAGAAGGAGACTGCGCCTGAGATCGCGCGGCGGATGGCGGCGCTCGGCATCAACATCGTGCGCTTCCATCACCTCGACCACCACCACGCCCCGCGCGGAATCTGGGACCCGGACTTCGAGGACCACCAGCACATCGACGCCGAGCAGCTTGACCGCCTCGACTGGCTGATCTACCAGCTCAAGCAGCAGGGCATCTACGCGAACATCAACCTCCACGTCTCCCGCTGGCTCGACGAGGCCGACGGCTTCCCTGACCCGCAGTTGCGACCGAAGTACGACAAGGGCGTCGGGAATTTCGAGCCACGCATGATCGAACTTCAGAAAGAATACGCGCGCGACCTCCTTACACACGTCAACCCTTACACCGGCGCCGCCTACGTCGAGGAACCGTGCGTCGCGATGGTGGAGATCACCAACGAGGACTCGGCCCTGCGTTTCGCGCTCGGGACGGAGCTTCATACGCTGCCTGAGCCCTACGCGACGACGCTCAGCGAACTCTGGCATGGGTGGCTGCGGGAGAAGTACACGGACACGGACGGCCTGCGCGCGGCGTGGGACGAGGGCTCTGAGCCACTCGGTGAGCAGATGCTGCGCGACCCGGAGCTTGAGCGTGGCGCCGCGGAGTGGGTGCTGGAGACGCCCGCGCCGGCGGAGGGCAGCCTGGAGGTCGTCGAGGACGCGGAGCGCGGGCGCGTTTTGCACGCGGAACTGACGCATCCGGGCGAGCAGCCGTGGCACTTTCAGATGCATCAGAAGGGTCACACGCTTGAGGACGGACGCCTTTACACCGTCAGCTTTGCCGCGAAGGCCGACCCGCCCCGCCGCGTCTGGGTCAACGCGCGTTACGACGTGCCTGACTGGCGGATGGTGGGGCTGAATGAGGCGATCGAGCTTGACGAGCAGTGGCGCGAGTTCAGCTTCACCTTCCGCGCCGAGGAGCCCCTCGCCGAGCATACGCGTCTGAGTTTCAACAACACGAATGAACTCGGCGAGGTGTGGTACGCCGACGTGTCTCTCAGGTCCGGCGGAACACGAGGGCTCCCGGATGGCGAGACACTCGAGGGCGGCACCGTCTCTCTGCCGATCGCGAGCGCGACCGAGCAGGCGCGGAGAGACTGGCTGGCGTTCGTGGTGGAGATTGAGCGGCGGTACACGCTGGAGATGTATGATTTCCTGAAGGACGAACTCGGCGTGCGGGCGCCGGTCATCAACACGCAGGCGACCTACGGAGGTGTCGGCGGTCTGCTGCGCGAGTCGCGGGTGGATTACGCCGACGTGCATGCCTACTGGCAGCATCCGCGCTTCCCCGGACGGCCGTGGGATGGCGGGAACTGGTACATCCCCAACACGCCGATGACGGCCGCGCTGGGGCGGGATACGCTGACACGGCTGTCGATGTACCGCCTCGCGGGGAAACCTTTCACTGTCAGCGAGTATAACCATCCGGCGCCGAACGACTACCGCGCGGAGTGTATGCCGATGTTCGCGGCGATGGGGGCGCTGCAGGACTGGGACGGGCTCTTCCAGTTCTGCTACGGCGAGCACCCCGAGGACTGGTCGACCGATGAGGTCGACAGCTACTTCCGCATGTCCGGCGACCCTGCGAAGCTGGCGATGATGCCCGTGGCCGCGAACCTCTTCCGGCGGGGCGACGTCCAGCGGGCCACGCAGGTGATGAGGCTTGATATCCCGACAGGCGAGGTCGCTGACCTTGTGCGGCAACACGGCAACGACGCGACGCCGATCTGGCGCGGCGAGGGCGTGGAGCCGATGGAAGCGCTGACACATCGGCTTGAGGTCGGCTGGAACGACGGGCGTATGCCCGTGCTGTCGGTGGCGGAGGCGGATTCGACGGGTCCGCTGCCGGTGCAGTGGGGGCCGGTGGAGGACGAGAGCGCGACGTTCGTCGTAGACACCGCGGAGACCACGGTGCTGCTCGGGCCGGTGGCGGGGCAGACGACGGAGATTGGTGACGTGCGCTTCGAGGTGGGGGAGACGAGCAACGGCTACGCGGCGGTCGCGCTCACGAGCGTGGACGGGCTGCCGCTGACGAGGTCGCGGCGGATGCTGCTGGTGGCGCTCAACCGCGTGGAGAATCAGGAGATGGGATGGAACGAGGAGCGAACGACGGTCGGCCGCGAGTGGGGGCACGGGCCGGCGATCTGCGAGGGAGTTCCGCTGACGGTGCGCATCGACGGGCGCGAGGATCTGCGCGCGTGGGCGCTGCGGGGCGACGGGACTCGCGCGACGGAGGTGGAGGGGCTCAGCTTCGGAGTGAACCACGAGACGGTGTGGTATGAGGTGGGGCAGTAGCGTGGGTGCGACCGGATTTTGTAGGTAGATGCGAACGACGGCCTCCCCCGCCCGA
>JBKHFA010000176.1:0-7681 GCA_046540615.1 Armatimonadota bacterium | reverse complement strand
CCTTCGTACATGCATCACGCGACCCGATGACGGTTCGGGTCGCGCGCTCTGCTCGCAATTCACTGTGCGCTCTGCTACTGAATCCGGTAGCCACCCTCTGCGTCCACGAGGTGACGCGGGTGGTCCGGCTCCTCCTCGAGCTTGTGCCGGAGGTTGGCGATGTGTGTCTCAAGCACCATCGGGTCGCCCTCACCATCATCCCAGACCTCGGCGGCGATCTCTTCGGCACTGAGGGCCTCGCCTTTTGCCGCAATCAGTGTTGCGAGTATCTCCGACTCCACCTGGTTGAGCGATGCCTCGCGGCCCTCCACGGACGCGACCCGCCCGCCGCGCTGCAGGGCGACCCCGCCCCACGAAAGCTCCGCCGGCTCCTCCTGCTCGCGCATCCGCCGCCGTCGCAGCAGCGACTTGACGCGGGCCACAAGCTCGCCCATCGACAGAGGCTTGGTGACGTAGTCGTCCGCGCCGGCGTCCAGTCCGGCAAGGCGATCGGTCAGGTCGCGCTTGGCGGTCACCATGATGATGTTGACCTCGGAGTACTGACGGACCTCCTTGCACACCTGCACCCCGTCACCGTCCGGGAGGATCAGGTCGAGCAGAACCACGTCCGGATCCTCACGGTCGATGGCCGCGATGGCGTCAGCCGCAGTGCCGGCATCCACCACATCGTAGCCGCTCTGCTCAAGAGCCGTGTTGATCATTTTTCGCGTTGCAGGGTCGTCGTCAACCACGAGGATGGTAGAACGCATTAAACTCGCCCCCGAGCGATGATCCTGGGCAGAAGTGAGTGAGTTGTCCACGCTGAACCTGACGAGTTCATCCGAACCAGACGGCGTAGCGTCGGAATTGCTCCCCGCCGAACGTGCCAACCAGCCCGTAGAGCACGCCCGCCGTGAAGAAATGCCCCAGCGCCAGACCGATGAAGCCCGGAATCAGCGCGCGGTAGGTTGACATGCCGCTGACCCGGAAGATCAGTGTCTTGACCAGCCACACCACAAAGAGCGGCGCCCACAGCTTGTGCCCGAACGACGTCGCGAGCCCGTAGGCAAGCGGGTGAAGCGGGAAGCGCATGAAGATCGTGCGCAACACCACCAGCGAGAGCGCCACGATCCCGCCGGCTGCCATCCCCGCAACGCGCGTCAGGTCCGGCGGCGCGTCGCTTCGCGCGTAGCTGGTAAGCGCCGAATACTCCTGCTCCGCGGCCCCCGAGCCCCATCCGGAAAGTGCGGCGAGCCCTCCCGCGCCCCACTGGTAGTAACTGCGCAGATGCAGCCACATCGCCACGAAGAACCCCACCAGCAGCGCGAAGGTCAGCACCCAGGTCATCGCGGTGCGCTTCATTTTCACCGAGCCCGCGAGCCGCCAGCCCTCCACCTGGTAGCCGACCAGCGACGGATAGTACCCGCGCGACATGAAAAGCAGGCTCGAAAAGATCGTCGCATTCGCCCACGAGTCGCCCGGATGCAGCCACTTGCTGCCGAATATCTGCACCACGGCCTTGTGATGCGCCCCGTAGGGGAAAGCCCAGATCATCGGAACGCCGGTCTCGGCCCGGATGCGCGCGTAAACGATCGACGACAGCAGCAGAAGCGTCAGGTACACCGCCGCAGTGCGGAAGTTCATCCCCGCGTACATTACCCATCCGATCCAGCAGACTATCCCGGCCGCGAAGATGATGAATGCCGTCCGGTAGCGCATCGGCTCGTTTGCGCCGCGGGCCTCGGGCTGTGTGCCGATCGCCTGCCTGAACGCGTCGGCGATGTGAAAGCGCGCAACCCACAGCAGTCCGAGGCCGAGGATCACGTAGGCGCCGAGGCTCTGCTCCTTGATGAACGGGAAGCCGGCGGCCTCGTAGCCGATCGCCGCGCCGAAGACCGCCACCAGACGAATGATCACGTAGAACACCCACGTGCTCATCGCGATCTCCGTGCTCATCAGATAGCCGAAGCCAATCACACCGAGCCGGTAGTGAAACTGCAGCGGTGAGATCGCGCTCCACGGCCGCTCCGTGAAGAGCGCGCCGATGTCGTAGAACTTCCCCAGCGCGCTGACCGACGGAATGTACGCGTTGATGATGTTCGAGACGTTGTAAAAGAACGCAATCGCGAACCCGGCCCACATGATCGGGTTGCGGAAGAACTGCGACACAAGCTTGCCGGTGTCGATGCCCTTCGTCATCTCCAGCGGCAGATACTCGAGCGGGTAGGTCAACTTCTCCTTCTCCGACCACTGCCTTCGCAGGATCGCCATCGCGCCCATCAGGATCAGCCAGAACGCGAGAAAGAAAATCCCCCACGCGACAAGCGGCGTGCTCCACGCGCCCCACGGGATCGCCCCGGCATCGGAGCCCTCATAAAGCGTCCGCAACACCTCGGGATCATGCGGGACCATCCACTCGGGCATGTACTGCTGGAACTGGGCGAAGTTGTTCGCCGGCGTCGCCAGGTAGAAGAGCACCGGAAGGCTGTTGAGAAGGAACCTGATGATGGCCGGACCGGCCATCGTCGTCGAGACGGTCAGAAACACGTAGACGGTGACGATCTCGCGGCGCGTGAGCGTGACCCACCGCGAGACGCGGCGCAGCAGCGGCGCGAGCAGTACGAGCAACACGAGGAAGGCCACCGCCGGGATCGGCGGCACCGACTCGGTGATCTGCGTGAAAAGCTGGATGACCTCGGCCTGGTCGATCCAGTAACTGGCGATGATGGTGGCGACCACCGCCACGATCATTGCCCGCCACGAGAATCCGGCCAGTTGCTCGACCCTCGTCTGATCGCGACGAACCTGCGTCTCGTCCGTCTGCTGCTCCGCCGACATCAGTAAACTCCCGCGATGAATGGTGCGAGACCGGCGCAGTGCCCGGCCAGTCCGCCCTACATGCTCCTATCCGCCGGTGCCCGGCACGACCAGCACGCGCTCGGGCGCGGTTGAGAGGTAGGGCACCACGTCACCTGCCAGCCAGAACGCGAGGTCCTGGATCGGCTCGACCTGGATGGTCCAGATGCCTCCGGCCTCATCCGCGCGGACCTCCACCGGCAACTCCACGCCATTGTAATTCCCATCGGCCTCAAAAGCAAGCCTTCCGGTGGGCGACGTGATGGCGAACCTCGCGCCCTCCATCGGGCCTCCGTCCTGCGCGCCAAGGGTGAAGCCCTCCGAGCCCTCCGGCACGTAGAAGTAACGCGTGATGTCACTGGAGAAGAGTTGGAGTGTACTCTCCGCGGTGGCCACCTCGGCGACCGACCGGTTCTCGATGATCACATCGGCGGAGCCGCGCTTCGGCACGACCTCCAGCCAGTGAGCACCGGATTGTGTCGCCGTGTGCGTGACCCGCGTTTCCTCGTCAACCCCGACACTGCCCTCATCGAGCAGCACCATCTCCGGACTGTGCAGCGTCCACGAGAGCGTGTCCTCGTAGATCGTCACACGCATGTTCCTGATCAGAGCGTCGATCTCCTCCCCCTCATTCGCGTAGATTGCGAATTTCGACCCGTTGCGAATACGCGCCCGCTGCTCCTCGTCCGGACGCTCCCAGTCCGCCACCTCGTCCTCCAGCGGCGCCAGCGCATCAAGCACGCTCACCGGCTGCAGCGCGATGAAGCTCGCGTCCTCGCCCCGGGCGTGGTTCGTGACGACCCGCACCTCCTGTCTGCCCCGCTCGGCGTCCTCGGGCGGACGGATCGTGACGGTGAACTCGGTATCCGAGAGCGCCGGCGCCTCCACAGTCTCCTGCTCGGGCGTGACAACCCAGCCCTCGGGGCCGCTCGCCTCGACCGCGAGCGTCAGGTCGAGCGGCGACCAGTTTCGCACGAGCATCTCCACGGTGCTGTCGTAGCCGGCGACCATCGTCGGCGGATTCATCGACTCGTACATCAACTGATAGGGCCGGTTGGCCTCCAGCCGCAGGATGTCGGTGACGAGGAAGCTCTCTCCCCCACGCGTGACGCTCGCGGAGCCGATGACGGGGACCACGCGCTCGACGTAGAAGCCGTCGTCCATCCGCACGCTCGCGTCGTAGATAGCCGTGTCCTGCACCGTCCGAGCGCCGCCCGGCTGCGTCACCTCGAAGTGCCCCGGACGCCAGAAGCCGACGGGCGAAAGCTCCACCGACTCCGCGCCGGCGCCCTGCACCAGCATCCGCAGCGGCTTCTCCACCTCCGGCGCCAGCCAGCGGTCCTCAGCCTGCAGCATCACGCGCGTGCTCAGTTGCGCGACCAGCAGCGCATTCAGTCGCTCGTGCAGCCTCGTGAGCGGCGCCACCGGCGAGAGCGCGCCCGGAAGCTCCTCGAACTGCTCCGCGACCTCCACGAAGCGCCTGCTCGCCTCGGCCAGCGCCGGGAAGCGCGCAGGGCCCTGCGCCTCTGTCAGCGTCAGCAGCGCCTCGGAGAGCGGCTCGATCATCTCCGCGACCTCCGTGTCGCCGAACACCAGCAACTCCGCCATCTCATCGGGGTCGAAGCTCGCCCAGCCGACGACGATCATCTCGCCCTCGGGGGCCGTGACCGAGTCGGTCAGCGGGTCGATAACGCCGCGCGCGACCTCGCCGGTCTCCGCGTTCGAGACCACGGCGAACCCTTCGTGCGCGAACTGCACCTCGGTCCCGCCGGGCACGACGGCCAGCAGATGACGCTCGTCGCCGGAGACGACCAGCAGGCCCGGCTCGCCCGCAGCGGCCGTATGCGGGAGGCGGCGCATCAGCGCGAAGGGCTGCTCGTCAAGCTCACGAGGCAGCCCGTGGCCCTCCGCCTGCGGACCGGTGACGTCGGCCTGATAGCCGTCCATCTCAGACAGGGTGCCGTCCTCATCCCACTCCTGCACCGTCGCGCTCACGCCGCCGTCGGCGGGCTCAATCACCACCGCTCCGTCGTGTGACGCGAAGAGCGCGTCCTCCGGGCCGCTGACCGAGGGGATCGGCCCGTCCTCGACGACCTCAAGCTCCCACGGCGTATCCTCGAGTTCGTTGAGCCGCGCCACGGCCGCGTCGATGTCATCGGTGACAGCCAGCACGGCGCACTGCCACGGCTCGAGCGTGAGCGATCGCTCGCCCGCCGGATCGCCCATCTCCTCTACCTCAGGCCAGAGCCTGACCATCTGCTCGCCATCGAGGCCCAGCACGTCGCCGCGGATCGTCAGTTCCACGGTCTGCTCCTCGCCCGTCACGTTCGCCATGACGATGCCGATGTCGCCGAAGCGCTCCCACGCCGACGCCATCACCGCGGGCCCCGTCCAGATCTTCCGACGGTCGGGGCGGTTGTCGTAACGCACGGTATGCGGATCGGCGGCAAGTTCGATGCCGCTCCGCCCGACGTGTCCGTCCTTCGGGCGGACGGCCATGCGGAGCATCTTTCCGCCCAGCAGCCACGGCTGGCCGGCGACGTAGTACGCCTGCGTATACTCGCGGAAGATCTCCGAGGCCGGATCGTCCTCCTCCGGCTCCCGGATCACCATCGCAGAGTGCAGCGGCTGGCTGCCCCACACAAGCTGGCGGCCGTAGATGCTGGCAAAGTGATCGGGCTCGAGGTCAAGATGCGCGTCGGAGCCGAAGTTGATTGTGTGCTGATGGTGGACGCCCGCGAGGATCGGCCAGACCTGCTCGCCGCCGGGTGTGTAATTACGCTGCAGGTCAAGCGTCAGGAATCCGTCCATCACGTCGATGAGGTGCTCCCCGACCTGCTCGCTGAAGAACGCGGCATCCGGGTCGAGGCGGCGGATATGTGCGCGCAGTTCCTCCATCAACTCGCGCGCGCCCTGTCCCCAGTAATTCCCACCGTGGACGGTGTGCCCGTGGTCGGGGTCGTAACACTGTCTCGCGGCGCTCGCGGCCAGCACGTCGAGGTAGACGCCGCTCATCCCGTGCTCCCAGATGAGTTTCTCGCAGATCTCGCGCATCTTCGCATGCCACTGCTCCTGCGACATGCACATCCACGCGAAGATGTTGGCGCCGATGTTCCACGGCAGGATATCTCCGCTCGCGGTGTCGAGCGCGCTCGCGCGAGCGTTCTCGCGGATCCACGACTGCGTGTCGGTGTCCCAGATCGTCGCGAGGACGTAGGGCATCGGGTCCACGCCCATCTCGCGCGCGGCGAGCGTCCCGTCAAGCACGTAGGGGTCGGGTGGGAGATGCTCGGGATCGTTGTCATTGAAGCGCGCGATGTTGTAGCGGTACCAGTGGCTGGCCACCGGCACTCGCAGCCACTTGCGCGCGGCGCTCCACTCCGGGAGGATCTTCGCCGGCTCGTGGTAGTACTTCGCCCAGAATCCGATGTCGCGGAACCACGGCGGCGTCCAGCGCATCAGTTCATCGCTGCCGGGCTCAGGCATGTCTTCGGCCCACTGGTCGATGGCGCCCCGCTGCGCCCAGTCCTGGTGCTGGACCCACTCGCGGTAGATCTCAGCCCCATCGAGCCAGTCGCCGGTGAAGACGCCGATGGCGGCCTCGTAGGGCATCTCATACGCGACCTCGACCGGCTCGGTGAACTCGGGCATCGGCCAGTCGTCGAAGCCGGGAATATTCTCAATGTGAAAGGACATCTGCTCGCCCGCGTGGGTCGGGTTCCACGCGAAGCGCTTCATGTAAAGCTCGCCATCCTCGGCCGCCCAGTAGAGCCCGGCGGCGTCCGAGTAGTCGGGAGACCACCCTGTCTCCGGATTACGCCCCTCCTCTTCGACCAGCGGCGGGTCGCGGTCCTCGTCCACGCCCCAGTACGACAGCCACTGCATCGCGGCGGGGCCGGGGTGCACGATCGATGACGCCCGGCCGAGCTGCTGAGGCTTGCGCACCAGCCGCCCCCAGTGGTAGGGCAGCGACATCTGACAATCGGCGAAGTCCCGGATGCCGAACACGCGCGGGAAGTCCACCTGCCACAGCCATCCGGTCGTCTCTCCGGAGACATCGCAGCGGAAGTACGCCTTCGCCGAATCCTCCGGTAGTCGCACGATGGCGGTGACGGTCAGGTCACCGGGCATCTGCTCGCTCTCGACGCCCGTCCAGGTGATGGTGAGCGTGTCGCCGTCAAGCTCATGGGTGGCATCAGCCGCGTCCGCGGCCGTCAGCATGACGGTCTGTGTCGGCGAATTGACCTCGATCTCCCACGGCGACCGATTCTGCTCGGCGTCGTCCTCGGGCCGCGCCTCGATGAAGTCCAGGTCATGCGCGTGGTTGACGAGGCTCGAGATCGCGTAGCCGTCCTCGGGATCCAATGCGATGGTGATGTGATCGTTCGCAAGCTCGACGGGCTGCGCGAAAGCAGCCCCTGCGAGCAGAAGTGTTGCGCAGATGATTGCAGGTGTGCGTGTCATCATGATCGATCCTCTCGCATGTTGCAGTACGCGGTGCGACGCCATCCGTCTGATGGCGTCCGGCGCGTCAAACGACAGCGCGCCCTCTCCGCCCCGTCTGCAACGGCGTTACGACATGCGGCCGTTGGGGACACGATGTGCGTGCAGGTCTCGCGGGCGCCCCTCGGAATCCGGATCCTCCGCGAGTTAATCTCGACGTAACGTATTTCCTCGCCAGACACGGCATTACCTCCACGCTGCGCGCGGAGAGATTTCCTCTGCGTTGGCGCACGGCACGAACTGATGGCGACGCCCCGTGGGGGCGGGAGCGATGGGCGATCTTCCTCGAATCGAAGATGCTCCTTGACAGCAATGTTAGACTGTGCTAACTTAATCACCGGAG
>JBKHFA010000175.1:0-7723 GCA_046540615.1 Armatimonadota bacterium | reverse complement strand
CGCGCAGCTTCCCGAGTCGCGCCAGCGCGGGTACAAGCCCGGGCGCTTCAGCTTCAACGTGGAGGAGGGGCGCTGCTCGGCGTGCGACGGGCACGGGGCGGTGAAGCTCGAGTCGGACTTTCTCGCGGATGTGTGGGTGGACTGCGAGGCATGCGGCGGGCGCCGCTACGACGAGGAGACGCTGGCGGTGAGATACAAGGACCGCAGCATCGCGGATGTGCTGGCGATGGAGGTTGGCGAGGCGCTGGAGTTCTTCGCCAACCAGCCGAAGATCAAGTCGATGCTGCAGATCATGGCCGACGTGGGCCTGGGATACATCAAGCTGGGGCAGTCGGCGCCGACGCTGTCGGGTGGCGAGGCTCAGCGTGTGAAGCTCGCGGAGGAGTTGGCGCGGCCGCGGACCGGCCGGACGCTTTACATCCTCGACGAGCCCACCACGGGCCTGCACTTCGCCGACGTGCAGCACCTGCTGAACGTGCTGCACCGCTTCGCCGATGAGGGAAACACGGTGATCGTGGTGGAGCATCACCCGGACATCGTGAAGAGCGCCGACTGGGTGATCGACCTGGGGCCCGAGGGTGGGGCGGAGGGCGGTCGGGTGGTGGCGGCGGGAACGCCCGAGGAGGTGGCGGCGTGCGCCGAGTCGCACACCGGCGCGATGCTGCGCGAGGTGCTCGGCGCGGGCGAGGTGGACAGCGCGGACGTGCAGTCCGCTCGGCGGCGGAAGAACATCAAGGCCGGGGACATCGAGGTGAGCGGGGCTCGCGAGCACAATCTGCGCTCGGTGGACGCGAAGATCCCGCGGCACAAGCTCACGGTGGTCTCCGGGGTAAGCGGGTCGGGGAAGACGTCGCTGGCGCTTGACACCATCTACGCTGAGGGGCAGCGGCGGTACGTCGAGTCGCTGTCATCCTACGCGCGGCAGTTCGTTGGGCAGATAGACAAGCCGCGGGTCGATCGGATCACGGGCCTTCCGCCGGCGATCGCGATCGATCAGAAGCAGCCCTCACACAATCCGCGCTCGACGGTCGGGACGGTCACCACGATCTACGACTACATGCGCGTGCTCTTCGCGCGCCTGGCCACGCCGCACTGCCCGGAGTGCGGGGCGGAGGTCGGGGCGAAGACGCAGGATCAGATAGCCGCGGAGATCCTTGCCGAGCACGGAGGCGAGGGCCTGCTGGTGCTCGCGCCGGTGGAGCCTCGCGGCAATGAGGAGTGGAGCGATCTCTTCGAGCGGCTGCATCGGCAGGGCTGGCTTCGGGTTCGGGTGGACGGTGAGATCGAACGCCTGCCACTTGAGCGGAGCATTCATCGGCGCCGGCAGCACACGGTCGAGGTCGTGGTCGATCGGATCGACCTGACAGGCGGACGCAAGTCGAGGCTGGCGGAGGCTGTCGAGACCGCGTTGAAGCTGGGGGGCGGCGCGCTGACGGTCGCCGGCTTCGAAGGCGGGGCGGAGCAACGCTACTCGCAACACAGTTCGTGTCAGGACTGCGGCGCGGCGTACGATCCGCTGACGCCGCGGATGTTCTCATTCAACCACCGCGAGGGCTGGTGCCCGGCGTGTGAGGGCCTTGGGACGCGGCGCGGCGCCGACCCGCGGGCGCTGGTGCCCGATCCGACGCTGTCGATCCGCGAGGGGGCGCTGAGCCCGTGGGGCGAACTGAAGCCCGGCTCGATGCTCGAGCGGATGCTCGATGCGGTCGCGACGGCCTCGGGCTTCACGATCGACACGCCCTTCGAGGACCTGACCGAGGAGCACCGGCGTGTGGTCTTCTACGGCGCGGGAGAGCGGGAGTTCACGATCGACGACCGACTGAGCGTTCAGTTCCGCGGCCTCGTCCCCTCGATCGAGGAGACGAGCCGCCTCAGTTCGCGCTTCCGCAAGCGCGTCGGGCGGATCCTTCGCGACCTGCCCTGTCCGACATGCGATGGAGGCCGCGTGAATGCCGAGGCGGCGGCCGCGAGACTCCGCGGAAGCACGATCGTGGACATCTGCCTCGCCCCGCTGACGGATGCGCAGGAGTTTTTCGAGGGCCTCGAGCTTTCCGAGCGCGATGCGGAGATGACGGGCGAGATCCTTGGCGAGATCGTTCGGCGCCTGCGCCTGCTGGTGGAGGTGGGGCTCGGGTACCTGACGCTGCACCGGCCCGCGCCCTCGCTGTCGGGTGGTGAGAGTCAGCGGGTGCGGCTCGCCGGGCAGATCGGCTCGGGGCTGACCGGTGTGCTTTACGTGCTCGATGAGCCGACCGTGGGCGTGCACCCCCGCGACAACGTGCGGATGCTGCAGGCCATCAGGGACCTGCGGGACCTCGGCAACACGGCGCTGGTCGTCGAGCATGACGAGCAGACGCTGCGTGAGGCCGATCACGTGATCGACCTTGGGCCCGGGTCCGGGCCGGCCGGCGGGCAGGTGATCGCGTCGGGCACGCTCAGCCAGGTGATGCGCCGCAGGACCTCGGCGACCGGCCAACTGCTCAGCGGCGAACTGCAGGTGCCGGTGCCGGCCGAGAGGCGCGAACTCCCCGCGGACGACGATGGCTGGCTTCGGGTCTTCGGCGCCGCGCATCACAACCTCCGCGGGATCGACGTGGACTTCCCGCTCGGGGTGTTCACCGCGGTCACCGGGCCCTCCGGCTCCGGGAAGACCTCTCTTGTCAATGAGATACTCTACCCCGAGCTTGCGTATCACCTGCAGGGCGCGCAGGAGGTCGGCGGCCCGCATCGGCGCATCGTCGGCATCGATCAGCTTGACGCGGTGGTGAGCATCGACCAGGCGCCGATCGGTCAGACGCCGCGCTCGAGCCCGGCCACGTACTCCGGCGTCTTCGATCTGCTTCGCGAGCTTTACTCGATGCTGCCGGATGCGGTGGTGCGCGGCTACGGCCCCGAGCGCTTCAGCTTCAACAAGAAGGGCGGGCGCTGCGACGTCTGCGAGGGCATGGGGCGGCGCCTGATTGAGATGCACTTTCTGCCCGATGTGTGGGTTGACTGCGAGGAGTGCGACGGGTCGCGTTACAACGCCGAGACGCGTGATGTGAAGTTCCGCGGGAAGAGCATCGCGGACGTGCTGCAGATGACGGTCGGCGAGGCGCTGGAGCATTTCGCCGGTTTTCCGCGCATTCGGCACATTCTTCAGACGATGGCGGATGTCGGCCTCGACTATCTGCCGCTGGGGCAGCCGGCGCCGATGCTCTCGGGTGGTGAGGCGCAACGCGTGAAGCTGGCGCGAGAGCTGTCGAAGCCCGCTCGCGGACACGCGGCGTATATTCTTGACGAGCCCACCACCGGCCTGCACCGCGCGGACGTAATCAAGCTGCTGGAGGTGCTTCAGCGGCTGGTCGAGGCCGGCAACACCGTCGTCGTCATCGAGCACAACCTCGACCTCATCAAGTGCGCGGACTGGCTGATCGATCTCGGGCCCGGCGGTGGCGACGAGGGCGGACGGCTCGTAGCCGCCGGCCGCCCCGAGGAGGTCGCCGAATGCGCCGAGTCCGCGACCGCGCCTTTCCTGAAAGAAGCGCTGCGGGAGTGTTCCCGCGAGCAACTGTCCGTCGAGGGCGTGGCAAAGCCGCCGAAACGCGGGGAGCATCGTGAGGCGCTTGAGGCCCTCGCGGAGGAGGCTGAGCGGCCGTGGGAGAGCGACGGGCGGGCGTGGCATCTCTCGGGTGAAACACCGTCGGGCGAGACGCGGGAGTGGGAGCCGCGGACGCTTGAGGCGTTCATCGAGATGGCCGCCCGGGCCCTCGGAGCCGACGACGCGGACTGGGCCGACAGCCGCTACGTGACGCTGAGCCGCAACGGTGACAGCGACTGGGTGGTGAGGGCGCAGACGCACCGTCGCTGGGACGTGCGCCTGCAGATACGCGCGCCGAAGGGCGTGTTCGTGCAATCCGAACTTGAGCGCGAACTCGCGCTCCCGACGTGGGATGAGATCGATGGGCTGCCGAAATACGGAAAAGGCTCGCGCGTCCGGGTGAGCACTCGCGCCCGCGACTACGACCTGATCACCGTCTGGGGGTTCTCCGAGGATGAGATCCGGCGCGAGGCCTTCCGCAGCATGGTCGCGCGGGCGCTGCAGCCCGCGGAGGCCGAGGTGGCCGCGAAATGAGCAACTCTGACTTCGAATTTCCGCCGGCCGCGCTCTTCTCCACCATCGTTCGCTGCCCGTGGCGGGAGCAGTCGCCGCGGGTGGACGGGAGCCTCGGCGACTGGTCGGAAGAGCACAGTGCTCCGCCGCTGAGCGAGCTTTCCGGTGGCGAGCAGTTCGCCTCACTGTCGCTTGCGTGGAATGAGCGCGGACTTTACCTCGCGGTCGAGGTTCCGAAGCCCGAGCGGACACAGGTTGTCACCAACCGCGAGAGTCCGAGTTCGGGCGATGCGATCGAGATGCTGATCGACACCCGCGGATCTCGCACGAGCCACCGCGCGAATCAGTTCTGCTCGCATCTGATCATCCTCCCGACGCCGCCCGGAGAGCTGCGGGAGGAGCCGGTCATCTGGCAGGAGCCGATCCGACGGGCACTGCAGCGCGCCCCTCAGATCGATCTGAACGCGGTTCGGCTCGCCTCGCGCATTCATGAGAACGGCTACTGCATCGAGGCGGCCTTCGAACCTGACGCGCTGCACGGGTACGACCCGGCGCCGGGCCTGCGCATCGGGATGGCGATCGTGATCCACGACATTCACCACGGCCGGCAGTACTGGGGTACCTCCCCCGACGTGCCGTGGAAGCGCGATCCCAGCACGTGGGGGATCGTGGAGCATTGCACTCCCGATGACTGACAGGCGGCGGAGGATTCAGGGGGCTCGAAGGCGAAGGAGAATATGATTATTGTTGGTGACAGCGAGCCCGGGCGGATGCCCGGCTTGATTGACGCGGGAGGCGACTGACTGTGGAGCATCGGCGACTTGGAAAGACGGAGCTTGAGGTCACCCCAGTGAGTTTCGGGGCCATCAAGCTGCGACAGATCTCGGAGGACGAGGCGGCCGCGTGTCTGAACCGCGCGCTCGATCTTGGAATCAACTTCATCGACACCGCGCGCAGTTACAAGGACAGCGAGCGGAAGATCGGCCTTGGCGTCGGAGACCGCCGCGACGAGTTCTACCTCGCCACGAAGACCGGCTCTCGCGACTACGACGGAGCGATGGAGGACCTCGAGACGAGCCTGAGCGAGTTGCAGATGGATTACATCGACATCTGGCAGCTTCACACGGTGAGCAATGAGGAGAACTGGCAGAAGGTGATGGCGCCCGATGGCGCCCTCAAGGCCGCGCGCAAGGCCGAGGCCGAGGGTGTCGTCGGCCATGTGAGCATCACTATCCACCGCGCTCTCGATGTGATGCGCAAGGCGATCGCCTCAGGCGAGTTCGAGACGATCATGCTCTGCTACAACCCGCTCGACAGCGAGAATGTCGCGGACATCCTGCCCCTCGCGAAGGAGCAGGACATGGGCACGATCATCATGAAGGCGCTCTCAGGCGGGCAGCTTGCCTACCCGAAGGAGGACCGCCAGGCCGGGTTCGGCGGCCCCGATGCGCTCGTCGCGGGCTCGCTGCGCTGGGTGCTCAGCGATCCGAATGTTGACGTGGTCATCCCCGGGATGCAGACCGTCGAAGAGGTCGAGGAGAACGTGGCGCTGATGGATCCGCTCACGCCTCTCTCCGAGGCGGAGAAGGAGCAGTTGCTGGCCCGGATCGCGGAGTTCGGCGGCTCCTACCGCTACGATCAGAAGTGCCTGCGTTGCGGCTACTGCCAGCCCTGCCCGCAGGACGTGCCGATCCCGGAAATCTTCAAAGCGGTGCAGATGGTCGAAAACTATCCGGACAATCTCCAGCACATGGGCTACGATCTTTACGAATCACTTGAGGTCAGAGCGGACGCCTGCGTGGCGTGCGGCGCCTGCCTTGCGAAGTGCCCGGCGGGGCTTGAGATTCCCGAGATGCTCGAGGAGGCGCACGGGATGCTCAGCGCGCGGGCCTGATCCGCGTGTCTGACGCGACAGTCATACACGAAGCGGCGACGCCTGAGGAGGCGTCGCCGCTTGCGCATCTCGTATCAGATTCCGGCGCCTGTCGTTTATGTCTCGCTTTCAAGACCGAAGCGGCGCTCGGCCCTGCCCATCCGCTGGAGGGCTCGTTCGGCAGCGTTTGAGACCATGGCGCTGGGGTCGCTCATCGCTTCGATCAGTGCGGGCACCGTCTCCTCCTCGCGAAGCTCGCCGGCCGCAACGACCGCAGCCCATCGCACGTCCTCGTTGGGATCATCGAAGAGCATGACGAGCGCCTGGAGGCTCGTCGGCGACCTGAACCGCGCAAGCTCCTGTGCCGCCGCCTGGCGCACCGTCGACGAACTGTCCGCGGTGGCCCGGATCAGCGGCCCGATGGCGTCCTCGGTCTCAGACCAGCCGAGCGCGCGGACCGCGGCGGCCCGCACGCGTCTCGAGGAGTCCCCGACCGCGGCGTCGGCGAGATCGCCCACTGCGTCAACTGAGGGCACGGTCTCCAGTGCGAGCGCGGCCCACCAGCGGACCTCCTCGTTCTCATCGTTGAGCGCCCGGCCGAGCACCTCCGCTGAACTCTCCTGTCCGAGGTACCCGAGGCCCTGCGCCGCGATGGCGCGGACTTTCCACGAGCTATCCTGCGCGAGCGCGGTCTCCAGTGGCTCGACGCCCGCAAGGTTCGCCGGGCCCGGCTCCTCAAGCCCCTCCTTCATGATGGCCTGCGAGAATGCGGCGAACTTCTCCTGCTTCGGATTCGTGCCGGCGCATATGAGCGCAATGGCCGTCGCCGCGCCTGCACGGGCATCTGCGTCAGCGGCGGTCTCAAGCACGTTGATCGCCGCCGGCAGCACCCGCTCGCCGCGCTGGACCAGCTTGATCTGCATCTGCGCGGAGGCGTCATCCCGCTCCCGGGCCAGCAGTCGGGCCATCCAGTCGGTGTCGGTCATGTCGGTGAGCGAGTCGAGGCGCATCTGCATCTCGGCCATCAACGCGGTGGTCCGAATCTCGGGGTCCTCCGCGTTCTGAGCCTGGTGGAGGGCGTCGAGAAGCTCAGGTGACTCCGGTGCGTTCGCCAGCGCCTCGATGGCCTGGTGTCGCACCGTCTTCTCAGGGTCATTGAGCGCGGCCTGTGTCAGAGGTTCCTCAGAGCCCTGCGGACTCGTCCCGAGGACGGTAGCCGCCTGCGAGCGCGTCGCAAGCACGCGGCTATCAACAAGCAGGCGCTCGAGTGTCTCCCGCACCTGCTGCTTCTGCTGGTCAGTTCCCACCTGAAGAACCGTCCGCAGTTGTTGGAACTGCGTCTCGGCGTACGCCCGGTCGAGGTCCACGTCAATCTCCAGCGCTGTCTCCGCGGCCTCCTCCGAAAGTCCGTCGGCGGCGTCCGCCTCATCCGCCGCTTCCGGATCGGCCGCGGCGTCCTCGGCCTCCTCTTCGGGTTCAGGCGCAGGCTCGTCCATCGGCTCAGAATCGGGCGCCAGTTCCTCCGTCTGCTGGTCCGCCTGCTCCTCCGGGGTGCAGCCGGAAAAGGCCCACGCGGAGCCAACCAGGATGATGGCCATCAGCCACAGAACCACCGACGTGTTTCGCATTTGGACATTCCTCTCATCGACTTGCAGGGCGGCACGGACGGCCCCGGCAAATGAGCGGGATTGCTTTCCGATTAATTCAACGCGCGTCTTTGCCGGAGAGTTCCCGGGCAGGGGCTCAGTATCAGCGGT
>JBKHFA010000174.1:0-7753 GCA_046540615.1 Armatimonadota bacterium | reverse complement strand
GCGGCGACACAAGCTGGAGTCCGGGCGCCCTCGCCCGGACGCTGTCTTCCACTGTGCTCAGTCCTCGACGCGCTCGATGCTGAAGGTGACCGTGCCGCCGCCGGTCATCTCGCACGGGTCGAGGCACTGCACGTAGGCACGGCCGTCATCGCGATCCCTGTGCGCGAGCCCCATCTGATCGGGCCGGACGCCCTTCGACAGCGCGATGTGGTAGGGGATGATAGACGCGAAGGAATGCATGCAGCCCTTCGTGGTCTCATCGAGGTTCAGACGGTACCCGTTGTCGAGCACGATCCGGTCGCCGACCTCGTAGACCGGACAGCGCCCCCTGATCTCCTCGACGCGTATGATGAGCTTCATTCGCCGGACCCCTCCGATTGCCGCGGCCTCGGTCATGGGCGACGCAAGTGAGTATGACCGACGATCCGCGCCGCTGTCAATGCGTGCCGGGGCGCCGTTGCCCTGGAGAGGCCGGCCCCCGCTCCCGGCGTGCGGGACGAGGGCGTCCGCACCACGGAAAAGGACCGCGTCACTTGAAGTACGCGCGGTAGCCCGAGACCATGCGCGAGAGCCCAAGGCTGCCGCTGAGGTTGGAGAGCAGGCGCACTCCCGCGTCTGTCCCGACGGCGATCCCGATGTGCTGGCTGTTGCGGCTGCCGTAGGTGAACGGCCAGACCACAATGTCGCCGGGTTGCGCCCCACTGCCCGCAGGGCGCTGCTGATATCCGCGCGAGGGCAGGCCCGTCCAGTCGTGCGCGTCTCCGAGACCCCATCCAAGGGCCTCGCGCATGGTTCCGGCACACCGGTTGTACATCGACGAGACCTGGCCGCGCGCCATGCGCCGAATGGCGGAGGCCGTCTCAGCATGCTTCGGGTAGATGAGACTCGTTCCAAGGCGGGAGAACCAGTCTTTCGTGAAACCGGGAGCGGCCCAGTTCGATCCTGACGCGTCCAGACCCTGCGTACTCGCAAGCTGAATATATGAAGTCGGGGACGTCGAGTTCGTCGGTTCGGCGTGAACGGCTGACATCGACACCATCGCTGCAACGATCAACGCGACACGAACGTACATCGTTTCACCTCAAGTGCATCGTCTCAGGGCTTCAGGTGCCCCTTCTGTGTGTCTTCGAGACCTGTGCGAACGGCCGTACTGCTGTCCGCTGCCAGGGAATGATGAACCACGAGGGGAACATCACGAATACGACGAGGCGGCCCCGGGCGCGGCATGGGACCGGGCGCTCGTCTGCAGGGTATGACGTCCCTCTCACCGGGCTTGTTCACATTTCATCCACCTGATCGTGGCGACGTCCAGAGGCGGTCTCATCGAGGTGCAGCAAATCGCCCCACGATTCGGGCAGGAAAGATAAGTTCAGCGCAGAAGTGAGTAACAAGACAGGAGGACGTGGTTCATTCGTACATCCTGCCCGATGCGTCGCGCGAGGAGGCGTGCCATGGACAAACCCCTCTTCCAGGCCGCGGAAGTCATCGACATGGCCATCGAAATCGAGCGTCAGGGCCTTGCGTTCTACGAGGGCTGCGCTGTCGCCCGAGCGACCGAGTCGGTCTCCGAAGTGTTCGAGTATGCCGCGGAGCAGGAGCGCCGTCATATTGAGCGGTTCGCGAAGATGAAGCGTGATCTCGACGAGTACACAGTGCCCGAGAGCTACCCGGGCGAGACGATCGCCTACCTGCGCGGTTTCCTCAAAAACCGGCTCTTCACCAGCGTGGACGACGCCTCATGCAGCGCCGAGGCCATCGAAGATGAGATGGAAGCAGTGGACACGGCGATCGAGTTGGAGCGCAGCACGATCGGCTTTTACTCCGGCGTCAAGCAGATCGTGCGAGATTCGGAGAAGATTGTTGTTGACGATCTGATCGAAGAAGAGCACCAGCACATCAGGCGCCTGCTGGAGTTGAAAGATACGCTCTCCGCGGACGCCGAGTGACCCTGCCGCAACCATCGGGGCGACCTGGAGGTAATGACGATGGAGGGACAGCCACAGGAGGCGAAGGCGCGGGAGGAAAAGCCGCTGGTTGCGGAAGTCGTCATGACTCATGAGACCACCGGCGGCTTCATGCAGCGGTTGATCGACGAGGGACCGGTGATGGGACCGCGCGAGCGCAGCAAGCACCCGGGCTTCGTGAAATTCGACTGGCTCGACTCGGCGGATCAACTGCAGCTTCAGTACACCACGACCACGATCCCTCCGAAGAAGGCGTTCTTTCCGCCGACCCAGGTGCTCTTCGACTTCAAGCTCACCGAGCCTCCGGAGATCACCGCGGTGCAGGAGACCGAGCCTTTCACGCTGGTCGGCGTCCACCCCTGCGACCTCGCGGCCCTCGACGAGCTTGATGACGCCTACGCGCAGGAACCCGCCGAGGCCTGCTGGCCCGCAGCCCGCGCGCGCGCACGGGTGATCGGCGTAGACTGCCTCCCGGACGAGTACTGCTTCTGCTACGCTGTCGGCAGTTGCGGCTTCCGCGAGGGGGCCGACCTTTTCCTCACTCCGATCGACCGCGGCTACTTCGTCGAGGTGCTCACCGAGGCGGGCGAGGAGATGCTGCACCTGTCGGATATTGACAACGCCACGGACGAGGACAGCAAGCAGGCGCAGCAGTTTGCCGCCAGGAAGGCCGAGAATCTCGAGGCCTCGATCGATGCGACGCCGGAGGATTTCGCGGATATCCTCGAAGAGGGCGACTTCGGCGACCTGTGGCGCGAGATCGCCGGGCGCTGCTACTCCTGCGGCTCATGCAACACCACCTGTCCCACCTGCTTCTGCTTCGACATCAATGACGAGTTCGACCTCGGCCTCACCGGCGGGCGGCGGGTGCGCACGTGGGACTCGTGCCAGCTTCAGGAGTTCGCGCTCGTCGCGGGCGGGCACAACTTCCGCCGCATCCGCTGGCAGCGCGTCAGGCACCGCTGGCACCGCAAGTTCCTCTACCTCTTCCGCCAGTTCGGCCGCCCCTACTGCACCGGTTGCGGCCGCTGCTCGCGGGCCTGCACCGCCGACATCAACATCGTGGATGTGAGCAACGAAGTCATTTCGCGCGCAAACGGGAGGGCGTAGTCATGCGCAGCGCAGATGCGTCGGCCGATGGCGCGGACGTCACGGAGGACGTCACGGAGGACATCACGCGCTTCTACCAGCCGGAGATGGCCCGGGTGATCGCCAAGCAGCGGCTGACCGAGATGATGGTGCTTTTGCGGCTGCAGCTTCACTCCGGCGAGCCGCTCGACCACGACCCCGGCCAGTTCCTGCAGATCTCGCTCCCGGGCTACGGGGAGGCGCCGATCTCATTCTGCTCCTCACCCACGCAGACCGAGAGCTTCGAACTGTGCGTGGCGGCCGTCGGCAACCTCTCCGAGGCGATGCACGACCTGCGCCCGGGTGATTTCGTCGGCGTGCGCGGTCCCTACGGCGAAGGCTTCCCGATCGACGACATGCGCGGTCGCGACGTGCTGTGCATCGCCGGCGGGATCGGCCTCGCGCCCCTCCGGTCGCTGATCAACTACGTGGCCGACAGGCGCTCGGATTTCGGCCGCATGATCCTCGTCTACGGCGCGCGCATCCCCGGCGAGCAGCTTTTCACCGACGATCTCGCCATCTGGGACGCGCGCGATGATTTCGAGACGCTTTACACCGTCGACGAGCCTGATGACACGTGGACCGGCCGCACGGGCGTGGTCACAATCCCGCTGCGCGACGAGGTGCAGATCGACGCCGGGAAGACAACCGCGGCGGTGGTCGGGCCGCCGGTGATGTACCGCTTCGTGGCCGCCGAACTGCTGGAGAAGGGCATGGTGGAGCACGACATTCTCTTCTCCCTGGAGCGCCGCTTCAAGTGCGGGATGGGCAAATGCGGGCACTGCCAGCTTAATGACCTTTACGTCTGCCAGGACGGCCCGGTCTTCCGTTACACGGACCTGATCGGCAAAACTGAGGCGATCGAGGTGTGGGCGCCGGAGGACGAGCGGGAATAAGCGCCGGCGATGCGCGCGCTGGAAGGTGAGGGAGCACAGATGCCACAGGAAGCGCCGATTCCACGATTCGGCCACAAACCGCAGGTCGCGTTCTTCGACTTCGCGTGCTGCGAGGGCTGCCAGCTTTCGGTGCTGCAGCTTGAGGAGAAGCTGCTTGAAATCCTCGAACATGTGGACGTGGTCACCTGGCGCGAGGCGATGAGCGAGGCGTCCACCGAGTACGACATCGCTTTCTGCGAGGGCTCGGTCACCACCGAGGAGGACGTGGAGCGCATCAAGCGCATCCGCCAGCAGGCCGACGTGCTCGTCACGCTCGGCAGTTGTGCGTCCACCGGCTGTCACAACGAACTCAAGAACCAGTGGTCGATGGACGAGGTGCGCGGGGTGGTCTACGGCGACGCCGCCGATCAGATCTCGACCATCCCCTCGCGCCCGGTCTCCGCGGTGGTGGACGTGGACTACCAGACCTTCGGCTGCCCGGTCTCGCTGGGGGAGTTCGTGAAAGTGGTCAGCGCGATCCTCACCGGACAGTCGCACGCGCCGTCGAATCAGCCCGTCTGCGTGGAGTGCAAGCTCAACGACTACGTCTGCGTCTACGAGCTTGGGAAGGTCTGCCTCGGGCCGGTCACGCGCTGCGGATGCAACGCGATCTGCACCGCATACGGCGACGCCTGCCAGGGCTGCCGCGGGCTGATGGAGGCCGCGAACCTCCCTGCGATGCTCAAGGCTCTCACCCGCGAGCAGGCCCACTCGATCATGCGTAAGATCGTGGAGCGCTACGAACTTTCCGAGGAGCAGATCGAGGCGAAGCTGCGCATATACAACAACTGGCCCGAGCTTGACATGGAGGAGGCGGAGGCGGATGACGACTGACGCGGACATTCATGTCCATCATCTCACCCGCGTCGAGGGGCACGGCGACGTGGTCGCGAGGATCGAGGAGGGGATGCTCAAGGAGATCCGCTTCTCCGTGGTGGAGGCCCCGCGCTTCTTCGAGGCGATCGTGCGCGAGCAGCCCTACTGCGACGTGGTGCATATCGCCTCCCGCATCTGCGGCATCTGCGCGGTCAGTCACAAGTGCGCCGCCCTGCAGGCCACCGAGGCCGCGTTCGCCGTCGAGATATCACCGCAGACGCACCTGCTCCGCCGAATCGCGTTCCACGGCGAGGTGCTCTCCAGCCACCTTTTGCACATCTACTTCCTCGTCGCGCCCGACCTGCTGGGCCTGCCGAGTGTCATGCCGCTGATCAACACACAGCCGGAGATCGTCAGGCGCGCGATGCGCCTCAAGCAGATCGGCTACGACCTCGCCGCGATGGTCGCCGGGCGTCACACCCACCCGGTCGCCATGAGCGTCGGCGGCTTCAGCTTCCTGCACGACCCGGCCGACATGCGGGAGATGCGCGGGCGTCTCGTCAACGTCCTCGACGACCTCGACGCCTCGGTCGAGCTTTTCGCCACCCTCGAACTGCCCGACTTCGAGCGCGAGACCGAGTACGTCTCACTCACCAACCCCGACCGCTACGCGTTCTACGAGGGCGACGTGCTCTCCAGCGACGGGCCATGCATCCCCGTGCCCGAGTACCGCGAGGCGATCAGGGAGCGAGTCGTCGAACACTCCACGGCGAAGTGGGCGCGCTGGAACCGCGACGAGTATCTCTGCGGCGCCCTCGCGCGGCTGAATAACAACTTCGACCAGCTTCACCCATCCGCCCAACGCGCCGCCGAACGCCTCGGCATGGAGCCGCCGGTGCATAACCCCTACGCGATGACGGTGGCGCAACTGATCGAGTGCGTGCATTGCGTCGAGGACGCCATCGAGCTGATCGACGAGTTCTCGGAGACCGGCGTCGATCCGGACCAGCAGCAGGCCGACGTGTCGCCGCGCGCCGCGCTCGGCGTCGGCGCCGTGGAGGCGCCCCGGGGGATCCTCTTCCACGAGTACGAGTATGACGACGAGGGCGTCTGTCTCTCGGCCAACCACGTGATCCCGACGGCGCAGAACCAGGCGAATCTCAACCGCGACATGCACGAGTTCGCGCCGTCGATCATGCACGAGAGCCGCGACCGCATCCAGCACCTGCTGGAGATGCTCGTGCGCGCCTACGACCCGTGCATCTCCTGCTCGACACACTGAGCGGCCCGCCCGGGCGTGGTGAGCCCTCGCGCGAGCGGTCGGCGTCTACGCGTCCTCACGGGAGCGCGGGATCTCCTCGTCGATCACCTCGCGCACCTGCGCGATCTTCCACTCAAGGTGCTCGCGGTCGCACATGTACTCCATGCTCGGCTCCCAGCCCAGCCGCGAATCCGCCTCCACCAGCGGGATCGTCGCCTCGGCGTTCGCGATCTCGGCCTCGGCCAGCGCCACCATCTCATCGAGGATCGCGTCCGTCTCCGAGGCATCCTCCGTCGCGTTGAGACGGTCCTTCAGCAGCCACCAGCGCTTCGTGTTGATCGTCGTCTGCACGCAGTTGCGGATGAAGCGCCCGAGGCCCAGCATCCGCTCCGCCTCCTCGCGTTTGCGCTCAGGAGCGGCCGCGACCGCCTGCTCCAGCGAGGCCACGCCCTCCTCCCACCGGGCCTTCATGCGCTCGAGAAGCTCGATCTCCGCAGGGACGTCCTCCGGCGCGTGCGGACGGTAATTCGTCTTGAGGATCCGCGCGCCGAAGTGCGCGTAGGGCGCATCCGGGAACTCCACTTCCTCCTCCGCCAGCAGCAGCGGATAGGCCGGCCCCACGCGGAAGGGACCGTACTGATCTTCGTTCGTCGGCACGTAGTCGAGGATCGCCTCGCTCCACGCCTCCCACGCTTTCACCGCGAGCGGGCCGCCCTCGCGGCCGAAGTCGCGCTCGGCCAGCTTCGGCGCCATCTCCGATGGCATCGCCACCGGCTCCCAGTACGCCCACTTCGCCATCTCGTTGACGACAGAGGGCCACCAGCCGTAGTGATGCGACTCCATCAGGCCCTCAAGGCCCCACTTCTCCCGCGCCTCGTGCAGCGCCCGGTAGCGCCGCTCCCACTGGAAGGGGATCGGCTCATAGGGGATCACGCCGATGTCCCAGCTCAGGCCGCCGGTGTTGCTCATCGTGTAAAGCGGAATGCCGCGCTCGCTCGCCGCCTCGGCCTCGCTTCGGAAGTATGTGCCAGGTCCGGCGAAGGACGCGGTGTAATCCACGCAGCGGGTCATGATCCCGTTCTTCTCGATGTTCTCGAACATCTCGAAGGTCGCCTGCAGCGAGATATCCGTCGGCAGCGTCTCGATCAGCGCCACCCGGTCCTCCTCCGGCGCCCAGCCCCAGTTGTACGTCCAGAAGACCACGTCGAGGTCCGGGTTGTGCCGCCGGAGGACGCGCTTCACGAGGTTCAGCCAGTCCGGATAGTCGTAGCACGGAAACCAGCCGGGGCTCCGGCGCGGATCGGGTTTGCCGTCCGGCGACGGCTCCCCGCGCAGACGCCCGGTGGTCCGCTCATCATTGCTCGGGAACTCGCACGATTCGCCGACGAAGATGATCCCTTTCGCGCCGGGGCATGACTTCATAAGCTCGCCGTAGGTGCTCTCATAGTACGCCTCCGCCTCCGGATCATCAGGGTGCTTCCGACTCTTGAGGTAGGAGTAAAGGTATACGTCAATGCCGAAATGCGCCGCGCGATCGACGAGATTGTTGAGGTCGAGGTATCCGGTGGTGGTCATATCCGGGCCCTTGACGAACACGAGGATCGCGTCCATCCCCGCGTGCGCGATGGCGTTGAGATGCGTGTCGGGGA
>JBKHFA010000173.1:0-7754 GCA_046540615.1 Armatimonadota bacterium | reverse complement strand
TGCATTTCGGCCATCAGACCCGCCGGTGGAACCCCAAGATGAAGCCGTTCATCTACCATGAGCGCAACGGCATCTACATCATCGACCTGCACGCGACCCTGCGCCTTGTCGAATCGGCGTATGAGTGCGCGAAGAACGTGGCGGCCGAGGGCGGCACCGTGCTGTTCATCGGCACCAAGCGGCAGGGCCAGGAGTCGATCCAGGAGGCGGCTGAGAAGTGCGGCATGCCCTACGTCATCAACCGGTGGCTGGGCGGGATGCTGACAAACTGGCAGACAATCAGCAAGCGGATCGACTACATGCGCGAGTTGACGGAGGCCGAGGAGCGAGGCGAGTGGAAGCGCCTGACCAAGAAGGAGGCGCTCAAGCTCTCCCGCGAGCGTGATAAGCTTGAGCACTCCCTCGGCGGCATCCAGGACATGGACGGCGCGCCGGACGCGGTCTTCATCGTGGACACCAAGCGCGAGGAGACGGCGGTCGCCGAGGCCGCGAAGCTGGGGCTTCCGATCATCGCCGTGATCGACACCAACGCCGATCCCGAGCCGATCGACTACCCGATCCCCGGCAACGATGACGCGATTCGGGCGATCCGCTTGTTCGCGAACCTCATCTCCGAGGCCGTGCAGGAGGGTCAGCTTGAGTACCAGCAGAAGCTGGTGGCCGACGCGGACTCTCTCGAGCAGGCTGAGGCGATGGCCGCCCGCGAGGGCATCGAACTGGACGAGAAGCTCGTGGACCGCATGATCGCGGAGCAGGAGAAGCAGCTTGCGGAGGAAGAGGCCGTGGCCGAGGAGATCGCCGAGGAGTTTGCCGGCGCGGTCGAGGATCAGTTCGTGGAGGAGCAGTTGATTGAACTGATCAGCGAGGACGCAGGCGAGGAAGCCGGCGAGGACGCAGAAGAGGAAGAGTAATCACGGTGGCGCGGTCGGGGGCGTAGAACACGCCCCTGCTGCGGCAGCCTGTCAGGAGGATGAGTTGATGTCAGTTAATGTTCAGAATGTCAAGACGCTGCGCGAGAAGACCGGCGCGGGCTTCATGGACTGCAAGAACGCGCTGACCGAGGCCGGAGGCGACATGGAGAAGGCCGTCGATCTTCTCCGCCAGAAGGGCATCGACGTTGCGATGTCGCGCGAGGGGAAGGCTGCCGAGGAGGGCGTCATCTCGTCGTACGTGCATGCCGGCAATCAGATCGGTGTGCTGGTTGATCTTCGATGTGAGACCGACTTCGTGGCGCGGACCGACGAGTTCCGCGAGTTCGGTCGCGACATCGCGATGCAGATCGCCGCGATGGATCCGAAGTGGATCGCCCCTGAGGATGTGCCCGAGGAGGCGCTCGAGCGCGAGCGCGAGGTCCTCACCCAGCAGGCGCTGGAAGAGGGCAAGCCCGAGCACATCGTGGAGAAGATGGTCGAGGGCCGACTTCAGAAGTTCTACTCGGAAGTCTGCCTGATGGATCAGCCCTTCATCCGCGACGACAGCCTGACGATCGAGGATAAGCTCAACGAACTCATCACGCAGACCGGTGAGCGCGTCGTGATAAATCGCTTCGTCCGCTACCAGGTGGGCGAGGACAGCGAATAAGAACGGACGGGTGGCGCCATTGAGCGGTGCAAGATCGGCACCTTACACGCGTGTGCTGCTGAAGCTCAGCGGCGCTGCGTTCAGCGGTCCGGACGCGAACGGCATTCACTGGCCGACCGTGGACCGGATCGCGGGAGAACTGGAGGACGCCCGGGACGCGGGCGCGGAACTGGCGGTCGTGGTTGGCGGCGGAAACATCTGGCGCGGGCACGACGCGGCGGCCCAGGGCATGGAGCGCGCAGCGGCGGATTATGCGGGGATGGTCGCGACGGTGATCAACGCGCTGGCGCTGCAGGACGCGCTGGAGGGCCGCGGGGTTGATACGCGCGCGCAGACCGCGATCGAGATGCGCGAGGTGGCTGAACCGTTCATCCGGCGTCGGGCGACGCGCCACCTTGAGAAGGGGCGCGTGGTGATCTTCGGCGCGGGGACTGGGAATCCGTTCTTCACGAGCGACACCGCCGGCGTTCTGCGGGCGCTTGAGATCAATGCGGATGTCATCATGAAAGCGACGGATGTTGACGGGGTCTACGACAGCGACCCCGGCATCAACGCCAGTGCGGAGTTGCTCAAGGAGGTGACTCACCTGGAGGTTCTCAACCGGGACCTGCGGGTGATGGACGCCACGGCGATCTCACTGGCGAAGGACAACGATCTGCCGATCGTCGTCTTCAACATGAATGTGCCGGGGAATATCCTCCGGTGCGTGATGGGCGAGTCGATCGGCACGATCGTCAGGTAAGTCGGCAACCCCCGCCCAACGGAGGGATGACTGATGGACCGATTGATTGCCAAAGCCAAGGCGGACATGGAAAAGACCACGCAGATCGTGCAGAAGGACATTGCCGCGTTCCGCACGGGAAGGGCGTCTCCGGCGCTCGTCGAGAATCTGGAGGTCGAGTACTACGGGACGAAGGTCCCCGTGAACCAGATCGCGTCGATTCAGGTGATCGACACGCGGCTTCTGGGCATCACTCCGTGGGACAAGAACGCTCTCTCGGCGATCGAGAAGGCGATCATGACCTCGGAGCTTGGGCTGATGCCGACGAATGACGGGAACATCATCCGCCTGGAGATTCCGTCACTGACGGAGGAGCGGCGGGAGGAACTGTCGCGGCAGATCCGCAAGCGGATCGAGGAGGGGCGGGTTGCGATCCGCAACATCCGTCGCGCGACGAATGAAGCGATCGACAAGCGCACGGATGAAGAGGGCTGGTCGGAGGCCGAGGTGCGCGCTGGGAAGGACGATGTGCAGGAGTTGACGGACGCGTACACCGAGCACATCGAGGAGATCGGCGAAGAGAAGATCGAAGAGATCATGGAGATATGAACGCCGGGCCTCCCGACACAACCGGATACCCGCTGGAGGAAGCCCGGGAGATACTCGTGGCGGCCGGATATGACGCCATCGAGGTGTCTCGAGTGGGGCGAACTGACGAGTTGAGCGACAAACACCGCGTGATGGTGATCCGGCAGCGGTCCGGCAAGGACGGCGCCGTGGACCTGACCGTGGCCGCCGAATGGCGTATGCCGATCAGGCAGGAAAGTTAGTCGGAATGCGCAGGCCCGGGGACGATGCTTCCCGGGCCTGTTTAGCATCTGCGCGTTGAGGGAATGGAGTCAGAGGCGATGAGTGACGAGCAGCGAATGATGCCGCGACACATAGCGGTGATCATGGACGGCAACGGCCGGTGGGCGGTGGAGCAGGGCCTCGAGCGGGAAGAGGGGCACCGTGCCGGCCGGCATGCCGCGCGCCGATTCATGCGGGCCGCGCAGGCGCGTGACATCGAGGCGGTCTCACTCTACGCATTCAGTTCGGAGAACTGGATGCGGCCCGGCCCCGAGGTTGACGCCCTGATGGAGTTGATCGAGACGGCACTGCTGGTCGAGTTGGAGGAGTTGTGCCGGCATGGCGTGAAACTCAGGGTCTCGGGACGTCGCTGGGAGTTGCCGAGACCGCTCCAGCGGGCGCTGCGTAACGCGGAAGCGGCAACCGCCGACAACACGTCGATGATTCTCAACCTGTGCGTGAACTACGGCGGGCAGGTGGAGATCGTGGACGCGGCGAAAGGGATAGCGCGTGATGTGGTGGCGGGGAAGCTGGAGATCGATGACATCGGGCCGGAGATGTTCAGCGATTATCTCTACGTCCCGGATGTTCCTCCGGTCGATCTGCTGATTCGCCCGGGTGGCGACATGCGGGTGAGCAACTTTTTGCTCTGGCAGATCGCGTACGCGGAGTTCCTGGTGCTGGACAAGTACTGGCCGGATTTTCAGCCGGAGGACCTTGACGCGGCGATCGAAGAATACGGGAGGCGCCAGCGACGCTTCGGCGGCCTGGCGCTGGACGACTGAGAGTACACAGCCGACAGGGCAGCAGGGAAGCCCGAATAAGTGCGGGAGGCGAGCCGAGATGAAGCGTTTCGCGATGGTCGCAGTGTTTGCGATGGGCGTCGCACTATTGTGTGGCGTGATGGTTCAGCCAGCGATGGCGGAGGATGCGGGCGAGGTCAAGATCCTCGCGGGCGAGGATGAGAAGCCGGTGACGGACGCGAACTACGTTCCGGACGTGTTCGAGATCGGCATCAACGGAGAGATGTTCTTCCGCATACGCGCTCAGGCGGCGGGCTTCTCGCCTGCAGAGCGCGCGCGGATCGTCAATACTCGGCTGGTGCATATCATCTCCTTCTCGCCGTTCGACATGCACGCGGTGCGAGTGGAGCCGGTGCGCGGGAAGCCGACGATCTACGTGGGCGATGTCCGCCTGATCACGGTGTATCCGAGCGATGTTGAGGCCACCGGGGCGGAGTCGATGGAGCAACTTGCGAGCGTCTGGGCGGCGGCGACAGCCTGCTGTCTGCAGAGGGTCGTTCCCGCGTCGCGGGTCGAAGGCGAGCAATAAAAGACACGTTGTTGTGATCAATCCTCAGACGCCCCGGTTCGGTTCACCGGGGCGTCTGCTTAACTGACGGCCGATCACGCGTGCCATGGGAGGCGGAGTGATGCAGGTGGAAAGCTGCGCGGAACTTGAGTATGAACTGCCGACGCGGATCAGATACGGCCTGGGGAGAGTGGGGGAGTTGGGCGAGATCGCATCAGGCGTCGGGACGAGGGCGCTGCTGGTGACGACCGCCGGGGTGCCGCATATTGACCGGGTGGAAGAGTTGTTGACGACAGCAGGAGTCGAGGTGGTGGTGTTCGACGAGGCCGAGCCGAATCCATCGGTGGAGAGCGTGGATCGGGCGGGGTCGGTGGCGAGGGAAAGCGGATGTGATCTGGCGGTCGGCCTCGGCGGTGGAAGCTCGATCGACACCGCGAAGGGGGCGGCGGTGGTCGCGACGAATCCCGGGAGCGTCTGGGAGTATTCGCTGGAGTACGATGGCGAGACGCGGGAGATCGACGATGCGCCGCTGCCGATCGTGGCTGTGCCGACGACCGCCGGGACGGGCTCGGAGGTGAACTTCGTGGCGGTGCTGTCGAATCACGCGACCGGGCAGAAGGGACCGTTGCGCAGCGATCATATCCGACCCGCATACGCAGTGATCGATCCGGAGTTGACGGCGACGATGCCGGCGTCGGTGACGGCGAGCACGGGCTTTGACGCCCTCACGCACGCGTTCGAGCGCTACTTCGGAGGAAGCTGGCATCCTTTCGTGGACATGATGACCGCGAACACGATCGCGACGGTGATCGAGCAGCTTCCACGCGCGCTGAGGCAGCCCGACGACATGGAGGCGCGGGCGCGGATGTCGTGGGCGGCGACGCAGGGAGCGCTGTGCGTGCTGGCGCCGATGGGGGAGTCGGGCCTGCACATCTTCGGACTGGCGGTCTCCGCGGTGATCGACGCCGCGCACGGGCGGGCGCTCGCGGCGGTGATGCCTCCGGTGCTGGCGGACCTGGCGGGCGGATACCCCGAGCGGGCGGCGCGGCTGGCGGGGATGCTTGGCGATCAGGAGCGGGCCGACCGGGCCGTGCCGGCGATGGTGCGGTGGCTCGAGGAGATTGACATGCGCGTAACGCTGGCCGACCTCGGTGCGGATGACAGCGATCTGCCGGCGTTGATCGCGGCCACCAGCAGGCAGCGACTGGACGGCGGCTATCATCGGCCGATGGATGAGGCGGACGTGCGGGCGATCTACGAGGAGGCGCTGTCGGGCACCACGGGGTCAGGATGAGGCGTCTTCATCAAGCAGTCGCTGATAGACGGCGATGAGCGCGCGAGCGGACCGCGTGGGGTCGAAGTCTCCGATGACATCGGCCTGGCGGTCGAGGCCTTCGGCGGCACCGGCGTCGGGCGTCGCCCACGCGGCCTCGATGTCGTAGAAGTCCTTCGAAACGAGGAACGAGGCAGCGAGTGGAGCGTCGGGGGCCGAGTCGCGCGCGGGCTTCATCTGCGCGGCGGCCGCGCGGAGTCGGCGGATGATGCCGTCAGCGAGGGCCCCCGGCCCCTCGTCGGGGGTGATGGTGACGCGAGGGCTTCGGATGAGCATCTCCGCGACCTCGCCGCCCTCGATCGCAACGACGCCGACTTCGGCTTCAAGCGCCTGCAAAGCGAGCATCCCCGAGGGCCATCCGCGCTGGGGTGTGACGAGGACGTTGAGCGCCGAGATTGCGCGGCGCAGGCGGTCGCCGGGATCCACGAAGACCGTGGCGCCGAGCAGCCCCCGCTGATGGGCGAGGTTCTGATACAACTCGCTGTCCACATCGCCGCCGATCAGCGCGAACTCGATGCTGGGGTAGTCCATGCACAGCGATGCTCCGGCGTCGAGGAAGGTGACGAGGTCCGCCTCGGCGAGCTCGTCGATGAGGCAGCCGACGACGACCGCGGATTGCGTGATCCCCAGCAGCGAGCGTCGGCGCCCGAGATCGAGCGAATCGGTCTGCGCGCCGGCGGGGCGCGGGTAGGGTACGAGGTCCGCGCGTTCACCGGTGGCTTCGTCGAGGGCGTGAAGGTCGTCGCGCTGGGCGTCGGTGGGGACGACGACGGCGTCTGAGTGACCGAGCAGCCAGCGGTAGACGCGCCTTCTCATTCCCAGGCGCGGGTCCTCCTCGAGGCGGTGGGGCTGGAAGTGCGGGGATGCCACGACGGGCACCGGGCGGGAGATCGCTCTCCTGGCGCGAATCGCCGCGAGCATCGCGCGGAAACCGTGTGCATGGATCAGCAGGGGGCGCGCCTCGAGCACGCTCTGCGATTGATCGCGGGCATCGCCCCATCGCTCGGTCACCGAATCGCCGGAGGGTGGGGGGAGATCGCGCGTGGGCACGTTCGCGGAGGCGATGAGACGCCGGCCGGATCGGGTCAGCGGGCCGAGTACACGGATCGGATACCCCCACCGCCGCAGGACGGACGCGACCGAAGCAATCTGCTCCTCAGCCTGGGGGGATGGCGAGCCGATCAGATGGACAATTTCGCGGGGCTCCGGTGAGTCTGGCACGTGGCAGGTCCTCCTGGCCTCGAGTGCGCTTGTTATATCACAACCGCGGTGGTGGCGGCAACGACGGACATCGATGGCATCGCTCGGGAGACGGCCGGCGGGTCCTGTCCGGGTGGCTTCTGCACATCGGTGATTCCGCCGACGATCGCCTCCGCCGGCACCGGGCCGAAGACGTGGCTGTCGCGAGCCTCGTTGCGGTTGTCACCGAGGATGACGAAGTGATCCTGGGGGACCGTCATCCGAGGGACCTCGTAGTCCATCGCCTCAGGAACGAAGGATTCCTCGATGGGCTCCGCGTTCAGGATCAGCGTTCCTCCCTCGACGCGAATTTCGTCGCCACCGACGGCGACCACTCGACCGATCAGCATCTTTCCGTCGCGATCTTCGGGGGCGTGGTATGCGACGATCTCACCTCGCTCAGGCACAGCTTGCTCATACATCGATGAGTCGATGGCGATGATGTCGCCGCGCTCGATGGTCGGGGTCATGTCTTCACTCATCATCACGTAGTTAGGCGGCCCGCATCCGGCGAGGAGTGCGAGCACGCAGGTGGCGATGATTGCGCGGGGCGGAAAGCTCATGGCTGCTCCAGGTGGTGGGGGTGGACGCTGACGTTATCTTACCACGCCCGGAGCGCGGAGCAAAGAAAGGACGAAGCCGCCGGGCCTCTCGATCGGAGATAGGAAAGCCGCCCGATGACATGCACCGGGCGGCCGCTCGTACTGCAGGTTACGACGA
>JBKHFA010000172.1:0-7780 GCA_046540615.1 Armatimonadota bacterium | reverse complement strand
CCGGGGATGGAGTTTGAGGCGGTCCGCTACGAGGGCTACGGCCCCGGCGGGGTCGCCATGCTCGTGGAGTGTGTGACGGACAACAACCAGCGGAGCGTTGCCGAGATACGCAACATCATGAGCAAGCGCGACGGCAAGATGAGCGGCGCGGGTTCGGTCACGTGGATGTTCGAGCAGAAGGGCGTCATCACCGTCTCTCGTGACGAGGTGGACTACGATGACCTCTTCCTGACCGGCGCGGAGGCCGGGGCCGAGGACATCGTCGATGATGACGAGGATTACTGGGAAGTGCGCACCGCGATGGAGGACTTTCACGTTGTGCGAGAGGCTCTCAGCGAAGAGGGAATTCCGATCGAGCGGGCGGAGCTTTCCATGATCCCGACCAGCACGGTGCAGGTTCCCGATGAGCTTGCGGGCAAGCTGCTGGGCCTGCTCGAAGACCTCGACGATCACGATGACGTGCAGAACGTTTACTCCAACTTTGAGATATCAGACGAGGCGCTCGCGGCCTACGAGGCCGACAACGAGTGACCGACTGAGGCGAGGTGGCGACCATGCCCGCGCAACGTGACTGGAAGCTGTCGGAGACGACCCTCAGCCGTGCCGAGCAGATCCCCTACGAGGTCGCTGTCCTGCCGATCGGCGCGACCGAAGCGCACAACCTTCACCTGCCCTACGGCACCGACAGCTACCAGGTGGAGGCCATCGCCGATGCGGCCTGCGAGGAGGCGTGGGATGAGGGCGCCGAGGTGTTGCTGCTGCCGACAATACCGGTGGGCATAAACGAGAACACGCTTGGATTTCCGTGGACCCTGAGTTACAAGCCGACGACGATTCTGCAGATGATTCGCGACACGGTCTCGTGCCTTGAGCACCATCGCCTTATGAAGCTCGTGATTCTGAACGGACACGGTGGCAATGAACTCAAGCCGTTCCTGCGCGAACTCTTCCGCGAGACCAATGTTCAGCTCATACTCGTGGACTGGTGGATGGTGGACCCACACGCGCTGGAGGCGACCTTCGACGAGCCGGGGGAGCACGGCGGTGAGATGGAGACCTCACTGATGATGCATCTGCGGCCGGAGTTGGTCGAGGTCGAGCGCGCTGACGAGGGCAAGGTCCGCACGCCTCACTTGACGGGGATGCGGGAGGGCTGGGCGTGGATCGCCCGGCCGTGGGAGGTGCTGACCACCAATTCGGGCGTCGGCAACCCTGAGGCCGCCAGCGCCAAGAAGGGCGAGGAATTCATGGACAAGTGCGTCAAAAAGATCGCGCAACTCCTCGTTGAGATGGCAAACGAGCCGATGGATGACTGGTACCCCTACGAGAGTGACTGATCGTCGCGGGGATGGGCACAGGCAGTCTCCTGGGCGCTTGCCGGCTTCATCACCGGTGCACGTGGGTCATGTCCGCGTACGCACGTTTGCCGCTGGTTCCCAACTCCGCTCACTCAAGCGAGCATTGCTGCGACAGCTCATTGACGTCAAATGACCGTGGACCGATCTCACTGCGACTGGACCTGCGCTCGCGCGGCCGCACGACAACCGCGGCGTGTGCAGCCCGTCGTGACGACGACGGTGACCCCGTTCATCAGTCTTCGGCGAGGTCCCGCTCGATTGCGTCCGCCGCCGCCACGCCGTCGGCGACCGCGCGGACGACGGTCTCGCCGCCGTTGACGATGTCTCCTCCGGCGTAGACGCGCTCGCGTGAGGTGCGTCCGGCGACGCCGCTGGTCGCGATGAGGCCGCGGTCGGTAAGCTCGACGCCGGGCAGCCACTCGGAGAGGTCACTCGGCGGCGCCTGGCCGATGGCCTCGATGACGAGATCGACTTCCAGCACCCGCTCCGAATCCTCATCCACGATCGGGCGGCGGCGGCCTGACTCATCAGGCTCGCCCAGCACGGTGCTCGCCACACGCAGACCGGTCAGATGGCCGTCCTCAGCCACGTAGCCGAGGGGCTGCGTCAGCAGCATGAAATGCACGCCGCGCTCAAGGGCCTCGTCGCGCTCGGCCGGCCATGCGGGCATCTCGGGGAACGAACGCCGGTAGACGAGATAGACGTCCATCGCGCCACGTTCGCGCGCGGTTGAGGCGGCGTCCATCGCGGTGTTCCCGCCGCCGAGGACCGCCACGCGCGCCGGCACCTCAAGCGGCGCGTCGGACTTGGCCCGCCGCAGGAAGTCCAGCGCGTCCATCACACCCTCATCGGGGCGATCCGCGCCTGGCAGGGCGATGGACTCGGTCATCCCGACCCCGACGAAGACCGCGTCGAAGCCCTCGTCGAGCAGATTGTCAACGGTGAGATCGGAACTCATTCGCGTCCCGAGGCGCCACTCCAGGCGACCGGTCTCGCAGCCCTCGAGGATGCAGGCGACCTCCTCGGGAGCGGCGGTGGCCGCGAGGCGCTCGACTGGGATCGTCGCCGAAGCGACGCCGCCTGGCTCTTCCGCGGCATCGATGATCGTCACCGAGAAGCCGTCCTGCAGCAGGCGGATAGCGCAGGCGACACCAGCGGGCCCCGCGCCGATGATCGCCACGCGCTCGTCACGAAGCTGCTCGGGCTGCTCCACGGCCGTCCATCCCTCCTCGCGCGCAAGCTCGCAGACGTATGCCTGAAGCCGGCGGATGGGGACCGGGCCCTCGCCGATGTGCTGCTGGATGCACGCGCCCTCACACTGCGTCTCCGAGGGGCAGACGTATGCGCACATCTCCGGCAGCGGGTTGCTCTCGCGCAGCACCTGGTAGGCGCGGCGCTCGTCGCCCTCGGCGATCGCGGTGACGAAGCCGGGGATGTTGACGCCCGCCGGGCAGCCGGTCTGGCAGGTGGGCGCATGGCAGTCGCGGCAAACCTTCGCTATCTCACGCATGACTGCCGGGTTGCGCGCCTGGCCCTGCTTGAAGATCGGCTCGTAGACTTCCCAGTCGCGGACCACGCATCCCGATCGACCGCCGTCGCGCATGATCTGCGTGCATGACGAGCAGCAGATGCACAGTTTCGTGGGCGTAAGCGCGCCCTCCTCAACGATCTCGCGTGCGAAGTCGGGGTGCGCAAGCGCCTGGCGGCCCCAGCCGACGTTGACGGCCTCCCCGGCCTCGACAAGCGCCGCGCCCACGTTCGGGCCGAACTCCCGCAGCCACGTGTACCCCGTGGCCATCAGCGGCATCTCCGGAACCTGTGGCGCGAGGTCGCGGTGAATCTCGACCATCGTTGCGACATCGGTCAGCGGGTGCTCGTCCGGCACGTAGCCGCCGACCTCGTGGGTGTCGTAGGGGCGCTCGACGTGCGGGTTGTAATAAGGGCTGCCGTAGGCGACGTTGATAAGACAGACACCCATCTCCTGCAGTTCGTTGATGAGCCGCACCGGTTCGGTCAGGTCCGGCTCCATCGATCCGTCCTGCGCCATGCCGAAGCCCCACGGATAGGGGATCGCGTCATAGACGTTGAGCCGACTCACCACCGCGACCTCCGGGACCTCCTCGCGAATACGCGCAACGACCTCACGCAGCATCCGGGTGCGATTCTCGTAGCTTCCGCCGTAGCGGCTGTCCTCGCGCGTGAACGCGTTGAGAAGCTCGAAGAGCAGGTAGCCGTGGCATGCCTTCACGTCCACCGCGTCGAAGCCCGCATCGCGGGCGCAAAGTGCAGCGTCCACGTAGGCCTGCTGAAGCTCGTCAAGCTCCTCGTCGGTGATGACCGGATAGTCCTCGGGCAGGTCGTGTTTCGGGTCGAGGATCGGGTGGCGGTAGGCGATGACCGGCGCGGCCGCGCCCTCGGGCTTCGAGTAGCGGCCGGAGTGGGTAAGCTGGGCGATCGTCACCGGTCGGTGGTCGCTGCCGAACTCGTCGGCGGCTGAGCGGTAGATCATGTCGATCATCCGCGCAAAATCCTCGGTGGTTCCCTCATGCAGCCAGAGCTGACGTGGATTGGCGCGCCCGCGGTGGACGACCGCGGTGGCTTCCAGCCAGATGAGGCCCGCGCCGCCGCGCGCGAAGCGCTCGTAGCGCCGGAATGTAAGGGCCTCGGGGCGGCCGTCGGCAGAACCGTCGCAGCCCTCGACGGGGTGGATGCCGATCGCGTTGGGCATCTGCAGCGGCCCCGCCTCCTGCGGCTCCGCGAGGACGCTGACATTTTCGGTGTAAGGAAGTGACACGCCGAGATCATCAAGCTTCTTTGCGATCTCGGCCCAGGAATCGAAGTCGAACTCTTCGTGCCGGGACGGCATTCTGACATCCATGGACGCGACGCTCCGTTCGATGAGTTTGCTCAACTGACATGCGCCTGAGGGAATATATTCCGCCGTCGGGCGGCGTAATCCTCCTCGTCATGCTGTGAGAGCGCCGCCGATCTGGCGGCGCTCTCGTGGGTGCTCCAGGCGGCCGGAAATATCAGGCAATCGTCTCGCCGGTATCCGCGTCAAAAAGATGCGCATGATCGAGATTCAGCGCGACCTTGAGCGCCTCGCCCTCGCTTGCGGAGGTCGCGCTGTCGAGGGAGGCCACCAGACGGTGCTCGCCCGCCTTAAGATAGACCATCGATTCCGCGCCCATCGGCTCGACGACCTCGACCTCCGCCGCGACTGTGTTGCCGGGATGCGGTGTCACCGGGCCGGGCAGCGATGCGTCGTGTATGTCGCTGGGGCGGATTCCGAAGACGATGGGACCGTTCGCGCGCTCCCGGACGGATTTGATCTCACCGAAACGCTCGGGCAGCACCACCGAAAGCCCCTCGGCCTCGACGGTCAACTCCTCGCCGTCATCAGTGAGCAGGGCGTCGATGAAGTTCATCGCGGGACTGCCGATGAACCCGGCGACAAAGCGGTTGGCCGGGTGGTCGAAGATCTCCTGAGGGCTGGCGCACTGCTGGACTTCACCGTCGCGCATGACCGCGATCCGATCGCCCATCGTCATCGCCTCGACCTGGTCGTGAGTGACGTAGATGGTCGTGATGCCGAGGCGGCGGTGAAGCTTGATAAGCTCCGCGCGCGTCTGGATGCGCAGCTTCGCGTCGAGATTCGACAGAGGCTCGTCCATCAGGAAGACCGCGGGTTCGCGGACCACCGCGCGCCCCACCGCCACCCGCTGTCGCTGGCCACCGGAAAGCTGTCCGGGCTTGCGGTCGAGGTAGTCATCGATCCCGAGCATCGACGCAGCGTCCTGCACCCTCCGCTCAATCTCCTCGCGCGCCAGCTTGCTCAGCTTGAGGCTGAACGCCATGTTGTCGAACACGGTCATGTGCGGGTAGAGGGCGTAGTTTTGAAAGACCATCGCGATGTCGCGGTCTTTCGGTGAGAGGTCATTGACGCGGCGGTCACTGATGAATATGTCCCCCGAAGACGGCTCCTCAAGGCCGGCGATCATGCGTAGGACCGTGGTCTTGCCGCAGCCTGACGGCCCCACCAGCACCAGGAATTCGTGGTCCTCAACCTCGAGGTCCACGCCCCTGACCGCTTCGGTCTGTCCGAACCGCTTGGAGAGTGTTGCCAGGCGGACTTCTGCCATCTCGTCGAAAACCTCCGAAGGCCCTTCGAGGGGATATCAACCCTCGGTCCTGCGGGTGCTACCGTGCAGATGCGACGGACGAGGAGTATCCCACAGGGCGAAGAAGCTGTCAATATTATGCGCGAATCCTGCACCCAGCGCGCTGCCCGCCGATTCGCGCGGAAGCCTCGCGCTGCTGCATTTCAGTCTCGTTCCGCGACCACCACTGAGACCGTCTTCTCAATCACCGGAAGCGAAGCCGCGTTCATACCTACGACTGTGATCTCATGCACTCCGGGCTCCTCGTATGACGTGTCCCACGGATAGCGGAAGGGGCGCGCGTTCGTCATCGCCCTCCACTCGCCGTCAACGTAGAACGCCATGACGTCAACATTCATCTCAGAGCCCGGCTCCGCCTGCACCTCGACTTCGCCCGTCACTGCGGCCGGCGGCGCGCCCACGACGGCGACATCGATGTCATCTTCTGCCACGGCGCCGAGACGCGTGAGCGCAAGTGGATGCTCGGTCGCGGGCGGCTCGTCGGTCGGGTCGGACGATGGCTCGGGTTCGGACGAGGCAGGAGGCTCGACTTCCGGCTCCTCAGGCACCTCGAGGGGCCCGAAGGGCGGCTGCTCCGTCGCCTCTGACGACGCCGGTTCGGTGATGGGCGGCAGCGAGGCCACCATCTCCGAGACGTCCGGCAGTCGGCCGAGGAAGTAGGGATTGTCAACCATCTCCCGGTACCGCTCAACAAATTCCGGGGAGCAGGTGAGCGAGTAGTTGTTGTTGGCGAGACCGGTCCCGATCGTGTCCACCGAGAACCATGTCACCATCTTCACCCGCGGAAACTCAGTCTGCAGTGACTCGTAAAGCTTCGTCATCTGCTCCACGCCAAAGTCTGTCACGTCGTGGTCGCATGCCGCGCAGTGATGCGTCGCCGCGTATTCGCAGATGGCGATGGGCTTGGTGGCCGCGTGAAGGTCGTAGACGTAGCGGAGATGCTCGCGCGGGTCGTCGATCGCGGGTTTCGTGACGTCCCCGTCGTAGTGGTGCACCGAGTAGATGTTGACGCCCACCCAGTCAACCCATGCGTCCCCGGGGTAGTAGTCGTCCATGGTGCTTTGCGGAGTGGCGAACGGGACCCACGCCATGATCACGTTCGGCGCAAGCTGCCGGGCAACACGCGTGACGAGCTTCCACTTCTCGATGTATCTCTGCGGGTCGCCTGAGTATGCCTGCCACGTCCCGTTCATCTCGGAGGCGTAGCGGAGGAAGATCGGGCCCTCGGTCCGCGCGGCGGCCTCCATCCAGCCCCGCAGATAGTCGTCATCCTGCACCGGGTCGAGGCCGTCATTGGGCTCCCAGGCGATGTGCGGCAGTATCCCGCGCTGATGCATCTCGCGCACCCAGCGGAAGGGAAAAGGCGAGCCGTAGCCCACGTAGCGGAAGTAGCTCGCATGCTCGACGCCGACGATGTCCTCGAACCTGTCGATGTCGCCACCGCTGTTGTGATCGAGTTGGATGTACGCGCCGAGGTAGCAGCCCTCGGCGGGAATATACCCCGATGCCAGCGCCGGTGAAGACACGATCAGGCCCGCCAGCATTATCCCCGCCAGCGGGCAGATGAAAAGCCTTCGTCCGATGAGTGTGAGCATTGGTCCGAATCTTAGCCTGCAGGGCCTTTTGTGTCAATGCCCGAACATTCCTCCGGGCGCCGGACCGACAAGCAGGCCCCGGTCCGGATGTTCGACGGCAACCACCGTCATCGCGTCCGCAGCAACGGGTTCCCCGGCACCGACGTCGGTCCGCAGGTGCATACGTAGTTCTCCGGTCCCTGACCGAGTTCCTCGCGCGTGAACTCCGCCCACATCTCGGGTGTCTCGTCGCAGAACGAGATGGGCACCTCCGTGTCGTGCCTGCGGATCTCATCCACGTAGAGGCGCAGAATCTCCAGTCGAAGATCGTGCGGGAACATCTGCTTGCCCGCCGGCCAGTAGGGCTTGCCGGGATGCTCGTCGGCCTCGTAGATCGCCCGGCAGGCCTCCACGTAGACCGGGTCGAGCAGGTCGATGTCAAAGCAGCCGCACAGACGGTCATACCCCAGCAGGCCGAGCGTGTCCATCGTGATCACATCCGGTCTGACCTGCGCGAGATAGTCGGCGATCATCCGCGCGCCCTCCTCGCGCCATCCCTCGACGGGCACGATGGGGGAGAAGCGCGCCCGCACATGGTACCCCGCCTCCTGGCACCTGCGCGCCGCCTCGATGCGCTCGGAAGTGCTCGGCGAGTTCTTCTCAATCT
>JBKHFA010000171.1:0-7855 GCA_046540615.1 Armatimonadota bacterium | reverse complement strand
TCGAGAAATGGCAGAGCGGTCAACGAGGAGCCGTTGCTGTAAGCTGTACGGAGGGGCCGCTTCTCGCGCCGGCCCGTCGTTCGGCTCCCCCATTGCGTAATTCGATTCGGATTGCTTTGACCAGCCACTCATTGCTTGAATATGAGAGGATGCCTGCCGCCACATGGTGCTGGTGGAAATGCCGAGGCCGCCCCTTCGCGCGAAGGGGCGGCCTCTGTGTGTATCTGACGCTCGGCCGCGTCCTACCGCTCCTCCAGCGCCAGCAGCTCCCGCAGGATCTCGTGGCGTACGCGGTCCTGGACCGTGCGATCGCGCTCGACGTCCCAGCGGTATTCGCCGGGGTTCTCGCCGATCACACGCATTGGGCCCTCTTCCAGCAGACGCCGGGCGGCCGCAAGATCGGCCTCCGGAGCGCCCGCGGCGGCACGTTCCTCCACGCGACGCTCGAGCATCATGAGGTACTCGAAGTCCTGCTGGCTCTCGCGGATCGCCTCCATCGGCTTGGCGGCCGTGACGCTCGTCGGGTCGAGATAGATCGGCGTGAATGATCCCGACCCGGTCATGATGTAGTCGTTCCACGTCGATTCCCCGCGGGTGTCCGCAAACGCCCAGAAGTGCGACCCGCTCCCGCCGAGCGCGTACACATGCCACGCCTGCGCGAGGTAGTAGGCGTAGGGTCCGAACGTCTTCGCCGGACCGTTGCATGAGTAGAACCACGGCTCAAGGCCGCGATCGCGCTGCTCATCCACCATCGCCCGCCACTGGGCATTGCCGATGTAGTGGCCGCGCAATGGGCAGATGATATCCGTGAACTCGAACGACGCGAGCATCGCCTCGCGGTCATCGATGAGGAAGGGATCCTGGAAGACCATCATCTCCGGGGCGGCGGCCTTGATTGCGCTCGCCCACGCGGTGGTGGTCTCATAATCTTCGACCGAGCGTGGTTCATCGACCAGAAGGACCGCCAACTGGTCCGGCTCAAGCCCCAGCGCGGTCATGTGCTCAGTCCAGAATTGCGCCCACTGCCCGACCTGCCGGTCGAATCGCTCTGTGCCCATCTCAGCGCCGGCGAAGCTCTGTCCGACTGACGCAAACACGAGGTAGAGCTTCGAATCCGGCCACTTCTGCACCCATCGGTCGAAGCGCGCGGTGTCGGGCTCAGCGACCATGTTGCCCTCGTCGTCGAACTCCCCCGCGCTCAACGTGGCCGAGAGGCCCCAGGGGCTGTTCACGCCGCGCTCGCGAAGGTGCTCGATGACCAGATCGACGTTCTCCGGTGTCAGGCCCCGATGGCTGTCCGAGTCGGTGTAATCCCAGCCGCCGACGCTCAGCGTCTTCTCCCGCGGCATAGTGAGCGGATGCACGGTGATCTGCAGTGGAACGCTCTGTCGCCCGCCCGCGACGGAGGAGATCTCGACCGCGCCCTCCCACGTCCCGGGCTCAAGCTCCGCCGAGTCGATCTCGAACCAGACCTGCCGCGTCATCCCCGCCGGCACGTCGATCGTCCACGCGTCTCCATCGCGATCGGCGACCGGCAGCGGCGAGGCCACCGTCGGGATGAAGCGCGAGCCGACGTGCTCCACCTGGCGCACCGTGATCCAGTCGGGGCTGACGCCGCCGGGCAGGCCGGTGATGCGCAGTTCGGCGCGGATCGGTCGCGGATTCGCCGACGTGATATTCAGAACATCCGCGCGCGTTTCGTTCCGCATCATCTCGACGCTCACAAGCGGTGTCGCGTCAGATGTCGGCTCCTCACCCGGTCCCAGCGGGTCCCAGCGGTGCTTCTGCCACAGGCGAACGCGGTCCTTGCCCTGCGCGAGCCAGACCTCGGCCCGCAGCGCGTGGATGTCCGCCTGCACGTCCGTCATCGGCAGGATGGCGCGGAAGCCCGGTCTGTCAACGGGCGCAGCGGTCTCGATCGCCGCATCGAGCGCCTCAGCGCGCTCGGTGAATTGAGCGCGCTGGTTGGCAGGCAGATTCGCAATCGCCTCGCGAACGGCCCGGAGTTCGTCCTGCTGCAGATCGAAGACCGGCTGGTTCATCATGTAGCGCTCGATATTCGCGATCGGCTCCGAGGCGTGCTCCGCCGCGAGTAACTCCTCCCCGCCACGGTAGACCTCGACCTCATCGACGAAAATGTACCCACCTTCGGTGAACACCGCCAGCTTGACGAACCGGCCGCGCGTGTCAAGCTCGTCCGTCCAGATAACCTCGGTGTTGTACTGATCGGTCGGCGGCAGGGGTTCGCGCGCGTTGTGAAGCGCCACGAGGTCGCCGACGCGATGCCACTGCTCGCCGTCGTCGCTGACGAAGACGAGTATCTGCGACGGCCACTCGACGCCGGCGTTGCCCGCGGCGGCGGTGCTGTACGCCACGCCGCTGATCGGATGAACCTCGCCGAGGTCGATGGTGATGAACTCCGGCCCCTGGCTCTGCCAGCCGACAGTGCTTGTCCGCGTCCAGAAATGTCCTTCGGTGTACTCGCCGTCGGTCAGGTGTGTCGTGACGTCATCGGGGTGCGCGCAGAGGCCGTAGGTGCTGGAGCGGACGTCGTAGGGCTGCCCGAGCGCGAGGTTCTCGCCGAGGTCAGGTCCCCTTCGCCCGTCCGCTCCGCCTGCCGGCGCCACCTCGACGGACGCAAACTCCGCGACGCCCGCGGACGCGTCTCCGTCGTCTGCGTGACGAGTATCTGCGAAGAGTTCCACGCCGAGATTCGCGGTGGGGGTCGCGAACTCGACGGCGTGTTGCTGCCAGTCATCGTCCGCGCGGGCGACGACGCGCGCGATCTCCTCGCCCGTGTCACGACTGATCACTCGCGCCATCGGCTGGAGCGGCCCGTCGCTGCGCATCTCGACCGTCAGCGCATACCGCACATCCGCGCGCGCGTAGTCGAGCCACTGCTTTGCGGCATCGGCGCGACCCTCGGGCGCCACGCAGCGCAGCACAGGGACGCCGTCGGGACCTGCGTCAGCGACCCGCTGCCATCCCGCATCGCCCAGGAGCCAGCCCTCGGGACGGTCGGCGTCTCCTTCTGAGACTACGGAAAAATCAGCGTTCTGCACGAGATTCTGCGTCCACGCGCATGATGCCGCGATCAGTATCAGCATTACCACCGTGATTCGTCGCATAGTGTCCTCCCGGACCACAAGTCCTTGTGCAACCGCCGCAAAGTTGCTCGCGGGGCGTACGACATAGGATGTCGATGAGGAATGAGCGACTCACCGACATCCAGCCATCAACCATCGGCACGGCGCCCGCTACCGCTTCATGAACACGTGCTCGGGCGTGAGGCTCAGCACCGGAGGCAGTTCGTTGCTCATCGACAGTTGCACGTCCTCCAGCGTCTGACCGGTGTCGGCGCGGGCGATCTCCAGCGTCCAGACCTCGCCATCGGCCTCGCCTGCCTCAGCCTCGACCTCGGTCCTGCTCACGTCGGGCGTCGTCTGGCCGGTCGCGACGGTCTCACCCGTCGGATCGTAGATATTCAGCCGCACCGTCTCCTGGCCCCAGCCCCGTCCGGTGATGCTGAAATTCTCCGTGCCCTCGGGGACGTGGAAGTGAAGCGTCCACGGGCCGCCGATGGTGCGCATTGCGCGGCCGGCGTAGATCCCCACCGGCGCGTTCGCGCTGTCGAGCGTATACGCCGAGCCGCCCGCCATCAGCACCAGCGCGCAGATGCCGTCCTCCTGCGGGGTGAAGCTGATCGTGCCGGGTTCGCCGAAGGCGACTTCGCCCTCCGCGATCACATCCCAGCTCATGTCGCGCGCCTCCCAGACGATCGGAAGCTCGCTCTGCCCCACCCGGTAGCTCTGCGCGACGATCTCGACCTGCTCGCCGGCCCTCACAGCGACCAGCGCGAGGTTCGTCCGTCGCAAACGCACCTGCGGCAGCTCAACCGTCTCGCCGATGAGGCTCTCGTCAGGGCCGAAGCCGAGTTCGTCGTCCGAGCCGATGCTGCTGAACGCCCACGGATCGGGCGTCTCGCGCGGTTCATGCTGGCGCTCGAACTCGCCTGCGGCGATCGCTTCATTCGCCCATGTGAACCAGTCGAAGTAAGCGCGGTGCGTCGTGTCATACTTCGGGCCCTCGTAGAAGATCCAGTAGCCGTCGGTGACGTCGGAGATCATGACCGCATTCTTGCCGGAGTACTCCGGGTCCGCGCCGCTGACGACCGGGTCGATGCCGCCGGAGTAGAGGTAGGGCAGGCCGATCTCGTCGATGCTCGTCATTCGGTCGGTCAGCAGTCGCCGGCCCTGCTCAAGCGCGCCGGACTGCGGGAGGAAGCTCGTGCGGCGGCCGTAGGTCACCGCGTCGGCGAAGATCACCGGCGCCTCCTCGGAGGTCCACTCGGGGAACGCCGCCTCGATCATCAGCTTCGTGCCGGGCGCGGGGTAGATGCAGAACTGGAACTCGGGGTTGATCGCATCCACCGCCTCGCGCAGTGCTCGGGCGCGCTCGCGCCAGTGCGCCACCTGGAAGGCCTCGAACTCATCATGAAGCTCCTGCTCCTCGAGCCACGCTTCGCGCTCCCCGGGCTCAAGTTCGGGAAGCTCGATCCCCTGGTCCTCAGCGAACATCTCCATGATGATCATGTCGTACGAGAGAGGGTAGCAGTTGGCGCCCTTCGCGTAATTCTCGTAGTCGAGGAAGACGCCGAAGAGCGCGGGCATCTCGGCGCTGATCTGTGCGTAGGAGACGATCTTATCCGTCATCCAGTCCCACAGCTCATCGGAGTTGGGGCTCCAGAGGTCGTCCACGAGTCCGTTCGCCTGGACCATGCGCTTCCCGTCGGCCTCGGGGTCGTCCGGCGCGGCGGCGAGGGTCCCGCGCATCCACGGAATATGCAGCATCCCCGCCTCCTCACACCAGCGCGTGACGTCGCGGACCTCGGCGAGATCGTTTGCTCTACGCGGCGAGAACACGTTGAAGCCCGCCTCGGCCGCTTCATCGACCATCCACTGCTCGGTATGCCAGCCTGCGGTGGGCTGCATGACCTTATCCACGAGAATGCGCATCCTGACGTCGTCGCCGAAATCATCGGGCGACGGGGCCTGCGCACTGCACCCCATCGCACACACGGTCGCGACCAGTGTGATTGTGAGCACGCGCATCGTCATCGCCATCATCCCTCGCGCTTACATGAGATCAACCAGCGCCCGCAACACCTCGAGGCGCGTGGCATCCTGCACTGGTAGGTCATTCTCCGCGTTCGACTGATACTCCTCGTACTTTTCCCGAAGCGCGCCCGGCCCTGGTAGTTTGTCCGTCTTCATGCGGCCCGGAGCGACAAACGACGTGTCCCACCCAGCCGGGCGTGAACAGCGAGAGGGAGGGAGACGTCAATAATGACAGCAGGGACGACGGCCCTCTCATGCGAACCGGCCGGACCTGCACAATCGACGCTGCAACACAGCCTGCGAAAGGAGAAATTGCATGCGCTTCACGCGCGATGGGTTCACACTGATCGAGCTACTCGTCGTGATCGCTATCATCGCCATCCTGGCGGCGATCCTCTTCCCGGTATTCGCACGGGCGAGGGAGAAGGCTCGCCAGACGGCGTGCTTGAGCAACGTCAAGCAGATAGCTCTCGCGACTCAGATGTACGCGCAGGATCACGGTGAGACGCTGCCCCAGGGAGGGTACTGGTCGCCGGACGGAGAGATGATGGAGTGGTATGACGTGCTCGAGCCCTATCTCCGAAACGAGCAGATCCTGCTCTGCCCGAGCAGCAGCGAAAGAAATCCCAAGACGTGGAACTACGGCTTCGTGCGTCAGACGACCGGCTACGAGGGCAGCCTCGGCTCATTCGAGCACCCTGACGGCAGCACGATCTCGCCGGGTGACGCTCCCGTGGCGCTCGCGCGGGTCAACAACCCGTCCGAGAAGGTCCTGCTCAGCGATGCGCACAACTTCTACACTGAACTCGCCTACTGGTACCGCTCCGACAGCGGGTACGATCAAGTCGGCGGCGCGTACTACTGGGTCGATGGTCGCCACAACGGCGGCGCGAACCTCGGCTTCATGGACGGTCATGCCAAGTGGTTCGCAAGCACATCGCCCTACGGCCCCGAGCACCCGAACGTCGCAGCCGGACCGATCGAGTACTACTACCTCGACTGAGGTCAGAACCGGCTGCAAAGCACCGACCGTGAGGAGCGCCCTGCTCGGGGCGCTCCTTCTTCTTTTCGCGCGCCCCGCAACGCGGGAGGACTGGCGCCCGCCCGCGGAGAAACTCCCCGCGACGCCTTTCACTTCCGGCGCGACACGACGCTCTCTTCGCAAAAACGCAGACCAGAGGTGAATCATGCCGCCTGCACCATCAACACCTCCCGACGATCTCTTCGGCACCGACGGCGTGCGCGGCGTTGCCGGCGTTGATATCACGCCGTCACTCGCGAAAGACGTTGCGCGAGCCTTCGCGCGCCTGCTCGCAGGCGAGAGTCCCGCGCCATCCGTTTTGCTCGCCCGCGACACGCGCGTCTCGGGGCCGGAGCTTTCCGCCGCATTCGCCGACGAACTCCGCCGCTGCGGGGTGACCGTGACGGACTGCGGCGTCATCCCCACCGGCGGCCTCTGCCTGCTGGTCTCCCGTCGCGAGGCCGACGGCGGCGCGATCATTTCCGCCTCACACAACCCCCCCGAGTTCAACGGCATCAAGCTCGTCGGACGCGGCGGCCACAAGCTGCCGCAGGACCGTCAGGCCGCGCTCGAAGCACTTATCCTCGACCGTCCGCCCGCCTGCCCGACCGCCGCCGATTCAGCGCAGCACGGTGAAAGTGTTGAGGATCGCGACGCGGCGTCGGAGTACCTCGCGATGGTGATGGACGGCCTCCCCCCGCGCTGCCTTGAGGGGATGCGCGTGGTGCTCGACTGCGCCCACGGCTCGGCGTCGCGCTTCGCCCCCGAGGCGTTTGAGCGCGCGGGAGCCGCCGTGGAGGCGATCAACTGCGACGGCGACGGGGAGCGGATCAACGTGGACTGCGGCTCAACCGTGCCCGCGAGCGTCGGCCGGGAGACCGCCGCGCGCGGGGCGGACGCCGGCGTGGCTTTCGACGGCGACGCCGACCGCGCGGTGCTGGCCGATCACGAGGGGAACGTGGTCGATGGCGACGGAATGAAGTATATCCTCGCGGTCGATCGGCAGCAGCGCGGCCTGCTTGAGCCGCCGCTGGTGGTCGGGACGGTCATGAACAACTTCGGCCTCGAGCGCGCCCTTGCCGGGAGGGGCATCGCGCTCGAGCGCACGCCGGTCGGGGACCGCCACGTGGTGGAGAGGATGCGCGGGAGCGGCGCGTGGCTCGGCGGCGAGCAGTCGGGGCATATCATCTTCCGCGACCGGATGATCGGTGACGGGATCGTGACCGCGCTTCGGCTCTGCGAGGTCGTGGCGCGGAGCGGCCGGACGCTGGCGGAACTCGCGGCGCCGGTGGAGAAGATCCCCCAGCACCTCGTAAACCTCCGCGCGCAGGACAGGGAAGCGTGGCGCGAGAGCGCGGAGGTGCTGGACGAGATCGAGCGCTGCGAGCGCCGCCTTGAGGGAACCGGGCGGATCCTCGTGCGCGCCTCCGGCACGGAGCCGCTGGTGCGCGTGATGGTGGAGGCGGAGGACCCGGAGCTTGCGCAGGAGACGGTGGACGCGATCGCCGCGAAAGTGCGCGCGGCGTGTGATGGTGAGGTGGAGGGGTAGCTGTCTCGTCGTTGTGAAGGGGCCGGAGAGGGGACGAGATGTTGTTTATCCCGCCCGACGCCGGTGGCCCTGCCTGCGTGTCCGTGCCATGCGGCCGAACGACAACGACGGAACGACCGGGCCGGCGTCGTCTGCAGCAAACGACGCTGCAGCCTCTCCGGCCCCTCC
>JBKHFA010000170.1:0-7929 GCA_046540615.1 Armatimonadota bacterium | reverse complement strand
GATGACAGCTACGGAAGCTGGTTCAAGTCCGCGTTCTACTTCCGCCTCGCGCTGCAGGAACTGCAGCTTATGTACAATTACGTGGCACCCGAGCAGATCCTTGAGGGAGAGCTTGATCGCTACACGCTCCTCTACCTGCCGATGACCTGCGCGATCTCCGACGAACTTGGCGAGGCGCTTGTGGACTGGGTCGAGGGCGGCGGGACGCTCATCGCCGACCACCGCTTCGCCATCACCGACGAGCGTGGCGCGCCGCGAGATGACGCGCTGCTGGAGCGGCTCTTCGGCGTCCGGCGCGCGCAGCCTGATGCGGTCTACGAACTCGCGACCCTCACCGGCCCGGGCGGCCAGTCGTTCGAGACTTCCGGTCGCGAGATTGTCGAGATGGTCGGGGACGCCGACTGCGACGCCTCCTACGCCGACGGCACCCCGGCAGTCATATTCCGCGAGGTCGGCGCGGGGCGCACCGCGTACATCAACGGCATTCTGCCGAAGTACGATCCGACGGTCGTGCGCATGATCGACGAACTCATGCGCGAGAGCGGCGTTGAGCGGCACGTGCGTGTGGACAGCGCAGACCCGGAGAATCCCGCCCGCGCGTGGGAGTGCGCCCGCTACGAACTTGGCGAGGCTGAGATCGTCGGCCTGATCCGCGACCACCGCCTCGTGGATGAGCCGCAGACCTGCGAGGTCAGCTTCGGCCGCACCGCGCACATCTACGACATGCGCGCCCGCGAGTACATCGGAGAGACTGAGAAGAACCTCGTGACGCTCGGCCCGGGAGAGACCGCCATGTTCGCGGTGCTGCCCTATGAGGTGACGGGCGTGCAGATCACAGGCGACCTGCCCGATCTGCGCGCAAGCGTGGTGGCGGAGGGCGACCTCACCGACCACGTTCTGCACGTGACCGTCACGGACCCGCGGGGCGACCCCGCGCCGGCGTATACCCGCAACGTCCTCGCGCCCGGCGGTTCCGCCGACCTGCGCATCCCGCTCGCGCTGAACGACGCCGCCGGTGAGTGGACCGTGACGGTCCGCGACGTGCTCTCCGGCGTCGAGGCGAGCGCCACCTTCACGCGCTGACGTATACGACAGGGACGCCGGCTTCCCGGCGTCCCTGTCGGCTCCACTGACAGTTCCATCTTACCGTATCCGCTGGATCGTCTCCTGGCGGAGAATCTGGTTGTTCTGCATGTTCACCATCTGCAGCCGCAGACTCGTCGCGCCGATCGCGTTCCAGTTGTCCGGGGCGAGGCGTGCCGCTGCGCCCTGCTGCAGCGCCACATTCGCGAATCGTGCCTGCTGGGCGCCCTGGCCCACAGGCCCGGATATGTTCAGGTTGAAGCGAAGATTCGCCGGGCCGATGACATCAAGCGACGATCCATCGGGGGCCGGGATCAGCCGCACCTCGGGCCCCGAAAGGTTCTCGAAGTCGCCCAGTTCGAAGAGCCTGTCACCGTTGGCGCGGGAATTGATGAACCGGACATCGGCTGACGCTTCCGCTCCCAATTGCTGGAGCCTCGCGCGGGGCGTGTTGAGCAGGCTTTCGAACTGCACCTGCCCGACGCCCCGGGTGTTCAGCGCGAACACCTCGCCCGGCTCAAAGTAGGTAATTCTGGTCTGTGCGGTCTCGGGAACGTCGAGTGTGAGGGTCTTTCCTCCGGAGTCGCCGATGATGAAAAGCATCCCTTGATCGCCCGCAGCGGCCACCTGAAGCCGCTGGACGCGAGGAAGCTGCAGCCTCGGCGCCTGCACCATCTCCCGAAAGACCATCGAGTTCGGAATTCGCGTCGCCGGATTCTCATTGGGGCTTCCGTCGGCGTTGAGCGCCTGCCGACCGTTCTCATCGGTGATCTGATTCACGCGCGATCCCGGCGCGAATGCGATGGTTACCGTGTCGGCGGCCATACCGTCGATGGCCGCTCCCGGCAGATGCGGATCGGGCGGCGTGGCCTCGTCGAAGGACAGGCAGATGGCCTTGGTGCCTCCGCCGCGCGAGAACGTGTTCGCGCCCCACTGCACGGTGGCGATGTCCGGATCTACGCTCCCGCTCTCATTCTCTGCGTACGGATTGTTGTTGTCATAGCACATGATCCGTCGGGCATCACCCGCTACGTCGGTACTGTACGGGCAGATCGCATGCCCCCAGTTCGGTCCCCAGTAGCAGAGGATCGGCCGATTCGTCGGGTTCGTGAGCAGCGACTGCGTGCGCGTGAAGACGTCCTGTGCGGTGGTGGTGTTGTAAAGCTCGTTGATCCTCGCCGCCACCTCCTGCACATACTGGGCCGCCTGCTGCTGCTGCACGCTCTCACGGGTCGTGGCATTCCACGGATACCACCACACCCAGGTCTGCGCGGTCGCCGGGGCGGTGAAGTAGCTGTCATAGTACATGTGGTCGAGTTCGCTATTGCGCACCCGCATGCTCGTGACGCTCATGCCGAAGCAATTGCCACCGGTTCCGCTGCGTCCCCAGACGTCGTTGTACCACTGATCGGCCGCGGGTCGGTGCGTGCCATTCGGATACTCCACGGCGAGCCTGCCGAAGTAGTCGCTGTAGAGATTCCAAGGGATCAGGTTCGGTCCCCGACCGAAGTTCGAGAACTGCCATCCGTGATAGCCCCGATAGCCCCGCGGGGCGACAATCTCATACTCGCGCGTCGAGGAATCCCGGCTCTCGGCCCCGGTTTCACGCACGAACACGTCGTGCATCTGGTCTCGCGTCGCGTTCGTCGGAATCTTGAAAGCCATCGAGTTGGGGAAGAACTCCACGTCCATGTCGAGGTAGTTCGATTCGATGGGCGAGCCATCGAAGTACACGGTGCAGTTGTCGTTGAAACCATGCCCGAACGCGAATGACCATGCCCCCGGCGCTCCCTGATCCGGCCAGAAGTAGCTGAGGCCAAACAATCGGAGGCGACTTAGATCCGCATAGACCTTCGGCTTCAGCCGCGTGATGGTGTAGTTCTCATTCCTCCACGACGCCTGGGCGTGCCTCTCGTCTGCCACGTAGAGAAGCTGAACCTGCAGGTCCTCCGGCAGTTCGCGATACTTCTCCAACGCGCCCGCGAGCCTCTCACCGGAAACATCCTGCCGCTTCAGTGCCTGCTCAAACTGCCTGGACAATTCCAACGGCCCCATCTTCTCAAGTTGCATCACCTGGATCGGCTTTGCCTGAACCCGGCCCACCTGCACGCTCGGCCTCTCCTGCGCTGCTACGAGGCCCGTCACCAGCATGAGTCCCGCTACGGCCACCACAGACACGCTTCGGCGCATCATGTTGAACCCGCTCCTTCCAGGGCGGCCCATTGTGCGCGACTTCATCCGTACGTTGTTGTCGTTAATCAAGTGATATATTACACCGATTCATGTGAGGATGTGCGTTTTTATGAAAAAGACGGATGGCGCCGGCAGTTACGCGTCAATAACCTGAAGCGGCCGCCCGGAATTCCCGGGCGGCCGCTGTGTGTCAGACGGCAGGTCGTCCAGTGGCTCAGCTCTCGGGGAACCATGAGCCGGTCTGATCGCCGTAGAGCTTTTCGCCTCCAGTGGGGATGATCGGTCCGAGGGACGGGTCTGTCTCACTGAGCCACTTCGCGTGCCCGTCCACGTACCCGTAGTTGCCGCCCCCGTTGTGGATGTTGCTCCACCAGGAGTACTGGCTCCACGTCCCGTCGCTGTCATTGGTCCACCAGATGAACCAGTTCTCAACATAACCCGGGGGCGTTCGGTCACTGTGTTTCATCCCAAGATCGCCGATCATGATCTTGTTGGCTACGTTCTTCCACAGCGCGAGCTTCGTGCGGTGAAGCCTGCCGTTATACGCGTACGTGAGATAGCGCTTCCCGTTACTCATCGTGGACACATCGTAATTGCTGCTCGGACAGAAGAGTATCTGCAGGTTGTTCAGATAGGGTTCGACGCACTCCGCCCAGAAGTGACGATTCATAGCGGCGCTGTTGTCACGATCGATCCACACACTCTGCGGGGGATCCTGATTCCAGCGGTAGGGCGGAAAACGCTCGTCGTAGTCCTGTGCATACATGAGTATCCCGAGGTTGATCTGCTTCACATTCGACAGACAGGAGGACTGGCGCGCTTTCTCGCGCGCTCTCGCGAAGACCGGAAACAGGATCGCTGCCAGGATGGCAATGATCGCTATCACCACGAGCAGTTCGATCAGCGTGAAGCCGTGCCTGCGAAGCATCATTCTTCACTCCTCCATCAAAAGGATGTCCCGTGAGAGACTATTCCTCTTGATGCAGATCGACACCTTCTCTTAAATTCGTTCAATGCACGATTCTCTCGACTGGATGGCGGCGGGAGGAATCTTTCTGAACTCCGGTCAAATGCGCGTCAGGACTGCGGGGCCGCGACTTTCGATGTGACGAAGAGCACTGAGGGGAATGAACTGATGCGAATCGCGATGATCGTCTTTGCCGTCGCGCTGTCCGCCACCGTGTTCGCGCAGGATGCGGAGCCGCCGCGTCCTGCCGCCGAGGTCGTCAACTGGGACTTCGAGGACGGGAGCCTCGAAGACTGGCGGCACAAGGATAACGCGACGATCGAAGTCGTCGAAGGCGGCGAGCGCGGGAATGTGCTCGAGCTTAGCACCGACTACGACGAGTTCAGCTTCGCGTGGATGACCTGTCAGCCCGGCGGGCGGATCGACTTCAGCGACACGTGGGCCGTGGAGTTTATGATCCGCGGCGACGGCTCAGGAGCGGTCGTGCGCCCGACACTCGGAGCGCTGCGGCAGGATGAACCCACGCTCTACTACACCGCGCCGCGCGATGCCGTCACGCTCGACTTCACCGGATGGCGCCGTCATCGACTGCACATCACCGCCCTCGACCTGAAGACCGACCGCAACATCCTCGACGACCTCAAGCGCGTGAGTTTTGTGCAGTTCATGGTCAACGCCGACGGGGCAGCCAGCACGACCGTCGCGGTGGACGAGATCCGCGCGGCGCCGCCACAGGGCGGAGAGGTGGCGCAGCTCAGTCAGTGGCGGAGGCAGATGGAACGCCTCCACGGGCCGACGCCGAAGGATGGCGGCAACATCCTGCCCAACGGTGCCTTCGAGTTCAGCGAGGATGGCGACCAGCCTCAGGCATGGCGGGCGGTCAACTGGAACACGGACAGCGAGCTGCGCTGGATGGAGGACGGCGGACGCGACGATTCGGCATGCGTGGCGGTCACGTGCCCGGGCGATGAGCATCGTGGCAGCTATCAGATCAATGTGCCGGTGGAGCCGGGCCCCTATCTCTTCTCCGCGCATGTCCGGACCGAACTCGCGGAGACGCCTCAGGGCCACGGCCCGCGCGCCCGCATCAGTTACATCAACGAAGATGGAAAGGGCGCGGGCAACGATCATTATGATGCTGCGCCCAACGCCGAGGGCTGGCGGCGGATCGAGGGCGCGTTCGAGGTTCAGAGCGGATTTCCTCGTGTGCAGATAAACCTCTTCAACTACTTCGCCGAGGGCACTGTGTACTGGGATGACGTGACGCTGGCGTGGGATGTTGAGACCGCGGACCGTCGCCGACAGGAGCGCGAGCTGAACCGTGCCGACCTTGCGGAGGTGAGGCCGATGATCATCCGCGCGACTCAGGCCCTGGAGGCGCTCAGCGAGCGAGTGGGCGAGCCCGACACATATGAGGCGATGGCGCTGGCGATGCTCGACTGGGCGCTGCAGGATGCCGAGTGCGCCATCGAGGCGGAGTTTGGCAGCAATGCGAAGGCGACCGTCGAGAGCGCGCAGAAGTACATTGAGGATTTCGACGCGATCATGGCGCGGGCGCGCGACAACCCGCTCCCGGTGGAGGCCCCTGACGCGGATGCGAACCCGTATGTCGCGGCGCTCAATCGCGGCGCGAGCGGCTTCTCGCGCGAACCGACCGGCTACCGCAAGGGAGATGAGGGCTATCTGCAGGTCGAGAACGCGTGGCAGTTCCGCACGCTCGGGGGCAACTGCCTGACGATGGCGTGGGCGTTGACGCACCCGCGGAGCGAGCATCACGGCGACCCGCTGCTGGTGGCCAATCTCTTCGACACGATGCAGGGCGTGCTGCAGAACCACCGAGACGGCGACTGGAATCCCGGCCGCCAGGCGCGCTTCGGATCCGACCCGAACATCCCCCGGTTCACACTCGGGCCGACCTTTGACGCGTACTGGCAACTCAAAGAGAACCTCCCGTGGCTGATCCTTCCGGCGAAGGACGAGGAGTGGCTGGACGAGATTCGCGTGTGCGTGGAGCACCAGTACGAAAGCTACGGTCTCAAGAACTTCACCACCGGCACCTACGGCGCGGGCAACTATCCGAACCAGGACGTGTACTATCTGCTCATCTGCGAACTTGCGCACCGCATCTGGGGCGACGAGAAATTCGCGGACCACGTCGAGCTTTTCCTCGACTTTCTCGAGGCCACCGTCTATCCGATGGGCGGAATGATCTACCACGGGACGCAGAACGAGACCTTCGGCTATCACAACCTCAACATAAGCTGGCTGGCGCGCTTCCTCGAGTACACCGGAAGCGAGCAGGCGCGGCGGATCATCGAGAAGACGGTGGATTTCTACCCGATCATGGTGGAGCCGTCGGGGATCGTGGAGAATTACACGGACGCGTCGTGGAAGCACTCGCCCGCGTGGGCGCATCCGCACGCGCCGGAGATCGTCGCGGCGCTCACCGGCGACCGGCGGAACAAGCGCGTTGCGAACATCGCGCTCGACCGCGCGAGCCCCGGGGCGAATCCGCACACGGTCTTCGCGGTGCCGTGGTGGAGGGATATGCCCGACGAGCCGCTGCCGGACAATTATATCATCTTCGATGAGAACGTGCAGGGGCCGCGTGCGCGCTTCGGGCCGTTCTCATTCGCGATGAACGGCCGCAACTTCGGCGAGGGCCGGACGGGCAAGGACACCTTCATCGGCTGCACGTACGCGCCGATGGGCCTTCCTGAGGATGAGGTGGGCGCCCTCCTCATCGCCATCCCCGAGACGCGCATCCGACCGGAGGGGATTCACTACCGCAACGCGCGGTACATCACGGGCCTCGAGGAGTTCTCGCATATCATCGGCGGGGACGACTTCGCGTCGATGGCGGTGCGCTACCGAACGACCATCCCGCGGCGTCACGACTCCCCCGCGCTTCCGTGGGAGGGCACGCAGCAGTGGTTTGCGTCGAAGAACCGCCTCGTGGGGTTGATTCACATCACGGCGGTGGAGGAGGATGAGAACGCGGGGGTCTGGGGGCGGCTGCGATTCGGCCGGGCCACCGGCGTGAATGAGATTGAGCCCTCTCCGGAGATGGAGAACACGTTCAAATACGGTCCGCTGCTGGCGCGTATCCACGGGCACAACTACGATCGCATCGAGACCGCGCCCAGCGAGATGTTCTACCTCGATGAACCGGAGAGCTTCCGGGCGCGCGAGTTGCTGCTCAAGGACGCGCAGAGCGCCACGCCCGACGAGCCGGACAAACGCACCACCTACCCGGCGGGGACCGACTACTGGTTCCTCGCCGAGGTCATGCCTTACACCTCGGACTTCGCGAGTGCGGTCGAGCCGATCCACGATGGCGACGTGCGCGGCCTGCGCTTCAGCGACAGCGACGGGGCATGGATCGTGCTGCACAACCTCAGCGAGCGGGAGCGGCAGTGGTCGGGCCGGGTCCCCGACGGGGCTGCGGTGCGACTCTTCGTGCAGGGCGAGCACGGGAACGGCCAGCTTCTCGGCAGACAGGGTGGCACGGTGAGCGTGGAGCTTGAGCCGGGTGAGCATGTGGTGCTGAATGCGGTGGAGGAGTGATGGACGGGCGTGGCGGCACGGCAGGCCACGCCCCCCTCGCGCTTGCGAGGATCTACCGTCTCTTCCGGCCGCGGGTGAAGACGAGCACACCGAGGGCGAGGATGACGCCGACAAATATC
>JBKHFA010000169.1:0-8075 GCA_046540615.1 Armatimonadota bacterium | reverse complement strand
ACATCCTCCAGCCGATGGTGCTCTGGCAGTTGACGGCGATGCTCGAGGACGCCGGGTACGAGACGATGCCGATCGCGAACAACTTCCCGTGGACCAACACCGACAGTTCGGGGCAGAACCCGGAGAAGATGGGCGTCCCGAACCCGAACTTCAGCATGCCGGTCTCGCCCGACAAACCTGCGCCGGACGTATTCCCGCACCTTCGCCTGGCGGCGTACATGGCTGGGCTGGGCGAGATTGGCTGGTCGAAGATGTTCCTGTCGCCGAGGTTCGGGCCGCGCCAGCGGATCGCGATCCTGCTCACCGACGCGGAGCTTGAGCCCGATCCGGTCTACGACGGGCCGCCACTGTGCGACCGCTGCATGATGTGCGCGGAGGAGTGCACCGGCGGCGCGATCCCGACCGATCAGGATGACTGCGTGAGCATCGAGATCGACGGGCACACGCTGGAGTGGGCGGACATTGATTACACCATCTGCAGCCGCTACTTCTGCGGCGGCGCGCCGGAGAAGAACCCGTTCATGATCACCGAGGAGGATAAAGAGGGCTTCCAGCAGCCTGTCAGCCAGGGCCAGCGTTACAAGATCGGCCCCACCTACGGCTACGGGCGGGCGCTGGAGGGCGCGAGTGGGTGCATCCGCGCCTGCATGATCCACCTCGAGGAGCAGGGGAAGCTGGAGAACACCTTCGACCGGCCCTTCCGCCGCCGCCCCGACTGGCGGCTTCCGTGGCCGAGGCGCGAGGGCTGACGGAGGCGGCCGCGAGCCGGCGGATGCGGCATTGTGCAGGAGACGCATGTCGGTGTGGTGAATATACGGAGCAGCCGGCGAGGGGAAAGAGTGATCTCCATGTCCGCGCATACGGCAATCCGCCTTTCCGCCGTCATCGTATGCGTCGCCGCCATCGCGATTCCCGCGGTGGCCGCGGACGCGCCCGCGGCGATCGTCACCGTCGAGCCTCCGCGCGATCGCGTGCTCTCCGGCCAGTTCGAGGGCCGGACGGGCCGGGAGATCCGCGCGAACTTCGGCTTCGGCCCCACCGCCTACGCCATCGCGCACAAGTACCGCTTCCTGACTGATGATCCTGACAGCTACGAGATGGGCGAGGGGTACATCGGCATGCCCTCCCCGTGCTCATGCAACTGGTATCACAGCGGCTTCCTCTTCATCCGCATCAACGGACGCGACGTCCCGATCCCCGCGAGCAGCATGATGGCCGTCGAGAGCGGCGAACGCGCGATCATGGACCTCGTCTGGCACCACGAAGACGCCGATGTCCGCGCGCGCTTCTTCGGCCTGCCCGGCGAGGACTGGCTGGGCTGCGAGATCGCGATCGACCCCACCGGCGAGATCGAGCAACTCGGCGTGAATCTCCGCTGCTACCCGAGCTTCTTCACGTCACATCACAAGCGCGAGGGCGCGCGGCGGATTCAGACGCCGTCCGCGCTGGTCGAGGAGGGGACGCCCGCGGAGGGCCCTCTTGGCGATCACTGGTGGGGCGTGTATTACGACGAGGTGTTCGACGTGGCGAGGGGCGAGGGTGAGGGGCCGTGCGCGATGCTCGCTGTGCCGGTCGAGGGCGCCACGGTCAGTTTCGACCCCGGCGGCTACGCGGTCGGCACGAGCATGAGCTTCCCGCCGGAGACTCGCACGATCCGCCTCGCGTTCTGGGACCTCAAGGGCACCACCAACGAGGACGCGCTGGCGAATGTGCGCGCGCAGGCCGAGGGCGTCCGCTCCACGCTGGAGACGATCGACCTGACCCCCGCGGCGGTCACGCAGTTCGACGTGGCCTCGGTCCGCGAGAGCCTCAGGGTCGCGCTGGAGTCCGAGGAGACCCGGGAGGCCCTCGGCGACCGCATCGACGAGATTCAGCAGTGGATGGAGGGCACCGCTCCGGAGCTTGAGCAGACCGACGGCGCGCCCGGCATCCGCGCGCAGGACGATCTGCTCAAGTCCATCGATGATTACAACAGCTTCAAGTGGCAGGTGAAGCTGACGAAGTTGCTGAGCGACCTTTAGTCATTTCAGGTGGACGCGTCTTCAGATGATCAGCCGTCCTGTCGTCACCGGGAGGAACTCAGAATGAGACGTAGCAGATCACACGCAATCGCCGCAATCGCGATCGCCCTGCTGGTCGTCACCTGCGCCTGTGCGCAGGACATGGCGGAGCTTGAGGTCGATCATGCGATGACGCTTGAGTTTGAGACGCCGCACACCGACTGGGCGCAGCCCTACGCCGGTGAGAGCACCCGCGCGCTGGTCTTCTGCAACGGCCGCGGGACGGTCCCGAGGCACATCGTCGAGCTTATGCAGCGCTTCGACGTGGACGCGGAGGCCGTCTTCTGGATCCGCGTCATCGACTACGGCAACGAGCAGTGGCTGGGCGGCGAGACCGGCGTCGCGCGGATGATGCAACTGCTCGAGGAGGACTGGGACGTCTACGTCTTCCTCGGCGAGGACATGAGCCGGATGACGGCCGAGCAGCAGTATAAGGTGCTCGAGCCCGTCACCGAGGGCGCGGGGCTCGTCTTCTTGGGCTCGGGCGACGACCGCATCCTCAAGGATGAGAACGCGGTGGCCAGCTTCGGCCGCTCGGAGGTGGCTCCGGCGGGAACCGGCTACGAGGTCGGCGAGGGCCGCGCCGTGCGCATGGACGCCTGCCCGGACTTCGGCTACCACGAGGGCTGGGATGTCGAGTACGACTACTGGGCGGAGAGCTTCGGCCGGAGCGTGGTGTGGGCCGCAGGCCATGAACCTCAGATGGCGCTGAGCATCGATGCGGGCGCGGGGGATTTCGCGTGGGACGCTGAGAAGGCTTTCACCCTTGACGCGGCGGGCGATCCTGTCGGCGCGAATCCGCGGGTGCGCATGAGAGTGCGCAAGCCCGGCGGGCCGTCGGTGGACCTGCCCGAGCGCGATCTGCCCGCGCGGGCGTTCACCGTCGAGACGGACGAGTTGCCCGCGGGGGACTATCACTTCGACGCGTGGGTGGTCAGCGACGCGGGCGTGGAGACGTGGGCGACCGCGCCCTTCAGCGTCGGCAGCGACCTGACCGTCGCGATGGTGCGGCTCGACCGCGACTGGGGGGAGGTCGGCGACACGATCTCCGGCTCGGTCAGCATCGAGGGCGCGCCGGGCCCCGAGGACATGGTGCGCGTGGGGCTCTTCGACTCTCGCGGGAGGCTGCTCAAGCAGCAGATCACGCCCGCGGACGGCGACCTCGACTTCGCCTTCGAGATCGAGCAGTGGATGCCGATGCTCGTGCGCGTTGATGCGGGGATATTCCGCAATCCGGCGGGGCAGCCCGCGCAGACGATCGACACGGCCTACGAGTACGCGCGCGTGACGCAGCGACACTTCGATCAGTTCAACTTCCTCATGTGGGACATGCCGAGCGGGCCGCTCGCGCCGTGGGCGCAGAAGAGCCTTGCCGACGCGTCCGTGACGCTCACGCTCGGCCGGGGCAGCCGGCCGCCGATGACACTCGCGGCCAACGACATCGCGTACGTGCCTTACACCACGCGCATCATGAACAACAAGCAGGATGACGGGACGATGTCGCCCTTCTGCTGGAACGACGAGGAGGCCGTCAGCGCCCACGTGCAGGAGAAAGCGCAGGAGTATCTGCCCGCGCGCCAGCACGGCACCTACGTGTGGTCGCTCGGCGATGAGGTGAAGACCACCGGATCGTGCCTCTCGCCGCATTGCGCGGAGGCCTACCGCGAGTACCTCGCGGAGGTCTACGGCGGCCTCGATGCGCTCAACGCGTCATGGGGCACCAGTTTCACCGACTGGGAGCAGGTGGGCCTGTCGAAGGAGGGCGACAACGACGAGGCCAACTCGCTGGCTGAGGGTAACTACCCGCGCTGGTTCGACCGCCAGGCCTACCAGTCATACAACTTCGTGCAGTTCTGCCAGGCGTACGATGAGGCGTACAAGGCCGTCGATCCGCTCGCGCGGACCGGCTTTGAGGGCGCCGGGCGCTTCTCGCAGGGCGACGACATCGATCTGATCGTGCGTGAGAATGACTTCTGGTCACCCTACCCCGGCGTGGCGGACGAAGTCATCCGGTCGATCGCGCCGCCGGACTTCCCGCGCTCGAACTGGATGGGATACACCAAGGACGCCGACTCACTGCTGGGCAAGTACTGGCGGATGATCACCCGCGACATGAACTCCGTGTGGTGGTGGCGCTGGGACGCGCTGGGCCGCTTCCACGGCTGGCTGGCGCCGGACCTGCGACCCTTCCCGGCGGTGCAGGAGATTCTGCGGGACACGCAGATCGTCCGCGACGGCCTCGGCGACCTGCTGATGCCGCTGGAGATCGAGGACACCGGCATCGCGGTGCTTTACTCCTTCCCGTCGCAGTTCGCCTGTGACATCGAGGACGGGACGACCTACGGCAGCTACGAATCTTCGCACGTGGCTTTCCACGAGATGGTCCGCGACCTCGGCTATCAGTTCAGCTACGTGACCGACCGGATGCTGCGCAACGACGAGTTCGAAGCCGACGACTACCGCATGCTGATCCTCCCGCGCATCGAGGCGCTCGGTGAGGCCGAGGCCGCAGTGATCCGCGACTTCGTTGAGAACGGCGGCGTGGTCATCGCGGACGTCCGCCCGGCCATCTACGACGGCCACCTCAAGCCGGCGGCGGAGGGTCTGCTCGACGATGTCTTCGGCATCGACGCCTCCGGGCGCGCCGAAGCGAAGGTCGCAACCGCCACGATCGGCGACCTCGCCATCGAGAACGCGAAGATCGATCCGACGATCAACCTCACCACCGCAACCGCCGGCGGTGACGCCGACGGTGTGCCGGTGTGGATCGCCAACCGCTTCGGCGACGGCGCGGCGATCCTGCTGAACATGGACGCGGGGAGCTTCCCGAAGATCAGCACCGAGGCCGCGCCGATGGCCGCCGCGGAGTTGGCGCACGAGCTGATCAGCCGCTCGGACCTCCACCGGCCGCCGGTGTCCCTGCGCGGCGAGGACGGGGAGCGTCTGCGGAACGTCGAGGTCGTCCGCTGGCAGAGCGGCGCCAACGAGATCATGGCGCTCTTCCGCACCTCCGGCAACCGCGAGATGGCGACGGTCGAGTTGCCCGAGGAGCGGCACGTATACAACCTGCGCACCCGCGAGGACCTCGGCAGGCTCAGCCGCATCAGCACCGAGATCATCCCCAACCGCGCCACGTTCTTCGCGCTGCTGCCCGATGCCGCGCCGGAGCCGGAGCTTACGCTCGCGGCTGACACCGTGCAGCGCGGTGAGGTCGCGAGGGCGACGCTCTCGGTGCCGGGCGCACAGTCGCTTTACGCATTCCGCATCCGCGTGACCGCGGGCGGCGAGCACCTCGAGTGGCTCGACGACGTGGTCGTCACCGGCCCGACGTCGGCGGAGATCGAGCTTCCGGTCGCCTTCAACGACCCGGCCGGGAGCTATCAGGTCGAGGCGATCGAACTCTTCACGAACCAGCCCACCGTCGCAACGCTGAGGGTGAACTGACCATGATGAGCGAGCGCACAGTGCTGACAATGATCCTGACACTCGCGCTGACGGTGGTCATCACGGGCGCGTGCTTCGCCGACGGCGACAGCTACGACATCAAGGTGTACCCGTGCGCCCGCGCGTCCGGTGAGATCGCGATCGACGGCGACCTGACCGAGGCGGCGTGGCAGCGAGCGCCGGTGGTCGATGAGTTCACGTATCACAACCGGCCCGAGCCTGTGGACGTGCAGACACACGTCCGCGTGCTTTACACCGACAGCGATCTGCTGCTGGGGATCCGCTTCGACGAGCCGAACATGGACCAGCTCACGCCCGTGGGCCAGCCGCGCGACTCGATGGGCGTCTTCCAGGGCGAGGCGGTGGAGATCTTCGTGGACCCGGATCACGACCAGGAGGTCTACCATCAGATCGCGATCAACGCCGCCGAGAGCATCTACGACTCGCGCAGGACCGATCCGTCGTGGAGCGCGGACGTGCGCGCGGGCGTGACGCTGCTGGATGACGCGTGGACGATGGAGGTTGCAATCCCGTGGGCGGACCTTGGCGCGCAGCCCGAGCAGGGCGCGCTGGTCGGCCTCAACGTCTGCCGCGACCGGCACCTCGGGCCGAACAAGACGTGGAGCACGTGGTCGCAGGTGGAGGCGAACTTCCACGACCCCGAGCGCTTCGGGCACATCGTGCTGTCACCGAGCGCATCGCGCATCGGCGAGTTGGCCGATGAGTTCCGCAGGGGCGGCCGCGTCGGGCCGATCGTGATCTACGGCCCGCAGGGCTTCGTGCGGGCGGCCTACCGCGCGATCGGCATGTCGGCGCTTGCGGAGGCCGAGGAGTTGCTCGAGCGCCTCGAGGCGATGCAGCAGGCCGAGAGCGATCCCGGCGCGCGAGAGGAACTCGGGCGGCGCACCGCCGACTACCGCGCTGAACTGGCGGAGTTCGAGCAGACGGCGAGGAACGAGCAGGTCTCGCCCGAACGGTGGCTGGAGATGAACCACCGCATCGCGCAGATACGCGACGAACTGGGCACCGTCATCTGGGAGGCGCGCCTCACCGCGCTGCTGTCTGGGATCTGACGGAGGAGGCGCCCTCAGTGGCTTCCCTTTGTACACAAGTGGTGCGCAGGACGTGTGCCGTCGGAGGGGCCGGCCCGAAGGGCTGATCGCGGCGAGCGTCGTGTGCTCGCCACGATCAGTCGCCTGACCGGCCCGTCGTTGCCTCGGATCCCGCTCGCGCGTGGGACGCCCCTGGCCGCGTCGGCTGAGGTCCTTGTGCTCTCTTCGCGACAGGTCGACAAGAACGGCGGGCCGGTCAGGCGATTGCATTCGCCCGCAAACGACGCGGGCAAATGCAACCCCTTCGGGGCCGGCCCCTCCGCACGGCATACGACATACGGCGGCGGGCTGGAAGCCCGCCCCACACGCAATTGTCGTGACGCTGCGCGAGCGCAGGTCCTGTCGCGGCGAGGTCCGCCCATGCGATCGTTCGACCTGTGACGACGTAAACGACCGCAGAGGGCCGACCTCCGCGCTCGTAGACGGCACTTGCGCATCGTGCGGCCCCTCCGACGGCGAACGACCGCGACTTCAGTTCTGCGAGAAGCCCTCGCGCCTTCATACCTCCTGCGCGCGCAGAAGGAGAAACTCATCACCCCGCGGAAAGCCCACCGTGAGGTGATGATGATGGCCCAACGTGCGCTGATCGTTCTCATCCTGAGCGTCGCCGTGGCGATCGCGGCGCCGCCCGCGTCCGCGGAGGCTCCTGACGCGACCGCGCTGCTGCCCCATGATCCGTGGGAGGCAGCATCCTTCCACGCTCCCGACGACGCGGCCGTGCTTGAGATGGCCGCTCCCGAAGCCGAGGACCCCGCGGTCGCGCGTGTCACGGTCTCGGAGGTGCCCGCCAACCGCTGGGAGATCGGCTTCGCGTGGGACACCATCGCTCCCGTTGACGCTGACGAGACACTCGTGCTGACTTTCGAGGCCCGCGCCGAGGGCGACGAGACCCCGCCGGGCAGCGTCAACTTCGCATTCCGCCGCGCGGAGAAGCCCTACCACCACGCGCTCAGTGAGACCGTCACCTTCGGCGAGGATTGGCGCGAGTTCCGCATCGCGTTCCCCGCGACGGTCGAGTTCCCGGCGGGCGAGGGGACCCTCCGCGTAAACCTCGGCACCCAGCTTCAGACGGTCGAGATCCGCAACCTCTCCCTCGCCAACTACGGCGGCGAGGTCTCATTCCTCGCGCTCTGCCGGATGCTCGACATCGACCCGGGCGCGGCGGGCAACCGGCCCGTCGGCCGGCATCTCACGCCCGACCTGCTCTGGGAGATGGGCGTCTTCGACGACCTCCCGGCCACCGATCCGGGCTTCGACCCCGCGGGCGCGTGGGAGCAGACGTGGCGCATCTGGACGTGCTACGGCTACGTCGGCCGCGCCAATCAGAACCTCGGCGTGCTGCGCATCGCGCGAGCGGCGGGCGACACGGTGTCACTGGAGGTCGAGCAGCAGCAACTCAACATCGAGGGCCAGCAGCACGTGCAGACCGCGAGCATCACCTGCGCCGCCGACGCCATCG
>JBKHFA010000168.1:0-8122 GCA_046540615.1 Armatimonadota bacterium | reverse complement strand
ACTTCCGGCAGAAGATGGCGCTCTCCGATGATATCTTCCAGCAGGTCGCCGACGCCTACCGCCGGGTGCGGAACACCTCGCGCTTCTTGCTGCAGAACCTGCAGGACTTCGACCCGACCAGGGATGCGGTGGATAACGCCGATCTCGGAGAGATCGACCGGTGGGCGCTTGACCGACTGCAGCGCCGCATCAGGTCCGTCACCGATGCGTACGAGAACTGGAACCTCCACATCGTCTACCGCGAGATCCACGCGCTCTGCGATCAGGATCTGAGCGCCTTTTACATGAACGTGCTTAAGGACAGGCTTTACACCGACGTGCAGGATTCGCCCGAGAGGCGATCGGCTCAGACCGCGCTGTGGCGCATTCTCGTCGCGCTGGCGAAGATGATGGCGCCGATCCTGACCTTCACCTCCGACGAACTGTGGCAGCACATGCGCGACGAGGTCGACGCCGGCCTCGCCGAAAGCGTGCAGCTTGCCGACTGGCCGGAGATCGACGAGGAACTGCTCGACGACGACCTCGCCGCAAAGTGGACGGACGTGCTCGAACTGCGTCGGCACGCGATGGCGGCGCTCGAGGAGGCCAAGGACGCCGGCGAGGTGCCCAATCCGCTGGAGGCGCGGCTTGATCTCTACGTCACCGACGCCGCCCGCGAGATCCTCGAGAGCGTCGAGGAAAACCTTGAAGCGCTCTTCATCGTCTCTGAGGTGCATCTGCACCACATCGAGGACAACGCCGAGGACCTGGCCTCCCCATCCGGAGTACGGGCTGAGGCCTCACTGGCGAGCGGTGACAAGTGCACTCGCTGCTGGATGCGGGCGGAGAGCACCGGACTGAACGACGATCATCCCGAACTGTGCGCCAGGTGCGCGGAACGAGTGAACCGCATACTCAGCGGGTAATACAAGCAGCGCAGGCGACACCCCGGCCAGGAGCAACGACAGTCACGGCAAAGGCCCCGCTGCATCGGAGATGGAGTGCGGTCGGAGGCCGTGGCTGGAAGGCATCAGAAATCTCGCTCTCAATGAAGGTGGCCCGACCGGCCGGGAGAAATTGAGCGCCCGGCCCTATCAACTCGCATCCGGAGGTCACGGACGGTGGCGCGTAAGCGGAAGCTGGACATCGAGAAGTACAAAGAGATACTGACAGAGGAGAGAGACCGCCTCGCGACCGACCTCAAGCGCATCGAGGACCGGGCCGCCGGTCGTGACCGCCTGCACTCCGTGCAGGTCGGCCAGGACTTCGATGAGCCTGGTGGCGATGCCGCCACGGAGACGGTCGAGCGGGCGCAGTCGATGGCTGTCGGCGCGTCTCTTCGCGAGCAACTCGAAGAGGTGAACGCCGCCCTCGAGAAGATCGAGGAGGGCACCTACGGGATCTGCGACAGTTGTGGGAAGCAGATCACGAAGAAGCGGCTGAGCGTGCTCCCGTGGGCCACTCTGTGTAAGGAATGCCGATCAGGACTCTCGGGAATGTAGACGAACTCGCGGACGACACGCCCGGCGAGGACCGCTCGCCGGGCGGTCTGAGCGTGGGCGTCATCTACGCATTCGCGGCAGCCATCGTGGTGGTCGATCAGGCGGCGAAGCTCGCCGCGGTCCACTGGCTGCGCGCCGCGGCGTCGGTGCCCCTCACGTCGTGGCTGAGCCTCACCTGGGCCACCAACACCGGGGGCGCTTTCGGCGTGCTCGCGTCCAGCACGTGGCTGCTTGCAGCCGTTGCGGCTGTGGTCGTAGTGGCGCTGGCGCTGGTCGCCCAAAAGCTCGACGGCAGCCGCCTGATGGGGGTCGCGATCGCCTCAGTGATGGGCGGCGCGGTCGGCAACCTCATCGACCGCGTGCGGGTCGGCTACGTGATCGACTACATCGACCTGCACTTCTGGCCCGTCTTCAACATCGCCGACATCGCGATCACGGTCGGCGCGGCCCTGCTGATCGTGGCAACGTTCCTGGGCCACCCACACCCCGCCGAAAGCGGAGAGGATAGCGACTAACCCCAATGTGCCCGGTGTTGTTCTCAATTCCCGGCCCTCCCGTGTGGGTCGCCGTGCTCATCTGCCTCGGTCTCGGCGGCGGAGCCCTGCTGCTTGAGGTCCTCGAGCAGCGCCGTCTCGGGACGTACCCCGCCACCGCCCGCCTGATCGCCATGCCGCTGCTCGGCATCGCGATCGGCGTGGCCGTGTCTCTTGCGCTGCACCAGTGGGGGCCGGTGGCCGTGCGCTCGTGGGGCACCATGCTGATGCTGGGCTTTGTCCTCGCGCTGCTGTGGGCCATCTACGACAGCCGCGGTGACGACCAGATCGACGCGGACCTGCTCATCGACGTGACGCTGGCGATCCTGATCGGCGCGGTCATCGGCTCGCGGCTCATGACCGTCGCTCTCAACTGGAGCGACTTCGCCGGACAGCCCGCCGAGATCTTCAAAGTCTGGGAGGGTGGCCTGAGCTTCCACGGAGGCCTGATCGGCGGGATGATCGGCGCCGCGCTCTACATCGCGCGCCGTGAGGTGAGCTTCTTCCGGATCGCCGACTTTCTCGCCCCGTCGATCGCGATCGGCTACGCGGTCACTCGCGTGGGCTGCTTCCTCAACGGCTGCTGCCACGGGACCCCGAGCGACCTGCCGTGGGCCATCGGCATGCCCCACGCTGCAGGCGGCCTGGAAGTCGCCCGCCACCCGGCACAACTCTACGCGGCGGCCGGCAGTATGATCGTATTCGGGCTCCTGCTGCTGGTGCGCAGGCATCTACGGAGAAACGGACATCTCTTCCTGACCTACCTCATCTTCTACTCGGCGATGCGTTTTGTGGTTGAATTCTTCCGCCGCGGCGCGTCGGCGGAGGTATTTGCGCCGATTCCAGCACTGACGGTCGCCCAGTTTGCCAGCATCTGCATCGCCCTGGCGGCGGGTATTGTCATGCTCGCGACGCGAAAACCACCGCGGCCGCGAGACGAGTAAGAGTTTCAAAGAGGAGCGAGTTTGCGTGTCTCCCACCACTGAACACACAGGTGCTGACAATCAGGTCACATTCGACTCGCTGGTAGACGACCCGGAGGTCCGTGAGATGATCGCGGCGGCGGACCAGCAGATGCAGGCCATCGGGTACACCGAGCACGGTCTGCGCCACGCGAAGATCATCGCCGGGAACGCCAGCATGATTCTCGAGAGCCTTGAGCGCTTCAACGAACGCGAAGTCGAACTCGGGAAGATCGCCGGCCTGCTGCACGACATCGGGAACCTCATCTCGCGCGAGGGCCACGCGACCACGAGCGCGCTGCTGGCGTACAATCTGCTGCGCGAGCGCGGGATGCCCATCCGCGAGGTCACGAAGGTCGCGGCGGCCATCGGCACTCACGACGAACTCGGCACCCCCGAGCCAACCTCGGAGTTAGGCGCGGCGGTGCTGATCGGCGACAAGGCGGACGTTGCCCGAGAGCGCGTCCGGAACCCGCAGATGGCGGCCTTCGACATCCATGACCGGATCAACTACGCCGCTCAGGATACGAAGCTGGAGATCTCACCGGACACGAAGACGATCAGTCTCGACCTGACGATCGACACCGAGATCGGTTCGGTCATGGAGTACTTCGAGATCTTCCTCTCACGGATGGTCATCAGCCGGAAGGCCGCGAGGATGCTCGGGTGTGACTTCAGGCTGATCATCAACGGCGTGCCGCTGCTGTGAAACACTCCGCGCGGTGAGCCTGCCCGACAGGGCCCGAATGAATGGCGCATCCGTCGGAAGGTGCATGGAGTGCGCGTGGAGAAAGCACTCTCGCCCACATATTGACCCGAGGGAGTGAGAGTGATGAGACGCGGATTTACGCTGATCGAACTGCTGGTCGTCATTGCGATCATCGCGATCCTGGCGGCGATCCTCTTCCCCGTCTTCGCCCGGGCGCGTGAGAAGGCCCGGCAGACGTCCTGCCTGAGCAATGTCAAGCAGCTTGCGCTTGGCGCAATGATGTATGTCCAGGACTATGATGAGACCTATCCGCCCTCGCTCTGCGCGCCGGTTCCGGGCACAAACCCGGTCCTGACCGCGCTCACAAGTTTCTCCGCACACGACCAGATACTTCCTTACGTGAACAATCTGCAGATATACACCTGCCCATCGGGTCCCGGTGGATCACTGCACTCCGGCAACTACGGCTTCAACGAGGCCCTTTGCCGCGATCTCCGCACGGGCGGGACCGCTGTGAAGATGGCCGACGTCAGAGCGCCCGCCGATACGTTCTTCTTCATGGACTCGGGCCCCTACAAGGTGGAGAAGTACGATGTAACCCACCCGCGGGGCTCGTTCTGGTACGTCCCCGGCACGTGGGATGAATCCGCCGATCCCGATGGGGTCGGCGTCGGCTCACATCAACTCACAGGCAGCAGTCGCACCGACTACATGAGCGGGCGGCACAATCTCGGCCTGAACATCGGCTTCGCCGACGGACACGCCAAGTGGCTCTCGGGCCAGTACGTCCGCGGGAATCTGCATCACTGGGATCCGTGATCGGCGCAAAGCGGTCGTCGGGCCTCTCGGTTGTTCGGCGCGGCCGGCCACGGCCGCGCCGATGTCGTATCCGCCGCACCGGTGACCTCGGAAATGACAGCGACCCGAGCGAGGAATGAGGCCGCGGGCGGAGAAGTTGCCTGCGGCCGATCAGCCGGGGCGCACTCCGACCGGCGCGGTTTGGACTGGCATTTACCATCCAGAGAGAGGAAGAGCAGACCATGGGTGCTGTGACACCGGCGAAATTGTGTGCGATCATACTCGCGGGATATTTGATGACGGCCGTCAGCAGCGACTTGATGCCCCGTGGATGGGCGCAGGAGGCCACTGACTCAGAGGAGCGCCCGAATCTGGTCACAAACGCGGACTTTGAGGAGGGCGAGGACGCCTGGGAGCGGCGCACAGCCGACAGCGAATCCCGCGTCCTCTCCATCACGCCTGACGCGGCGCGCTCCGGAGAGAAGGGCGCGCGAATCGAGAATCTGAACGACACTCACAGCAGATGGCGGCAGGGCTCCGATGGCAGTATTCGCGTCGAGCCGGGATCGATGGTCCGGCTCTCCGGCTGGATCCGGACCGATCTCAGTTCCGAGGGCTACGCCGCGGTGCGTATCTACGCGATGACCGATGACGGCGAGATCACCGCTCAGCCAATCTCGCGACCGGTGGCCGGGGAATCGGACTGGACACGAAGCTCCGTCAATCTCACGGTCCCCGATCGCACCGGCTACCTGATGGCGTACCTCGAACTCCCCGCGGGCGTCGGGACGGCGGACTACGATGACCTTGAGATGGTGGTCGTCAGCCCTCCGATCGTTCGCGAGGTCAGCGTGGACCTGCTGCTGCTCACCGATGCGCCCGAGAACGACCCGACGGCTCAAAGCCTGCACACGCTCTACCCTGATCAGATCGACACTTCTTCATCGACCGGCGAGATCGACGCCGAGGAGTACACCCGCCTGATCGCGTTTGAGCGCGACGCGGACGAGACCGTGGACATGGAGGCGATCGAGGCGTTCGTCTCCGGAGGCGGGCGCGCCGTGGTCGATCTCGCGCTCTACGCCAGGGCCCGCGATCTGACGCTGGTCGAGGAGCAGGTGGTGCAGGATGAGGCGCTCCTGCGCATCGCCGCCGAGGCCCCGGTCACTCGCGGCTTCACGGAGGGCGACACGATTCCGTGGCACGCCGGTGAGCGCGACGCCCCGATGCGCCGCGCGCTGGAGGGCGATGTACCCGGCGAAGTAATCGCGGAAGCGCCTGACGGCGCTGCGCTTCTTGTACTTGAGCAGATCGGCGACGGCAGCCTGCTGGCGACCGACCTCGTCGGCCTCGAGGAGCCGGTGTGGAATCAACCCGGATCGTTCAATAAGTACCTTTTCGCCGGGAATCTGCTCGGCGAATCGGTGCGCTACGGCGCCTACTTCCAGGACAAACTCACCTACGAAGAGTTCGTGGACCGAATGCGCGCTCTGGCCGACGGCCATGACGAAGTGCAATTGCGAGACGAGGGGCCGGCCGACGAGGGCTACCGGATGTACAGCCTGACCATCGGCGACGAGGACAGGCCCGCGATGTTCGTCTACGCCGCCGCGCACGGGAGCGAGTGGGAGCCGGCATACGGACTGCTCGCGCTCGCGGAGCGGCTGATGGAGCTGCCTGATGAGGGACTCTTCGACTTCGACCGCTACCATCTGGTGATGATGCCGATCGTGAACCCATGGGGCTACGACAACCGCCGCCGCCAGAACAGCAACGGCGTGGACCTCAACCGCAACGGCGATGAGCGCTGGGAGGAGTACGTCGGCCGCACCAATGACGAGGGCGTCTATGCGCCGGGCGTCTACGACTGGAAAGGCGACGCGCCGTTCTCGGAGCTTCCCACGCAGGCCTGGAAGCGAGTCCTTGACCGGACAGAGCCGCGCGCGGTCCTCGACTTCCACGGCAACGCCGGCGGCGCGGGCAACAATCGGCTCATCTTCATCCCGTCAACCGGGGCGCCGGGCAACGAGGACTTGTGCCATGATGCGGTGAGGAGATTCAACGACGCCATCGCTGACCGCTACGTGGTCCATGAGTCGAAGCGACCTGGCGTCCAGCAGTATGAAATCGAATCGATCAGTTGGGGCAGGCTTCGCCCGACGCTCACCACGACCGCCTGCCGCGACGGACACGGCTTCATCGTGGAGGTCCCGGCGGGCTACCCGGGCACCTACGGGATGGTCTTTCAGACGGACGTGGTGATCGAGACCATCCTGGCGTTCTTTCGCGCCTACGAATGATCGGGTATCCGGTAACCGGGAGTACACAGATGAGCCCGGGGAGGCGATCCCCGGGCTCGTTGCTTTGAACTGAGGGAGGTCTACGAACCGTTGTAGAGGACTCCGTCGTCGTTGAGGTCCCAGTCGATGCCCGCTGTGTTGTTGGGCGCGTTAATGGCATTTTCGGTGAACCACTTGCTGTGGCCGTCTACGAAGCCGAGGTTCGCGCCGCCGTTGTGTCGCGGCTGGACGGCATAGCCCTTGTCGAGTTCGGCTCGCGGCCCGCCGTCGCGTGATTCAGGAAAGAACATGTACCCGAGGCCGTCTGCGAGAAATGCTGTCTCGGCCGGATTCTCGATGTCAGAAAGCTTCGCGAGCTCGCGCGAGTTATCCCACGTGAATCCGTAGCTGACTTCGGTGCGACTCCCCGAGTTGAGTCCGTTCTCGGGCCACTCGAAGAAATCGCCTGACGGGCACTGGTAAATCTGCCGGTTGTTCACATAGGGCTCAATGTCCTGAAGCCAGAGCTTGCGTGTGGTGAAATTCCTGCACCGCGGCATGACCTCATCGTAGTCCTGCGTGTACATCTGGACGCCCAGAGACAGTTGTTTGACATTCGACAGACAGCTTGTCTGCCGAGCCTTCTCCCGGGCGCGTGCGAAGACCGGGAAAAGGATCGCAGCGAGGATCGCAATGATCGCGATCACGACCAGCAGTTCAATAAGCGTGAAACCTGTCCGCTTCATCTGAGACTCCTCCTGCTGCGCTTCGTTTTCAGCGAAAACTTCCCGGCTTGTTCCATCCGTTATGTGCATTCCCCTCCTTACTATCGCGATTTTTTTCAATAAATGCGCTCACTGACCCCTGCTTCAGGCGGTAGAAGGCCCTGCGAGTCCGGATCCGCGCATGATGCCCCGACTTGCAGGGGCCGACCGTTGCCTGCGGCCGACAGTCAAGTTGACGCCCCCGCGCGGGCCTGCTAAGATTGCCCCGTGAGATAATGCACACGATTCTCCACGAAACTAATGCGGGAGGCCATCCCCCATGCCCGAAGTATCACGCGAGGTCGTCGAACATGTCGCCACGCTGGCTCGACTGGCGCTCAGCGACGAAGAAATCGACCGCCTCCAGCACGAGATGGGCCGCATCCTCGAACACGCCGACAGGCTCCAGGACGTCAACACTGACGACATCGAGGGCACATCGCACGTGATCCCCATGACGAACGTATACCGCGAGGACGAGGTCGGCGAGTCGCTCACGCCCGAAGAGGTCGTCGCCAACGCGCCCGAATCGGCGGAGGAGTTCTTCAAGGTCCCGCGGATTGTCGAGGAGTAGCGCAAGGAACGACGTCCAGGCG
>JBKHFA010000167.1:0-8243 GCA_046540615.1 Armatimonadota bacterium | reverse complement strand
GCCGAAGCAGAAGACCGCGCCCTCCTCGTTCACCACGAAGAGCCGATCGTCCGCGGAGATCATGCTCCACGGCGTCCCGTCGATCCGCGCCTGCCAGCTTACCCGAGCGTCGGCATCTCCGTCCGGAAGGTCGATGGCGGCGATGAGCCCATCGGATCCGCTCGCGTAGACCCGATCACCCGCTCGAATGTGCACATTCGTCAGTTCCGCGTCGAGTCCGGTGCGGAAGACTTCGACAAGATCGTACTGCTCTTTGATCGCGCCGCGTCCAAGCCGGTCGGTGACCTCAACCTCCAGCACCTCCGGGTCGGGGTCATGAGCGACCAGTTCGTCCTCCGCGATGCCAACCAGCAGGTCGTCCGCGACGACGTCGGCCGGGACATCGCCGAACTGAGCGCCATCTTCCAGCGCATACATCGGCCGGCCTGCCGTGTTCGGGTTGTAAAACCAGCTTCCCTGCGCCCAGACGCCGTAGCCGCCGGCGCCCTTCCCGACGATGCTGGTCGACTGGCGGAAGTACACCAGCTCACCCGTCGCGCGATCGTGCGCCGCAGGCGGAGTCCGCCCGCCCGGAATCAGCAGAAGATCCTCCGTCGCAACGAGGTAGCCCTGCGGCGAGACGCCGCCGAATGCGAATGCGCCACCGTGCTGATGAAGGTTGTACATCGAGCCGGTGCCGGAGTTCTCCCACTGCAACTCCCCACTCTGCGCATCCAGCGCGTAGATGAACGTGCCCATGAAAGGAAAGACGCCCGCGGCGAAGTACACCGTGCCGTCGCGAATCACCGGCGCGCCGCGCACCGGCCATGTGTTGATCATCCGCGCATTCCCGAGGAGGTAACGATCGCGCGGCGCCGCATGGAAACTCCACACCATCTCGCCGCTGTCGAGGTCGAGGCAGTGAAGGTAGCCGTCGTCTGAGCCCGCGTAGACCCGGTCCTCGAAGATGACCGGCGCAAAGCGCACCGGACCGTTGGCGTAGAAGCGCCACAGTTCCTCGCCCGTCCGCGTGTCATACGCGGTGATACTGTCCGACACATTCGATCCGATCAGCAGCGTCGTCCCGGCCGCCACCGGCTCATACGAAACGTCGAACGCAAGCTTCCCCGCGTCATCCCACTGGAAGGGCCACGCGCGCATCGGATCGGGAAGCTCCCGCACCCACTGCAGGTGCAGTTCGCCCGCGAGGGCGTCCGGCGACGCCGCGCGCCGCTGCTCGTCGTAACGCCACATCGGCCAGTCTCCGGCCATCGCGGCCCCGGCCAGCACGCTCAGCAGAATCGAGACAGAGACGACCCTCAGCAGAGCTATCCGCATCGTTGCTCCTCCCGGATAATGCGCGTTCATGCGACAGCGCCGTCGGCTATCCCGCCGCCCGTCCGTCCTGTCGAGAATCTTCATCACGGTCGTCAACCAGCCTGCCACCGTCAATGCGAATGATGCGGTCGGCCTCCGATGCCGCAGCGCTGTCGTGCGTCACCAGCAGCACCGTCCCGCCATCATCCGCGAAATCCGCCAGCGCCCCCAGCACCGCCGCCGCGTTGATCTCATCGAGATTCCCGGTCGGCTCGTCGGCAAGGATCACTCGCGGCTCATGCAGCATCGCCCGCGCCAGCGCCACCCGCTGGCGCTCACCGGTGCTCAACTCACCCGGCGTATGCGCCGCGCGAGGCCCGAGCTTGAACTTCTCCAGCAGCCCATCCACCCGCGCATGAGCATCCCCGCCCGCGCAGGGCAGCGCCAGTGTCGGCGCCAGCACATTGTCACGCACGCTGAGGTAAGGCACGAGGTGAAACTGCTGGAAGACGAAGCCGATCTTCATCGCGCGAAACTGCGCGCGCCGCTCCAGCGGCAGCGCGTAGACATCCTCATCATCCACCAGCACGCGCCCGCCGTCGGGCTCCAGCAGCCCCCCGACCGCCAGCAGCAGCGTCGTCTTCCCGCAGCCGCTCGGTCCCTGCACCGCGGCGAATTCACCGGCCTCCACCTCCAGCGTCACCCCGTCGAGCGCGCGGACCTGCTCGCCGCCGGTGTGGTAGACCTTGCTCACATCGTCAATGCGCACCATCGCCCGTCATTCCTCCTGAAGCACGGTCGCCGGGTCCTGCCGAGCCGCGTTCCTCGCCGGCAGCCAGCTTGCCACCGCCGCCAGCAGCGGCGCGCCGACCAGCGCCCCGACCAGCAGTCGCACATCGATCAAGGTCGCGAAACCCTCCGCGCCCGGCGGCACCTCACTCAGCCACGCGCCAACGGTCACTCCCACGATCAATCCCGCAATGCCTCCGGCGATCCCCATCAGCGCCGCCTTCAGCAGAAACGCCGACTGAACCTTCCCGCCGCTCACGCCGATCGCCCGGAGGATTCCTATCTCCGCCCTGCGCTCCCGCACATTCGCCAGCATCAGAAACATGACCCACGCGCCCGCGCCGACCGCCGCCACCGGCACCAGCACGCTCGCGAAAGCCCGCCGCTCCTCGCGCAGACCCGCGCGGTAGCGCATCTCCTGCTCCACCGCCGTCTCATGCGCCTCCGCGGCCCTCTGCCGGGCCAGCCCCCGGGCCACGATCAGCGACGAGAACTCGTACACCTGCGCATCGGGGATGATCGCGCGCACGTGCTCCTCGATGCTCCCGATCTCATCGACACTGCACAGGCACTCCAGCGCAAGGATGCCGTTGATCTGCCCCTCGCGGCCCATCCACTCCTGCGCCTGCCGCAGGCTCACCCACGCCGTCACGTCATCCTGCGTCCCCCGCCGCTCGTAGACCTCGCGCACGGTCAGGTCCGCGCCGCGCATCCTCACCCGCTCCCCCTCGGACACCCCAAGCTCCTCCGCAAGATCGGAGCCGAGCTTGATGTCGCCCGCATCGACCGGGTCCATGATCGGCGGCCGCTTCGACTTCATCCCCTCGTAGATCGGCACCTGACCCCGCACCCCCGTCAGCAGCACCTCGCGCTCCATCTCCGGCCAGCTTACCCGAGCCTGCAGCAGCGGCAGAAGGTGGTTCAACGACGCGACCTTCTCATTCGCGAGCCGCTGCGCGTAGTCCTCCGGCATGTAATGCGTCGGGTAGCCCAGCCGCTGCAGTTCCTCGAGACTCTGATCGCCGTGAAGTACGAGGACGTTGTACCCCATGTCCTTCATGATCCGGCGGTAGTCGTCCTCCATCGCCGCCATCTCTTCGCGGGTCTCGGCTTCCTTCTGCGCGATCAACTGCTCGGTGCGCAGGTCGTGGCCGCTGAGCATCGTCACCGCGCCCACCAGCACACCCACCGCGATCATCACCGACAGCAGCCCCAGCATGAAGCTGAGCTTGCGATGGACGATCTCCTGAATGCTAAGTCGGAATACGCTCATGCTCTCCGTCCCTCACTGCCCTCCGGCGTCGCCGCACAACTACCACCGCGGCCAGGGCGCTGGTGATCGCCGCTGCGATCAGCGCCAGCAGGCCCACCAGACGCGCCACGCCACCCTCTGACCCACCGTCTGATCCGTCATCAAGCTGTGCCACGGCCGCTTCGTCGTCGAAATCTTCGCCCGTCGGCGCATCTTCATCTGCCTGCGGCGCGACCTGTCCTGTCTCCTCCGCGGCGTCTTCTGCCTCGCCCCCGGGCGCCTCTCCCTGCTCTTCCGGCGAAGCCTCCGGCTTCTCCGCCGGCGGCGTGTCCTCCCGGGCAGGCCCTGACTCGTCCGCGGGCGCCGCTGCCTCGGTCTCCAGCCCGCGGGGAGCCGTTGACCGCACCGGAGCGCTTGGCGCTCCCGCGCCTCCCGGCGCCGCGGACGGCTCCGCCACCTCACCGCTCGAAGCCGCCCCCGTCATCCCCCGCGCCTCATCGACCTCCGCGAGCCGCCGCTCCGCCTCGGCCGCGCGGTCCTGGAAGCTCGCCATCCCCGTTGGTGGCGGCATCCGCTCCTGGGCCGTCCGCGTCACGTGTGCATCCCAGTCCAGCGTCAGCAGCATGTCCGTCCCCGGATTATCCGCCTTCACCTCACACGAGCACGGGCCGGTGACAAACTCCGCCGCCTTCATGATCGTCCACTCATTGATCCCCGCCCCGGCCAGCGCGTAGAGGATCAGACCACGCCCGTAGATCGGAAACACCAGCGGCTCCCGGTCGAACTTCGGCACAAGATCGCTTTCACTCCGCAGCAGCGTGTTCACGAACATCCGCTCTTCCTCGGAGTCGCGGCTCAGCCGGTGCATCGTGAAACGCACCTCTTCCGGCTCAATGACGCCCGCGTCCGGCTCCCATCCCTCCAACTCCGGCAGCACCAGCGTCTCCTCCAGCCGCTTCAACTCCCGCTCGAGCAGGGCCGCGGCAGCGTTGTCCTTCCCCCGATTCCCGCTCTCCAGCAGCACCCACGCCGCCGTCATGCCACCGGTCAACTCGCCGGCGATCTTCCGTCGCAGCGGCGAATCAAGCAGCGCGCGCACATTCGCTTCACTGAGCGCCCCCGCCCAGGCGGGCTCCCGAATACGCGTGTGCTGCGGGTACGACGCCGCCATCCACGGAAGCTCCGTCCCGGCCTGCTCACGCCAGCGTTGAAGCATGATCGCGTCGGGATTCTCCGCGAGGTCCACTGTCTGCACCACGAGATTCCCCGATCCCCCGCGGTAGTCGGCAGCCTCCCGCAGCAGGGAGACGGCATCGCGATCGGCGTCGGAGAATTCGCCCCGGTGGAAGACCGTCACTTCGTAGACGTCCGCCTCCCAGTTCTCCAGCGCGTACTGATACACCGGAATCTCACAGGCCCGCGCGTGGCCCGCGAGGCAGATGCAGAACACGAGCGCGAAGACGCCCGCGAGTTGAACGCGTTTCCGGATGAAGCCGAACCCTCTCCGCGGCATGTTCAGTGCACCCTTCGCAGATCACCCGACCTCCGACCAGCCACCCCGATGGACCACACCTTGAATGCAACTTCCTCTTCACAGGGCCTGACTCCTTTCCCCGCACCCGCATAGACGGTTAAAGATGGGTAAAAGATCGCGGCGGGCGACGGCCACAACGACGACGGCTGACATCGCTCTCGGCGTCACAGGCTTCCGTGGAGGGGCCGCCCCGAGACCGCCCTCAGGGCGGGATCGGGTTCGGCGGGGTCGTCGTTTTCCCCGCCGAAGGTTCCACCCCGGCCCACGCCTTCTGATTGTCTTATCTGAAGGAAGAAGCCTGCGCCCCGCAGAAACATTCACCACGCCCACTCACGAAGCGATGCACCACGGCTCCGCGCCGACCCGAAAGGACGCCTCCACCATGACTGCTCCCATCTCGAGTTTTGCGCAACGCCTCGAGCCTGTCGGGCGCATTCTGCAACTTCCCGACTGGTACGTCTGGGGCTCGTCGGCCATCGACGGACCCGACGGGAAAGTCCACCTCTTCACCGCCCGCTGGCCGAAGCAGACCGGCCACCGCGGCTGGTCCACCCACTCCGAAATCATGCACTCAGTCTCCGACAGCGCCGAGGGGCCGTTTGAAGTCCTCGATGTGCCGCTGAAGGGCCGCGGAGGCCGCCACTGGGACGCCGCCATGGTACACAATCCGACCATCCACGAGTTCGACGGCCGCTACTACCTCTTCCACATCGGCAACCTCGACGGCCGCCCCTTCACCCAGCAGATCGGCGTCGCCGTCGCCGACAACCTGCGCGGCCCCTGGCAACGCTTCGACAGGCCGCTGCTCGGCCCGAGCCAGCATCGCGCGTGGGACTGGCTGATGGCGACCAATCCCGCGGTCGTGCGCGACATCGACGGACGCTTCCGCCTCTACTACAAATCGTGGGACATGGCCGACAGGAAGCGCAAGATGGGACTCGCGATCGCCGATGACGTGCTCGGCCCCTACGAAAAGCACCCGGAAAACCCGATCGTGGATTACTCAGGCGACGGCAAGCAGGTCGAGGACGCGTACGTCTGGATCGAAGATGGCACGTACTCCATGCTCATGGCCGATGACAACGAGGGCGTCGTCTGCAAGCACGGCGGCGCGCTCATCACCAGCGACGACGGCATCCACTGGTCGGAGCCGCAGATCGGCTACCAGACCACCGACGTCTACTTCGAGGGCGAACCCGTCCGGCGCTTCGAGCGCCCCCAGGTGCTCCTGCGCGATGGACGACCCGCCTGGCTCTACCTCGCCATGCAGGGCGATGAGGTCGACTCGTCCGCGGTGTTGCGAGTGAGATAGCGGCCTCCCCAACGAGATCTTACCTTTACACACATCGCGGGAGAGGCCGCAGTGGGCCGTGGGCCGTCGAGGTGGGCGACGGAGGCGTCCCGCCCGCGGGCGGGATCGTTTGTTCGCGCCGAAGTCGGCCCCTCCACGACGGTCTATGACGCGAATCCGCCCGCCTCGAGATCTGTGTAAAGGCGGGCGACACAACCTCTCCACGGCCCGATTGGGCCGTCCCCGGAAGCGTGGGCTGGCATTCTTCTTCGACGGACCTCACACCCTCTGTCGCAGTTTAGCAATATGTGAATAAGATAATTACCTGATATTCATGCTTAAACACCAGTGAATGGAAGGAACGTATGCATCGGGTGTCGAAGAAACGTTAACGCTGTTATATTTCTTTTATGCCAGCCCCCATCGGTAGAAACATCGCGGGGCTGAGAGCATATTCCGCTCGCATGCGGGTATGATCGGGGGAAAACTCATATGCCCGACCGTCTGCCCTCTGATGAGACCGAGCTTGTTCGCCTCGCGGCAAGCTGCAGTGAGAGCGCCTTCTGCGAACTCATCGATCGCTTTGACCGCTGCATCACCTCTGTCGTCAACCGATACGCCTCCCGCCCGATGGACCGGGAGGACCTCCGCTCGGAGATCGTGGCAAAGCTGCTTTTCCGGGAGAAGCGCGCGCTTCGGTCGTGGAAACCGACAGCCTCCTTCGCATCCTATCTCTCTACGATCGCGGCCCGTCACTGCATGGACTGGCTGCGGCGCCGTGGTTCGTTGCCGACCGCGCGCCCCACAGGCGAAGCCGGCGGATCTCCCGACGTCCTGCTCGAGGAGATCATCTCCGCCGGAAACGGGGCCGACCCCCATCACTGCCTGGAGGCCTGCCGGAGGCGTCAGACTGTCTGTCGGGCCTTCGATGAGCTTTCGAGCAGCGACCGCCTGGTACTCTACCTCCGGTTCGATCAGGAACTTAGCGGCGTGGAGATCGCGGGGCTGCTCGGCATCACCCACGGCGCCGCTCGCCAGCGCCTCTTTCGCGCCGTCAGTCGCCTTGAGGATCAGATGCGCCGCTTCTGCCCCGAATTGATGAGTGACGAGGAGCATTGACACATGTAACTTCGGGCGGTCACGAACGTTTTACCTTATGAATGATCATGACTGATTGCCCGCAGCTACGCAGGATGCTCAGCCGTCCAGGCCACGACTGCACCGAGAGCGAGCACGAGCTGCTTCGCCGCCACGTCGAGCAGTGCTCGATCTGCCGGGCGCAGTTCGAGCGGCTGGTGATGGTCGCCTCCGCCACACGGGCGATTGCGGTCGCGGGTCCGGAGCCCGACGACCATCCAGGGGAACTGGAGCTGGCGGTCTTCGCCGAACAGGGTTGCGCGGCCGACCACGCCGATGAGATCATCGAACACCTCTCGCGCTGCCGCCCGTGCCGGGAAGCTGTCAGCGCGGCGTGGGCGGTGGCCGAGGAGCAAGGGCGACCATCCGGCGACGGCATTGACGACCGGCCGGCGGCCCACCCATCGCCTCTGCGCCGGATTCTGTGCAGCCTCGGCGCATTCGCGGCGCTGGTCGGCGAATTGTTCCTCCTTGGCCTCGCGGGAGCCGAGCTTCTTCTCGCGTGGCTCATCCATGCACGTGGGTCGGAGCCGATCGCGGCCGTCCCGCCGCCACTTTCCGCACCCGAGAGCGCTCTCGGCCTGTGGACCCTCATCGCGGCCTGCGTGGTCGGCGCGCTCGTCCTCAGGTGGGCCTCCGGTCGTCTCTTCACCTGCGCGCGGCCCGACCCGGCGAACGCCGCCCCGACCGGCGACGAACCGTGACATGAGACCGCCAGCGGCCCCATGCCCGGCGACCGCTGAGCGCGGATGCCGGGAGTGCCGCTCATGTAATCCCACGTACCCTGCTCTCCGCACACCACGCGCTTACCGATTCGATGCTGCAGAGCAGTCCCGCACGGAGTCCCCGCGACAGAGTATTCATGACTTTGACCCTGCAGAAACAGACAGGGGTCTGACCTAATTCTGTAGGTAGCTTTGGGTGAGCGGCCACGACAACCTCAC
>JBKHFA010000166.1:0-8318 GCA_046540615.1 Armatimonadota bacterium | reverse complement strand
GCGCCCTCGCCCGGACGTCGTTCCGGTCCCTGGTATTCGCGTGCGGCGCGTAATGGCTTCTATCGTCGTATCCTGAACTGTTGATGCAGACCCAGGAAGGAGTAAACACTCGACGCGCGGAATGAATGCGTAGTGAAGATGAAAGCGCGCATTTCTGCGGAGGTGATGCTGCACGTCGGCGGTACTGAGGGCGCCGAAGCCTGTTGATGACAGATCTGCCAGTGGAGGTGGAAACGATGCGACGTGGATTCACGCTCATCGAACTGCTGGTGGTGATCGCGATCATCGCGATCCTCGCAGCAATCCTTTTCCCGGTGTTCGCAAGAGCGCGGGAGAAAGCCCGGCAGACCTCATGTCAATCGAATGTCCGCCAGATCGCAATTGGCGTACTTATGTACGCCGACGACTACGACGGGACGTTCCCGATCCTTCGACCGGAACCATACATCTACGCGAGAATGTGGAGTTACTACGTCAAGCCCTACATCGCCGGACAAGAGGGCACCACCGCTACCGACGACGTCTTCAAATGCCCCAGCCTCTCAGCCTACCAGGCCAACACCGCCTACGTTGCATACGGGCTCGCACGGTATTCCGTCGGCGGAGACGCCGGCCGGGATTATGAAGGCGACATGGGACGCCCGGGATGCCACGCCGACTTCGCCCAGCCTGCTCGGATGATCCTCGTAGCAGAGGCCAACTACAAGCATTCGAATGACCCCGAGAATGTCTATCGCGGATGGTACGAGGTGCACAGGGGCAACGTCGCCGGTCGCCACATGATGGAGGGCCCCAACGAGCGCCTTCACGGACGAGCGAATGTCGCGTTCATGGACGGCCACGTAAAATCCCTCGAGGCGAGAATGCTCAACCAGTGGCCCTACCCCGACTACTACTGGAACGAACCGTGGAACTACCGCAAGCAGAATCGCGAAGACGTATACGACTGGTTCTGAGCGCTTCAACCCGAATCGTGAGACCGCAACGGGCGGGGCCTCTCCGGCGCCGCCCGTCTTCGTTTGAGTGAACTACTGCCGCTCAGGCACCCAGAGCCCGAGCACCCCGGCAAGCGCCGGCACCCACGCGACCACCGACAGCATCGTCAGCACGCTCCACGCGTCAGCCGCTACCCCCGCCAGCGGAAGGAAGAGCCCGCCCACGCCCCATGCCGCTCCCATCGTCAGCGATGAGGCTACCCCCTGCGCCCCCGGCATAAGCTCCTGCCCCTGCACGATGTTCACCGACACCGCAGCCTGCGCCAGAAAGCCACCCAGCGGCAGCAGCCAGTAGCCCACCGGCAGCCCGAAATGCAGGAATGCCGCGAATGCCGGCGCGCACAGCACAAGCGACACCACCGTCACATTGCGCCTGCCAAGAGAGTCCGAAGCCCACCCACCGAGGAAATTCCCCACACCCCCGGCCACGATCATCGAAGAGATCAGCCATGCCCCGGCCCGCGTTCCCGCGCCCCAGTCCTTCACCGCCAGCGCCACGAAGTTCGTGAACACGATGATCACCATCGCCCGCAGAGCAACCACCGCAAAGAGCGCGCCGACCTTGCGCATGTGAGGCAGAACATGCGTGCGCAGGCGCATCTGCTCCGTCGTGGTGTCCGGGTAGCGCCCTCCCGGATGGACCGCGTAGAGGGCTCCGGCGGTCAGCCCGCCCGCGATCGTCGCCCCGAACATCCCCGGCCAGCCGAAACGCTCGAAAAGCAGCACGCCCACCAGCGCGCCGGCGCCGTAGCCGATCGCGCCACCGGCCGAGAAGATCGCCATCCCGAGGCCCCGCCGTGAGCCTGCGACCCGCCCGGCCAGCGTCGCGCCCTGCGGATGAAAGAGCGCCGTGCCGACGCCCGCGATCATGTAGAGCGCGCCGAGGGTGACCGCGTGCTCGGGCAGCGCCATCAGGCCGATGAACAGGCCCACGATCGCGGGCCCCAGCGCCACCATGTGCGGGATGCGAAATCGATCGGCAAGATAGCCGAAGAGTGGCTGGCCGAAGTTCGTGGTGATCGACACCAGGCCGGTGATGACACCGATCTGTGTGTTGGTCAGTCCGATCTTCGCCTGAAACTCGGGCCACAGCGGCGGGATGAAGTTGATGCACCCGTCACTGACGGCGTGGCCGATCACGAGAGCGACCAGCGGCGGAATCCTCGGGTGTATGCGTGGAGCAGCGTTGTCGTCTGACATCGGCGGAGATCTTCCGATCCATGGAGGGATGAGGTGCTACGTGGTATTCGGCGACTGCGCTCCGGGGACCTGCCGCGCTATTCCGGTCGAAAACGCCGACCAGGTGCTGGGGCGGGGCCGACCAACTGACGCCGGTTTTTTTCGATCACCCTTGACACAAACGTTCGAGAGCAGTATCATACGAACCGACGTTCGAGAAAGGAGCCGCATACCATGGAGCACCTCTTCACAAACATAACCGGCCTCGACATGGCCCTGTGCCTCGCGCTGTTGCTCATCTACCTCTGGAGTGTGCCGAAGAATGACGGACCGCCCGAGCCCGCGGAAGAACTGGACACGAACGCGCGAGACTGATAGGATGAGACGGAGGGATATTCGCACGGTCGGCGAACTGTCGGCTGAGGGATCGACAGCGTACGCGAGGAGAGTCCGGCAGTGAAAAACATCTGTCTCGTCCTGGTACTGCTGTTCGCGCTTGTGCTCATCCTGCCCGGCTGTGGCGGCGGGGATGCTCTGCCCTACGTTGGTTCCCCCGACGGTGACGCGGAGCCGCCATCGGATGGTGATGTCACTCCCACTCCTCCCGGCGATGACACACCGACACCGCCTCCCCCACCGGGCGATGAGGAGCCGGACACCGACCTCTACCCACCGGCGCCCCCGATCTTCTAAGCGCCGAGTCCAATGGTCAATTGACGAGAGCACGCTCGTGAAACGGGCGTGCTCTTTCGCGTCTCTTCAGTCTGCCTACTGCTCGCCGGCTGCTTCACCGTCGGGGGCAGCGTCGTCCGCATCATCCTCGGCGTCCTCGGTGGCGCCGTCCTCACCGCCTTCTTCAGCAGCCACCGCGGCGGCCATCGCCTCCGCTGCCGCCGGTCCAATCAGCGGCTCGTCGCCCCTGCGCAGCATAAGTCCCGGCGACACCCACAGGTAGTCTTCCGGGAGCTCCACCGGCAGGGTGCGCGAGATCAACTGATTCCGCAGTAATTCCTCAGTGAGCCCCAGCGTGATATCCGCATCGTCGAGCATCATCTCATGATAGCTGAATTTCGCAAACTTGATCTCCGCGCCACTGCGTATCTCATGCCGACCGGGAATTCGCGTCTCCTCCGGGTCTTCGACGCGCTCGCGCTCATTCGAGATGCTCTGCGACACCCGGCGCTTTGCGACTCGCTCGGCGAAGTCGTCGAGAGTCGCGAAGTCTCTCGCGGGCGCGACTTCCACCAGCAGACCCACCCGCACATCGTGGATCGGCTCGGATAGCGGATAATCCGCGCGGCGAGCGTAGACCCTGAACATCAGCGAGTCCATGTTGCCCTCGCGCAGCCACTCGATCGATGCCGGCTTGACCGAGGCTGCTTTCCTCTCACTGTCAACCGCGAGGACCTTGATTCCCACGTACGAGCTTCCACGCCGGAGCGCAATCACGGTGTTCTGCCCTACCGCCTCCGGTTCTCCTATCCAGTCATGATTGCCAATGATCACCCGGTCGATCTGGTCCCGACGGCCGAGCATCCCCTGGACGCCGGCCTTGATTCGCGCGCCGACACCCAGGCGATCGAAGTTGAAGCTGCACAGCGCCAGCCCACCGCTCTGCGCGCTCTGCATGCTGACCGTGCCGCCGAACGGGTAGAGATACGTGGTCGGTCTCTCAGACAGGTCGCAGGTCGCCATGATCGGGATGCTGGAGGTCGAGACCGGTCCGCTCATGGTCCCGAGGCTCATGCCGTCGGCGACCCACGTGCTGGTGCTCACCGCCTCCGCGGCCTCGCTGTCCTCCGGCGCGGGCTGACGCGTCCGCAGTTCGATCTCGCCACTGCGATCCTCCGCCATCGCCGAAAGGTCGCGCGGAAGATCGTAGTCCGAGAGTGCGAAATACATCGCAAGGGGCGACGGCGCGCGCGTTCGCGCCAGCGCGGAGGGGAGATCACACGCGAGAAGGTAGCGGGCCACCCCCGCATTTCCGAGGTAGTCCGCCGGATACGCCGTCCCGATCGCCCCGGCGAGTATCCCCGTCGAGGGGTCATATCTCTGAAGCATATCCGCGTAGCAGATCTGCAGCGCGGCGCGCGCCTCGCTGATGGTGGTCTCGTCCTCGGCAAACTGCAGCGCCCAGCGCAGGCCGCCGATCCGCAGCGCATCGTAGGTGGGGGTGTGTACGTCGGCGAGGCCCTCGCGCTTGAGGCGCGCATAAAGTTCGCTGACGGCGCTCGCCGCGGCCTCTCGCCCCTCAGGCTCATCCACGGCGGCGGCGAGACTGGCGGTCGCTCCGGCCCACATCGCGAGTCCGAGGCCGTCCTTGGGGCGATCGGATGAAAGCAGCCCCTCAAGCGCAAGCCCCGCTCGCTCCTGCACGGTCCCGCGAAGCTCGCCCACCTGTTCGGCCGCGGCCAGATGCGCCAGCGTGGGTCCGAGGTAGAGGGTCGCATCGACAGAATATGCCCCCTCCGGATCGGCGTACCAGCGGAAGAGGCCACGTGTGCGCGAGCCGTCCTCCGTGTCCTGGTGGCTCAACACCGCCTCGATCACCTGATGCGCCAGTTCAGTCCGCTCCCCGCTTTCAAGCAGCGCTGCCGCCCAGTTAAGATTCGTCTCCGCGAGATTCCGCCGATCGGTAGCATCCCTGATCAGCGGACTCTCGGCAGACCCGTCGGTGTCGTCGTCGAGCGCGTCCCACCGCTCAAGTCCCTGCTGGGCGACCAGCAGCGCTATCTGCGATGCGTGCTCGGCGGCGGACGCAGTTCCGATGACCGCCACGGTGCTCACAATGATCGCGAGGTATCGCAACGAACGCATAGTCAATCAGGCTCCTTGTCGAGGTCTTTCGTAGATAGACGGCCCCGACCCGCCCGGAGTTTCGGATTGCACGCGCAAAAAAGGGCCGCCACGTATTGAGGTGGCGGCCCGTGTTCGTCGTTGGACGCGGCTTTCGGCCCCACACCGGCGCGACATCGCGCGCAGGTGCGGATCCGGTCGATCCGCAGGAACTTGTCGCCGACGCGCCCGACGCACTTCTGATCAGCGCTTCGAGAACTGCTTGGCGCGCCGGGCCTTGCGGAAGCCGGCGTGCTTGCGCTCCTTGACCCGCGGGTCGCGAGTGAGAAGCCCGGCCGGTCCCAGCGTGGTCCGGTGATCGGGATTGGCGTCCACAAGGGCGTTGGCGATGCCGTGCCGAACCGCTCCCGCCTGGCCGCTCAGTCCGCCGCCGAGCACGATGCACTTGCAGTCGTACTGGCCGGTCGTCTCAGTGGCCTTGAGAGGCTCCGTCACCACCACCGCGAGGCGCTCGCGCTTGAGGTACTCCTTCGGTGTCATCTCGTTGATCGTGATCTGGCCGGATCCGTTGGGAATCAGCCAGACCTTGGCGACGGCTGACTTCCGCCGTCCCGTCCCGTATCCTGCGTAATTCGGCATGGTCGCCTCCTGCAAAGTATCAGTCGCGCGCTCTACTACTCAAGCGGCTCCGGCTGCTGCGCCTGGTGCGGATGCTCCGAGCCGGTGTAAACCTTAAGCTTCTTCGCCATCTTCGTGCCGAGACGGTTGTGTGGGAGCATGCCCCTGACCGCCCGCCGAATGACCTCTTCCGGCTCCGTCTCAAGCAGCTCCCCGTAGCTCTTCGAGCGCAGATGCCCGATGTAGCCGGTATGCCAGTAGCGCATCTTGTCGCGCGCCTTGTTCCCCGTGAGCCGCACGTCCTCGGCGTCGGTCACGATGACGAAGTCACCGCAGTCCACGTGTGGCGTATAATCCGGCCGGTGCTTGCCGCGCAGCAGCGTGGCGATCTCGCTCGCAAGCCTCCCGAGGACCTTGCCCCGCGCGCTTACGATGTACCACTTGCGCTCCACGTCGGCCGGGTTCGCAGATACCGTCTTATTGTGCATCGCAATGTCTCCTCAGTATGTCACCTTGATCAGCGACAGCCCCTGCGGGGGCGCTATCGTCTTCACCCGCGTCCGGTCGAGGCTCCGGAGGATCTCACCCGCGTCCTCCGGTGAGATCAGGCCACGACCAACATCCGTCAGCGTCCCCACGATACGTCGCACCATCATGTAGAGGAATCCGTTCGCTTCCGCCCGGATCTCCACCAGCTCACCATGCGCCTCAACGTCGAGCCGCCGCAACTCCCGCACGGTGCCTTTGATCGAACTGCCCGACGAACTGAAGGCCTCAAAGTCGTGCTCGCCGATGAGCGTCTGCGCGGCCTCCCGCATCAGCGCACCGTCGAGCTTCGATGGGAAATGCCAGGCGTAGCGCCCGATGAAAGGCGATGGCAGCTTCCGATTGAGAATCCGGTAGCCGTAGAGCTTGCCCGCCGCATCGTACCGCGGATGAAACTCGTCAGACACCACGGACGCCTCCACCACACATACTTCCAGCGGAAGCAGCGCGTTGAGCGCCGGTGCGATCCGTTCCGTCGGGATGGGGCTCTGACTTCGAAAGGTCACGGTCTGTCCCAGCGCGTGAACGCCTGCGTCGGTGCGACCGGACCCGACTATGCGGGTGGCCTCGCCGAGAAGGCGGCTCAGCGCCGCCTCCAGCTCACTCTGGATCGTGGGCACGTCCGGTTGCCGCTGGAACCCGCAGTAATCCGTCCCGTCATACTGCACGACCAGCAGCACCTGGCGACGCGTGTCATCCCGCATCGATTGCCTCGACGACGATCAGTCTGTCAGCTCGAGGATGGCCATCTCAGCGTTGTCACCCGCGCGGCGACCCGCCCGAATGACGCGGGTGTAGCCGCCGTTGCGCGCCGCATAGCGCGGCGCGATCTCCTCGAAAAGGTGCGCGACGAGGGCCTTGTCCCTGACCTTGCGCAGCACCTGCCGGCGGGCGTGCGTGTCCCCGCGCTTGGCGGTGGTAATGAGCTTCTCCGCCATGCGCTGAGTTTCCTTGGCCTTCTGCACTGTGGTCTTGATCTTCTCGTGTCTGAACAGCGAGTCCACCTGGCTGCGCAACAGCGCCATGCGCTGGTCGGTGGGTCGCCCGAGTTTTCGATGATCCTTGCGATGTCGCATCAATCTCGTTCCTTCGCGGCGCAGGCGGCGCCGGGGATCTCTTTAGCCGTCCTCTTCTTCGACAAGTTCCTCAGCCGACGGTGCCTCCGCCAGCTCAAGTTCAACCGAGGCCAGCTTTTCGATGACCTCTTCGAGTGACCGCTTGCCGAAGTTGCGAATGTCGAGCAGATCGTCCTCCGTCTTCTCAACGAGCTCCCCGACCGTGTCGATGTCTTCCTTCTTGAGGCAGTTGAAGGTCCGCACCGAGAACTCCATCTCCTCGATGGGGAAGGAGAGTATCTTGTTCTTGACCTCTTCCTCCTCCGGCGCCTCCTCGACCTCTTCCTCCTCGGGGATCTCGATCTCCGAGAAGACCGTGATGTACCGAACGAGAATCGTGGCCGCCTCGCGCACGGCGTCGTCGGGCATGATCGTCCCGTCGCCCCAGATCTCCAGCATCAGCCGGTCAAGATCGGTGCGGTGCCCGAGTCGGGTCGGCTCCACCCGGTACGTCGTGCGGGCGATCGGCGAAAACAACGCGTCCAGCGCGATCACGTCGCCAGGCCGCTTCTCGCGCCCCGGCTCCTCGACGGGATGGTACCCGGTTCCGCGCTCGACCCACAGGTCGATGTAAAGGCTCGCGTCGTCCTCGGTCAGATCGGCGATGTGGATCTCGGGGTTGATGACCTCGATCCCGGGCGGGCACACGATGTCGCCGCCGGTGATCTCACCCTTGCCCTCCGCCTCGATCCGCGCGATGTTCTCGTCGTCCTCCTCAGCCTCATCGTGGAACTTGACCGCAAGCTCCTTGATATTCAGGCAGATCTCGGTGGCATCCTCGTAGACACCCTCGATGGTGGTGAACGCGTGCGGAACACCTTCGATCCGCACATCGGTCACCGCGGCACCGGGGATATGCGCCAGCAGAACGCGCCTGAAGGCGTTCCCAAGCGTATGCCCGAAGCCCCTCTCCAGCGGCTCGATGGCGAACTTTCCGTACTTGTCGGAAAGCTCCAGCGCCACCATGCTGGGGGCCAGCTCCTCTATCATTGAATACTCTCCTTTGTCGGCTTTCGCGTGCTGCCAGGCCGCGTCAGCGGGAGTAGAACTCGACGACCTGCTGCTCGTC
>JBKHFA010000165.1:0-8333 GCA_046540615.1 Armatimonadota bacterium | reverse complement strand
CGGGCGCTGAAGCGTTATTATACAACACGCGGGCGGGGTGATGCAATTGCTGCGTTCTCGTCCGTGTCCGGTCACGGGAGGCATGAGCACCCTCGGATTGCGGTGGGGAGATGCTCGCGTCGAACGCGGGGGCGGGCGATGAAGAGTGCCGCGCGTCACTTCACGTATGAGAAGGCCTCCCCGCCCTGCCCGTCGAACCTGCCGGTGACGCCACGAAAGTCGTCTGGAGGGACTGACCATGGCTCCGAAGATCTCGATGTACACGCTCATCGGCAAGGAACTGACACTGGAAGACTGCATCACGCTCACGGCCGAGTCCGGCTTCGACGCGATCGACATCCGCATGCGCGACGACGGCGATCACATCATGCCGGACATCAGCGACGAAGAGGCCGAGGACGTCCGGAAGATGGTTGAGGACGCCGGCCTGCACGTCTCCGGCCTGACCACCTACTGGGAGGCCGGGAAGGTCGATCGGAACGAAGCGCGGATCGAACTCGACGGCATCGCGCGGTCGCTGGAGGTCGCGAGCATCCTCGGCGCGGGCTTCATGCGCATCTCCTCGGGCGACTACCTGCGCGAGTTCGACTACGAGATCCACCGCGCGGCCTTCCGCGACCAGATCGCGCGCGTGGCCACGATGGGCGCCGCGCACGACATCGTCGTCACGCCCGAGCAGCACGGCGGGCGCTACATCGCCTCGGCGGGGCAGTGTCTCGACATGTTCCGCGGCCTCGAACACCCGAACCTCGGGATCGTCTTCGACCCGGGCAATGCGGTCAGCGAGGGCTTCGAGCGACCGTGGGTGCAGGTGCGGATGCTGGGCCCGTGGATCAAGAACGTGCATGTGAAGAACCGCATGTGCGCGGAGGGCGAGGCGGGCGAGCACAACCGCCTGCCGGGCGGGAACGTGAAGGTCAACGAGGGCGTGCTCGACTGGGACGAGATCGCGGACGAGCTTGTCGCGATCGGCTACGACGGCTACCTCACCTGCGAGGACTTCGCGAGCTTCGACTCGCTTGAGGAGAAGTTCCGCTGGAACGCTGACTTCCTGCGCGGCCTCGCCTCGAAGTGGGACTGACGGCGGGGAAGAGTGAGACGTGAAGAGGGAAAAGGGGAACGGCGGACGGCACACCGACTCCGGAGAGCCGGACCCTGCTCCGGCCTGTGTCGTCCGCCCTCGCAAACAACGACACTGTCGCTTCGCTCGGGGTTGGGGCTTCGTGCGGGCCCTCCATGACGGCATTCGGACGCGCCAAATCGCCCGACTGCCGGTGTGATCTCTGGCAATGCGCCGATTTCTCGAATATGAGTTCCAGCCTGCTGCCGTCCGCCTGACCTCGGGACTCGCACCCGGGCCGCCTTCACGCCTGCAACTGATCATCGTGTTCTGTGTTGACCCCTGAGGCTGGCTTTGCTATGATGTTAAAAAGCAACATATGATGCTTTTTAGCATCACTGAAGGGCGGTGGCGGTATGTGGTTGCTGAAGCCTCTTGATGATATTCTCTCTTCTGGCGCAAAGATCAAGATTCTGCGTGTGATGGCGCTCGTGCCAGTGCCTCACAATGGCAGAGAGATCAGCAGGCGGGCGGGGACCGATCCTGGCTACACCTCCCGGGTACTGTCTGAACTCGTCGCTTCGGGAGTCGTTGCCAAGAGAGACCAGGGGCGGGTCAACACCTACCGTATTACGGAAGAAGGCAGTGAGCTGATAGATCGGCTCGTCGAGCTGTTCGCAGCAGAGAGAGAGCGTTCTGAGAGCGCAATCGGAGAGCTCCGTCGCGCGCTCCCAGAGGCGCTGAGCGTTATCCTCTACGGTAGCGAGGCGCGCGGCGAGGCTGAGGCGGGCAGCGATACCGACATTCTCATCGTCTTTGAAGAGAGAAGCGCGGACCTGGATGACATGGTCGCTGATGCCTGCCTGGAGCTTGCGGAGAGGTACTCCCTGTCGCTCTCCTGGCATATCGCCGACCTTGACCGCATACATGATTGGGAAGATACAGACAGTGACTTCTGGCGCAACGTCCAACGTGATGGCGTGACGTTGGCCGGTGAGTCCATAGAGAGGCTGAAGAACCGTTGGCTGACTGGCAGGGCTTCATGAGACAGGCGCAGCGATTCTGGGATGTTGCCGAGGCCTCAAACGATCCAGAGCACGCAAATCAGGCCGCAAGCAATGCTATCCATGCCGTGATAGCCGCGAACGACGCCGTTTGCCTCTTCCTTGTTCACGAACGCCCTGGCGGAAAGTCGCACTCGGAAGCCGCAACACTCCTCCGTCAGGCATGCAAAGGCACGCGGTGGGAGCGCGAGGCAGCGGCAAAGGCGAGACAGTATGCACAGATAACCCAGATGAAGAATGCCGCAGAGTATGAGGGGCAACTGCTCAGTACACAGGACGTCGATCGAATAATGACGCAGGCCAGGCGCTTTATTGACTGGGCTGAACGCGTAGTCTCGAGATGATTACCGCGAACACAGGGAGACCCGATGCCCCGCATTCAGATACTTGACGAGATGATGGCCAACCGCATCGCCGCCGGGGAGGTGGTCGAGCGGCCCGCCAGCGTCGTGAAGGAACTCGTGGAGAACTCGCTCGACGCGGGCGCCTCGCGCATCGAGGTGACGCTCGAGGAGGGCGGCACGCGCCTGATCCGCGTCACCGATGACGGCTGCGGGATGGACGCCGAGGACGCGACGCTCGCCCTCCAGCGCTTTGCCACCTCCAAGGTCGCCGAACCCGAGGACCTCGACCACATCGCCACGATGGGCTTCCGTGGTGAGGCGATGCCGTCCATCGCGTCGGTGTCGCAGATGCGGATCACCACCCGCCCGCATGACGCCGATGAGGGCACAATGATCACCATCGAAGGCGGCGAGATCACCGACGCGCGCACCACCGGCTGCCCGCCAGGCACCACCGTCGAGGTCGCGAAGCTCTTCTTCAACACGCCCGCGCGGCGCAAGTACCTCCGCACCACCGCCACCGAGCGCGGCCACTGCACCGACTGGATCGCGTGGCTCGCGATGGCGCGACCCGACGTGGCGATGAAGGTCACCCATGACGGCACCGTGCTGCTCGCGTGCCCCGGCAGAGGCGACCTGCGCTCGGTGGTCAGCGAGATCCTCGGCTCAAATGTCGCCCGGCAGATGCTCCCGGTGGAGATGGACACAGGCGCGGTGCGTATCCACGGCCTCGTCAGCCGACCGGAGCTTTCTCGCACCACCCGCCGCAACCAGGTCTTCATCGTCAACGAGCGCTATGTCCGCAGCACGTCGCTGGGGCACGCGCTGCGCGAAGCCTACGGCATCCTGCTGCCGGGCGGGCGGCATCCGCTCTGCGCGCTCCACCTGGAGGTTCCGTCGGAACTGGTGGACCCGAACGTGCATCCGACGAAGATCGAGGTGCGCTTCCGCAATCAGCAGGAGATACACAACCTCACCCAGCAGGCCGTGGAGGAGGCGCTGGAGGAGGCCGGGATGCGCCCGGGGCACAGGACCGATCGCGGCCCAGGCATGTCCGCCGACCGCGCCGGGCGGTGGAAGGGCCCGGGCTTCGAGCAGCAGGCGCGGGCGCGCAGGCTGCGCGTGAATCCCTTCGCCGAGAACGTCGATGAGCGCGACGACGGGCTCGAGGTCCACGGTGATGAGCCTGCGACCGAGGCGGCCTTCGAGCGCGGCGAGGGCACGCCCGAGGACGCTTTCGTCCCCGAGGATCGCCTGGAGGCGCTGGGGCAGGTCGCGGCGACGTACATCGCCTGTCGCGCCGGCGAGGACCTGCTGCTGGTCGATCAGCACCGCGCGGCCGAGCGCGTCATTGCCGACCAGATCGCCAGGAGCGAGGGCAGAGTCCAGAGGCAGATGCTGGTACTGCCGATGACGCTGGAGTTGACGGGAGCGGAGCTTGCGGCGGTCGAGGAGCATCGCGCGGACCTCGACGAACTCGGCTTCCAACTTGAGCCCTTCGGCGGATCGGACTACATCTGCCGCTCGGTGCCCGCCTCGCTGGTGGATGGGAACGCCGAGGAGGCGTTGCGGGCGATCATCGAGGAGCTTGCGGAGTGGGGGAGCACGGACGGGGGCGACGCGCGGGAGAAGCTGGTAGCAACGGTTGCCTGCCACGCGGCCATCAAGAGCGGGCAGGCGCTGACCGATCGCGAGGTGCATGAGTTGATCGAGGCGCTCAATGCGAGCGCGACTCCGGCGATCTGTCCGCATGGTGATCCCACGATCATCACCGTCAGGCGCGAGGAGCTTGACCGCAAGTTCGGACGCAACCGCGGATAGAATGCGTAGAAAAGCATGCAGGAGAACTCCCGCGCCCCCCGAATCATCAAATTGAGTGAACGAGTCCCGGGCGGAATCAGGCCCGGGACGAGATCAAGGAGGGCTACGTAATGAAGATGCGCGCAACGACATTTGTACTTCTGGCACTTCTCGGCGCAGCATTCGCGGTAGGCATCGTGGGATGTGCGGAGGAGCCGGACGTGACCACGGAGACGGTGGACGAGATCCCTGAGGCCGCTGAGGAAGTGTACACGGACGAGCCGGAGGACCCCGGCCAGGAGGAGACATCCGGCGTGGACGCTGAGGAAATGACAACCGATACACCGCCGCCGGTACGCGACGATGAGGGCGAGGAGACCGGCGACGAGGCGGAGACGGATGAGAACGCCGTCGAAACGGCGCCGGCGCCCGACGACGAAATGTGACGTCGGCGTAGTACGAGCAGGTCTGACCGATCAGCAACGATGCGCCCGTGCAGTGGCTTCGCCCCGCGCACGGGCGCTTTGCCCGGTGAGTGAGAGCGGGCCCCGCGATTTTCTCGGTGAATGAGGCAGGGAAGAATCCGGGCGACCGCGAATCCGATGAAGTGAGGACGTCGAAGGGCATCAAGCCCTCAAACGACAGGAGGAGGACGTTGCGATGAAGACGAATACGACCATGCTGGTGCTGATGGCGATGATTCTTGCAGTCGCCGCGGTGGGGTTCATGGGCTGCGCTGAGGAGGAAACGCCGGTGGCCGACGAAGTTGTTGAGCCGGATCCGCCGGAGGAAGTAATCGAGGAGGTCCCGGAGGCTGCCGAAGAGACATACACCGACGAGCCGGAGGATCCGGGGATGGAAGAGCTGCCGCCCCCCACCGAGGAGGACGTTGAGCAGGAACCGCCGGTCGACGACACCGACGAGACGGATGAACCCGCACCGCCCGATGACATGTAATGCGGGCGGCGGATTAAGCCGCGCCTTGCGCGGCACAACAAAAAGGGAGCGGAACAATGATGATGCGACGGAATCTCCTGCTGATCGCGATCGTCATCGTGGCACTCATCGTAACCCTCGGCTTGCAGGGTTGCGGCAACGATGAGGAGCCCGAAGGTGAAGAGGCTGCCGAGGGCGTTGATCCCGGGATGGAAGGCGAAATGGCGGAAGAGCCCGGGATGGAAGGCGAGACGATGGACGAACCCGGGATGGAAGAGCCCGGCATGGGCGGACCGCCGATGGAAGAAGAGGAACCCGTCGAGGAGGCGGGCGCTCCCAGCGGTCCTGACGCCGACCAGTTGGTCTCCGAGGGCATGTCCGCAAAGCATGACGGCGACTACGTCACCGCTCGTGAGAAGCTCGAGGCGGCGGTCGAGGCGGATTCGAGCAACGGGGAGGCGCGCTGGGGCCTCGCATGGATCTACGCCGAGATGGCCGACGCCGGTGAGGAGTCGATGGAGCAGAAGGCCATCGATGAGTTTGAGGAATTCCTCGAAATCGGCGGCACACAGGAGCAGGTCACGAAGGCCACTGCCGCCCTCGATCGCCTCCGGTAGGAACTGTCGCACATCGCAGAACCGCTCACGGCGCGCCCCTCATGCTGAGAGGCGCGCCGCTTTCTTGGAGCTACCAGCGGCCAGCTACCGGCTGACGGCTTTCCTTCGTTGACCGCACTTACGCCAGCGTCTTCTCGATGATGTCCCCGAAAGTCTCGAAGGGCACGTACTCGATGCCCTTCTCGTCCATCAGCCCCGCGAGGTGGTCCTTGGCGAAGACGATGTCCGCCTGCATTGCCGGGCATCGGTCGGAGTAGCCGTCGCCGATGTAGATGATGCGGTCGTAGTTCAGTTTCAGACGCGCGAGGTGGCCGCTCTTGCAATTTCCGCACTGCTCGCAGTCCTCGTTCTTGTGCGGGAAGGTGATCTTCACGCCCCTGGGCGTCAGTTCGGCCTTGTTGACGTAGCGGGCAATGCACTCGCCGGGATCGTCCGGGTCCGGATCGCCCTCGCATATCTCGAAGCCCATGCGCTCCATGATCCGGTCGAGGTAGAAGCTCAGTCCATCGGAGGCCACGACGACCTCCGCACCGACGCCGCGCGCTCTCTGCACGAACTCCGGGAAGCGTTCGTCGGTCTCCAGCGTGTCGATCAACGCGATCATCTCATCCGGCGCCAGGTTGACGAGATCCCACTGCCCGGTCAGGCACTCCATCGAGCTTATCTCGCGGTCGCGCCAGCGGTACTCCCAGTCCCACGCGCCGTCAAGCTCCAGTTCGTCAAAGACCACCCAGCCTGTGTCCCGCTTCGTGATCGTTCCGTCGAAGTCGCTCATCACAAGGTCGCCCGGCCGCAGTTTCAGCCGCTCGGCCGTCGTTGCGCTCGTCTCGCTCATCTGGGGAAAACACCTCGCGGTGATGCATTCATAATCATGTATGTTCAGTATAACATACAGGGGGAGCCGCCGCGAGGCGCGATCGGGGTGTAGACGCAAACTGACGGTGGTTGATCTGTGTTATCTCTCCCCGAGAACATTCCGCCCTGAGTCTGGAGTCCAGGCGCCCTCGCCTGGATGCCTCTGCCGCCTCACACGTCCGCTCGCGACGACTCTCCGGGCGAGGGCGCCCGGAGTCCGGGGGTCTTAGCCGAACGCTCCTGCGCCACCGACAATCTCAGGATGCACCCCGCGATCCGGCGCAGGTCTCGGTCGCCGAGCGGCGAATCTGCGCACACGCGTGTGATTATCCGTCGAGGGAGCATGACGATGCAAAATCTGGTGTGCCGCGAGATGGTCTGGCCTGACGAGATCGAGCAGATGCTGTCGATCCGCAACGCAATCTTCCCGCCCATCAGCGCCGAAGACTGGCTGAAGTTCCCGTCCAACACCGCGTCGATGGCGTTTCTCGACGAGATTCCGATCGGCGCGATCCCGCTCGACCAGCGGCCCTTCCAGGTCGCGCCCGGCAGGATCATTGACACCGCCTTCGAGCACGCAGTCGGGACGCGCGCTGACTTCCGCTCACGCGGCGTCGGCGGCGCGATGATCGACGCTGCGAGGGATTTTCTCGCCGACCGCGCTGAGGCCCTGATGGTCTACCGGGGTGGCGAGCGGACGGCCGGCTACCGCTTCTACGAGCGCTCCGGACACCGCGACCTGATATACATGCGGCCGATGACGTGGGCGCCGGAAGACGTGGAGGCGGGCGACGTGGCCATCGGCGGCCTCGACGACTGCCTCGCGATCCAGCCTGAACTGCTGCGGGTCTTCAACATGGCCTTCGGCGACTACGGCGGCTTCCGTCCGCGAGAGGTCGGCTACTGGGAGATGGCGCTCAATGACATGATCTTCACGGTCATCCCCCAGGAGGTCATCTTCGCGCGCTATCCTTCGGACGGTGAGCTTGAAGCCTACTGCATCGCGACGGTCCGCAGCAGCCAGCGGCCGGACGAGAAGGTCTCGATCATGGAGATCGCGGGCGTCAGCGACGACGCGGTGCGCGAGGCGCTGCTGGGCGTCTGCGCCGAGGGAGCGCGGCGCGGGTGGCCCGTCAGCACCATCGCGAGCGTGGACAGTCCGTGGCGGTCGCTGATGCGGGAGATGGGATTCGAGGAGGGCCTGCGCTCCACGATGATCATGGGCCAGCCGATCGCGCCGGCGCGGCTCTTCGAAAAAGTCGCCGCCGATCTGGACGCGGTGGCCGAACTGAAGATCAATGTCTGGTCGCCGGGCTACGACGACACGATCTGGGAGGGCCATGACGCGAAACGCGAGATAACCGTCGAGGGCAAGGAACTTCTTCTCAACCGGATGCTGATGCGTCGCCTGGATATCTGCTCGGCGGTGGCATCAGACCTGCTGACGATCGCCGGAGAGCAGGGCGATGATCGCGAGCGCCTCGCCGCCGCGCTTCCCTACGTGCCGTGGGAGTACCACAAGATTGATTGGACGTGATACGGCGGCGACGAAAGCAACGACAGCGACGGCGACGGCGAAAAGACACGACACACGGCACAATGGCTGTCCGCTGTCCGCTGTCCGCTGTCCGCTGTCCGCTGTCCGCTGTCCGCTGTC
>JBKHFA010000164.1:0-8365 GCA_046540615.1 Armatimonadota bacterium | reverse complement strand
CCGGACGTGGAGCCGGACGCGCCGCGGATGGAGGACCCTGAGGGGGAGCAGGAGGACGCGGTCATACCCGACGAGGGCGAAGAGACGCATCTTGTTCCTGAAGCAGCCACGCCCCTCCCCGAGGGCGCAGAAGAAGACGAGAGCGGGGACGTCGCGGAAGAGAATGCAGCCGAAGAGCCGCCCTCGAGCGATGAGGGCGAAGAGGAGCCCGATCAGGACCAGGTATGACGACGCGGAATGACGTTGATTTGTCGTATGAACTCGTGCAGGAACTACGCCGCATCCCGGGCCTGGAGCTGCGGGAAGACGAACCGCTTTCGCGGCATACCTCGTTCGGGATAGGCGGGCCTGCCGATCTGCTTGTTATTCCCGCCGGGCCGGAGGCGCTGTGCGCCGCGCTGACTGCGACCCGGAGGGCCGGCACTGAGCCGCTGGTGCTCGGCAACGGGACGAACCTGATCGTGCGTGATGGCGGGATTCGCGGTGTCGTCATCAGGGTCGCGGGTGAGATGTCGGCGGTGCAGTTTGAGGGGACGTCGGCAATCATCGAGGCAGGGGCATCGCTTGCGGCGGCCTGCCTGCAATGCGCGCATCGCGGTCTCTCAGGGCTGGAGTTCGCCGCCGGCATCCCCGGGACCGTCGGCGGCGCGCTGATCATGAACGCGGGCGCCTACGGGGGAGAGATCGGCGACGTCACCGAGTGGGTCGAGATCGCAACCGCCGACGGTGGCATCGAGCGCATCGACCGCTCCGACCTGTCATTCGGCTACCGGCAAAGCCTGCTCCGCGAGAACAAGCAGGTCGTGGTGAGAGCGTCATTCCAACTCACCGCCGGCAATCCCTCGGAAATCCACGCGAAGATGTGTGACACGATGGAGACGCGCTGCTCCAAGCAGCCGGTCTCGCGGCCGAGCGCGGGATCGATCTTCAAGCGCCCCGAGGGCGACTACGCGGGGCGCTTGCTCGAGGCCGCGGGCGTCAAGGGCATGCGTGTGGGCCGCGCGGCGGTCTCCACCAAGCACGCGAACTTCATGGTGAACCTCGGCGGCGCCACCGCCGAGGATGTGATCGGGCTCATTGAGGCGGCGCGAGAGGTCGTGCATGAGAAGTTCGGCCTGCTGCTTGAGCCTGAGGTATGCATGGCCGGCGAGGACTGCTGAGCGCACCGGAAGGTCCAGCGCGTCATCATTCGGCAACGACGTCGGGCGTAGGCGTTTTGACCTTCAGACGACAGGGGCGATCTCGTACGCAGTTTCTCGGTGCCTTTGTCGTCCGGAGGGATGGCCTGCCCGGGCCATCCTCGCAAGAAGCGTGACCGCAGAGATCAATCGGCGTCGGCCTCCGGGCCGGCGTCCTCTCGTTTTGAGTGCTCCGACTGGTTGTCGGTCGCCGCGACCTGGTCATCAGCAGGCGGCTCCGCGACCGCGGGATCGCCGGCCCCGGTGGCTTGCTGCGTCTCCCCGACACTCGAATCACCGGCCCCCGCGACGTCCTGCTCCCCCTGCCCCGGCCGCACGCGGAGCGGGCAGCTTCGATGAAGTCGGCGCCTGACCTCAGGGGGGATGTACACACCGTCAAGCTCCTCGTCCGCCAGCACACTGGCGAGGGCCGCCACCCGATCGGGCACCCGAAGGTTCGCGTCGATCACGGCAACACGCGAGCCCCTGAGCCGACAGACGCCGACGCGCCCGGCGGCCGCTTCGTAGCGGATGGTCACGCCGAGGCGTTCCGCAAGCTCCTCAAGATGGTGCAGCATTGTCTCCTGATCCACGTCCGCGGCCTCCTCGCCCTCACTCGCGGAAAGTGACGGCATGATAGATGCGGGGGCAGTAATGTTCACCGACGACAGGTCGAATCCTCCACGAAGGTCAGCGCGGGTTTGCGGAGAATACCTGTGTGCCCGAGGAATCTACCCCGAGGGGGAAGACGATGCTCAACACGCGTGGCTCAGATCGCCGATCCCCGACGCGGATGCCCCTGATTACTTCATACATGATCATTGTTGCGACATTCGCACTTGCGACACTCGCAACCGTGGCTGATGGCGCGGTGCTGCCTGCCACCATCGACGAGGACATGACGCTTGCTGCCGCCGACTCCCCCTGGCAGATGCGCTCTGACGTCTTCATCGCGGCCGGAGCGACGGTGACCGTGGAGCCGAACGTGCATGTCGTGGCCGAGGGTGACTGGCGGTTGACCGTCGCGGGCACTCTGAGCGCGATGGCGCCGATGGGCACGCGCATCGTCTTCCGCGCCCCGGAGATCACGTCGAGCGGTGTGTGGAAAGGTATTTTCTTCACCCGAGGAAGCACCGGGCGCTTCCAGCGCTGCACCTTCCGCTCCGCCACCACCAACCTGACGATCGACGGGGCCGACGTGCGCCTTTACAACTGCCACGTCCGGAGGGCCTCCCTGGACGGCGTGATGGCGATGGGCGATGCGTTCGTCAAGACGGCGTACTGCCGCTTTCAGAACAACGATCGCCACGGTGTGCAGATTCAGACGAGCCGTCCCCGGGGCGCGATCCTCTTCTCAGAGTTCATCGGCAGCGGCGCCCATCCGGTCCGCGTGAAGGCGGGGTGCCTGCAGATGCTGCGCCGCGGCAACACGTTCGAGCACAACGGCGTCGATGCGCTGGGCGTGGACTGCGACTCCGCGGTGGACATCACGGAGACGGTCGCCTGGCGCGACCAGGGCCTCCCGCTGGACATGACCGTCGGCTCGGCCACTGCCGATCTGATCATCGACTCGGGGGCCGCATTGAGGATCAAGTCAGGCGTTCGCATCTACCCGCCCCGCCGCATCGTCGTGCGAGGGCGACTGCTCGTTGACGGAGAAGCCGATGCGGCGGTGACAATCCAGCCGAAGGGTGACGCGGGGCCCGGTGACTGGATGGGCATCGCCGTCGAATCCGGCGGAGTCGTGAGGATGACCGACTCGGCCGTCGGCTTTGCCGAGGACGCGTTCCGCGTCGCCGACGCTCGCATCTACCTCAAGAACACGCTCATCCGCGACTGCTCGCGCGACGGCATCTTCGCAGGCGGATCGGCGCATGTCGATCTCGCCGAATGCACCATCAGCGCTTGCGGGCGGAACGGCGTGGCGATCCCACAGGGCGCCTCCTCCGCGAAGATACACTCAACCCGCGTGGTCGAGTCCGGGGAGTATCCGATGCGCCTGGCGGCCACGGTCGTGGAGGCGCTGCGCCACGGCAATTCGTGGCGGGACAATGCGCGCAACGCCATCGGCGTCGTCTGCAGCACGGACCCCGACATCGCCGACGACGATGCGTGGCTTGCGCAGGGCATCCCCTTCGATCTGACGGCCGACCCGGACGCAACCACGCTCCGGATCGCCCGTGGCGCGCGGCTCACTCTGCGCGAGGGTGTCGCGGTGCGCGGGGGAACCCTCAGGGCCGACGGGATCCTGGTCGCATCCGGCGCCCCTGACAGGCCGGTCACATTCGACGCCGCGACCGACGCGCCGGCGCCCGGTGACTGGACCGGCATCGAGTATGCGCCCGGCAGCGCAGGCAGGCTGGTCAACGCTGTCGTGCGCAACGCGCGGGTCGGCGTCAACGTGCAGTCGGACGGATGGATTCAGCTCCGCAACACGCGTGTTCACCACTGCCTCGAAAACGGCATCCGCGCCGGCGGCAGCGCCGTCCCGCTCATCACGGGCTGCACCGTGCGGGACAACATGCGGTGGGGCGTGAGCATCCATCACAACGCGGAGCCGTTGCTGGGCGCGTCGGACAGCACCGCGAACCCGGGAATGAACACATTCATGCGGAACGCGGAGTATGACCTGGCGAATCAGACGCCACGCCCGATCCTCGCGCAGCAGAACTGGTGGGGACATGCGACCGAGTCGGAGATCGGCGCGCGTATCCTCGACCGATCCGAGGACGCTTCGCTGGGGCCGGTGAACTTCACGCCCTTCCTCGACAGCGCCCCGGCGGCGGGCTCCTCCGAAGCCGTCGCGACGCCCGCCCCGCCTCTCGCGGTGATGAGCGTGGCCGCGGTGGGCGCCGGAGGTGGCGCGGCCATCCACGTGGCGCTTTCACGTCCCGCCGACCTCACGGTCCGGCTGCGCAACATCGCCGGACGCACCGTGCGCACCATCGACACACGCGCGGATACGCGCTCGACCGTCCGCTGGGACGGCCGTGACCGGCGCGGAAATCTCGTCCCCTCCGGCCGCTACGCCGTCGAGGTCGAGGCGCTCGCGGAGACCGGCGAAAGTTCGCGCGCGCTCACGACGCTGAACCTCGCGAGGTAGGGCGCACAACACCATCCACGCCTCGCCGCTCAGGGCGCGGAGGTCCCGGTGCCTCCGACCGTGACCGCGCGGACGGATTCGCCGCCACGAAGCTCGACGGCTGCGGCAAAGCCATCGGCGGAGGCCGAGCCGAAGTCCATCTGCACACGCGGCAGGTCGCCGTCGAGCGTCGGCAGTTCATCGGCGAAACCCGCGACGATCTCACCATCCTCGCGCACAATCCGCACGCCCAGCCAGCCATCGCCCTGCAGGCGCTCGATCTGCGCGACGGGCTCGTCGCCGCGGCGCCCCACCTCGATGACCGCGAGGAAGCGGCGGCTGTCGGCGGCGTCCGCGGGTTCAGCGGTCAGGTGCCACTGATCGACCATCTCGAAGTTCCGATCATCGCGCCAGCGCAACGCTGGCGGATCGAACTCGTGATGCTGCGAGATCGCCAGCCCCGCCGGCTCCACCAGCGTCACCCGGCAACGCGCCTCCTCCCGACCGACCACGTCCACCGTCTTCGCCGCCTCATCGATGGCCATCTCACTCTCCGCGTGCAGCAGGTACTGATGTGTGTGCGCCTCCGGGGTCTCGATCTGATCGTACACGAGGTAGATGTCAGGCTTGAGCGCAAGTATGTGCCGCGTGAAGCGATCGATCTCCACCTCATCATACGCCCACTTCGCCTCACCCGCGGTGTACATGAACTCCGCGCCCTGCTCGAAGGCGATCAGCCGCCCGAATGCGTCAAGGCTGGAGTTGGGCTGACCGGTCCCGTCGAAGAGGATGCCGTTGTGCGCCTTCGTGCGCATCGTCCATCCGGCGTGGTGGGCGTCGCCGAAGGAGTGATAGTACCCGGTGTCCACGAGCAGAGGCTCGTTGTACGCGGAAAGGTTGAACGTATTCTGATCGTTGTGTGAGTGGCCGTGCGAGCCGAAGGGCCCGGACTTGAACTCAAGGAAGACGTTGTCCTCGGGCCGCTCAATCGCCGTGTGCAGGTAGACGACGCCGATGTCGCGGAATGCGCGGGCGTCCGGAAGTTGCGACAGCGGTCGCGGCTCGGGGATCTCCGGGCGCAGTCGCCGGTAGGTGTCAAGCAGGCTGGCGACGGACTCGAGCTTCACCCCGCCGGCCGTCGCGTACGCCGCCGCGAACGAGGCCGCGTCAGGGTCATCCAGCAGCACCGCGCGGTAGCGCGTCGCCAGCATCGCCCGGCGGTGCAATCCGCTGGACATCGGCCCGCCACCGTGGTCGCCCAACTGCGAGCGGTGATGGTTCGGCGGGTGGGCGTAGATCGTGTAATACACATTGTTCGTGTACCACGGGTTCTCACGCAGATCAATCCCCGTGGCGTGGTAGATCAGGTCCCTCATCTGCATCGACGAGTGCAGATTCGTTCCCGCGAAGTAATTCGCCATCTCCGCGGAGCCGCCATCCGCACCTCCGAACCACGGGTAAAGCGCCACGGTCGTCTTCACGCCCCAGCGGAACCAGTCGGCCGCCTCCGGGACTTCATCGGCGATCGCCAGCGCGCCCGCCATGAACTGCAGCATTGTATGCTGCCATGCGTGGGCGTTGTGCAGACGCTGCTCGAGGCGGTGGAAGTAAGGGGCGGTGATCGCAAGCCGCTCGTGGATCGCGTCGCGGATCGCCGCAAGCTCCTCGTCGCTGAGATAGTCCCTCGTCAGTTCGTACGCCCACGCCATCCCCTCGACGAGGTTGCCGTTGCCGAAGTCGCTGACCTGGTGTGACGCGTAACCCCGAGGATCGAGGCCGGCTATCAGCAATGCGCGCCGCCGCACCTCCTCAGCGTAGTCCTCGTCTCCCGTCAGCGCGTACATCAGCGCGAGGTTCTTCATCTGCCCGGCGGTGCGGCCCGCCTCGCCCTTGAAGGTGATCCGCTGGATGACGCCCTCCTCGCGTGTCAGCCCCTCGCCCTTCTGCTTGACTTCCTCCAGCGGCAGGTCCTTGCCCAACTCCGAGTTCAGTTTACTGCGCCAGCGATCGATCGTCTCCGCACCGTCGCCGGCGGCCCACTCGCGCAAGTCCCCAAGCTCTCCGGGCCGCATCCACACTCGCGGATGGCCCTCGGGAATCCTCGCGAAGCTCTCCTCCCACGGCGGCAGCGGCCACTCGGCAAGCTCCGAGGGAATCTCGAAACTCTCCGGCGCCGACCACGCCCCGTCTTCCCAGCGGTCCGAGCGCCAGCGCCAGTGAAGCTCCTCGCCGTCGGGCAGCGGCTCAAGGGGCCGCAGATAGCTCGCGTCGGACTCGCCCTCATACACGATCTCCGCGAAATCAACGTCGCGAGCAACCTGCACGCTGCAGATCACGTCGTCTCCCTGCTCGCGCCAGCGGAAGGTCGGTGGATTGACGTCGACGGGACTGCAGGCGTTCGGCTCAGGGCGCATCGGTGATGACTGGTGCGGCGAGCAGGGCGCATCCTTCATCCTGATCACCTCGATCGCATCGATGCGAGCCGGCTCGCGCGCACCGATCAAAAGCGTGGTCACACCTTCAGGCGAGTGTTCGTACATGTCAAACTCGTACCAGCGCCACTCGCCGTAGTCGGTTCCCAGGCCGATCGATGACCACGGCGCCTCCGTGCCGTAGCGCAGTGAGTCCGTGCCGCCGCTGAGCGCCAGCGCGCGCACTCGCACGCGGTAGACACCCCGCATATCCGCGATCGGCACCTCGATCCACGAGTTCGGCTTCTCATTCTCCATCTGCGTCTCAGGCAGAAACACGTACGCACCGCCCGAAGCGGTGTCAGCGTGCGTCTGCTCAGCCTCCGCGCCGACGGCGACGAGGCTCTCAGCCTCGACCACTTCACCGAGCGGCACGGCCTCCTGTGCGAAAGCCGGTGCGGTCGCAACGCAAAGAACGATGGCCAGCAGCATCTGCGATCACCTCAATCACCTGCGGTGTCTTCACACGTCTCTTCCTGCCCGCCAACGCGAGTCCTCCACCGGCGACAGGTCCTGCGCGAAACCACGTCGAACAACCGGGTAACTCATTGTTCGCCACGGAGGTGCGCCACATGCTCGCACTGGTCGTTCACGAGCCCCACCGCTTCGAAGTCACGCAGGTCGAGGACCCCACGCCCGCGCCTGGCGAGGTCGTCGTGGAGGTCGCCGCCTGCGGCATCTGCGGCACCGATCTGCACATCATCGACGGCGACTACCACGCCGACTACCCGGCGATCCCCGGCCACGAGCTGTCCGGGAAGGTCGTCGATGCGGGCGACGCCGCGCACCTCGCCGAGGGCGACCGGGTCGCGGTCAATCCGAACATCTACTGCCACGCCTGCCGCCCGTGCCGGCGCGGCATGCCGCACCTGTGCGAGACCGCGACCGCCGTCGGCGTCACGCGCCCGGGTGGCTTCGCGGAACTCTGCGCGATGCCCGCTCAGCAGTGTCTTCCGCTCCTCGATGAGGTCAGTTTCCGCGACGGTGCGCTGATGGAGCCGCTCTCCTGCTGCCTGCACGGGCTGGCGGTGCTCGCGCCGCGTCCGGGTGACCGCGTGGCGATCCTCGGCGGAGGCACGGTCGGGCTGATCATGACGCAGCTTGTGCGGCTGCACGGCGGTGCGCCCGTCGTGGTCTCCGAACCCGACGCAGGCAAGCGCGATCTCGCCGAGGCGCTCGGCGCGGACGCGACAGTCGATCCATCATCGGACGATGCACTCGAGGCGATCATCGACGGGCTCGGAGGCCCGGCGGACTTCGTGCTGGAGGCGGCGGGGATCCCGGAGACGGCTGCGCTCGCGCTGGACGTCGTCGGGCCGGGAGGGCGCGTGCTGCAGTTCGGCGTCTGCCCGAAGGGGGCGGAGGTGCCGATGCGCCCGCGGCAGCTTTTCCGCGATGAGGTCACCGTCGCGGGCGCGTACACGAACCCATTCACCGACGACCGCGCGCTGGCGCTGCTGGCGGCCGGACGAATCAACACCGAGCCGCTGGTGAGTGATGAGTTCGCCCTCGCCGACGCCACGGACGCGATCGCCCGGGCGCGGGAGGCCGACTCGTTCAAGGTGCATATGCGGGCGGGGGGATGAGGGCGGCGGCGGGCAGGCGGAAACGTGCTGCCTCACCACCATGTATTG
>JBKHFA010000163.1:0-8374 GCA_046540615.1 Armatimonadota bacterium | reverse complement strand
GTGGTATCTTGTGCGAGAGGCCGGCCTCGGGTATACTGGCAGTGTGCAACAATCAGCCCTTAGACGGGAAGCTTAGCGGTATGCGTGACGTGGCATCAGAAGGAGATGAGCGGGGCATTCCCATCCGCCGGGTGGGGGTGCGGGACATCCATCTGCCGGTGATGATCCGCGAGAAAGAGGGTGGCCACGCCCGCGTCACGGGTATCTTCGAGGCCTCGGTGGAGCTGCCGCATCACGAGCGCGGCACCCACATGAGCCGCTTCGTGGAGATGCTCTCGCGCTGGTCAAAGAGCGCGGTGGCGCTGCCGGAGATGCGCGAGATGCTCGCCGAAATACGGTCGCGCTTCGACGCCTGGGCCGCGCACCTGAGACTGGACTTTACGTACTTTTTGCCCAAGCGCTCGCCGGCGACGAACCTGCCATGCCAGCTTGACTACGACTGCTGGTTCGAGGCCAGCGATGTGAGCGATCAGTTCGATTTTCAGACCTGCGTCGAGGTGCCGGTCATCACGCTGTGCCCGTGTTCGCGTGAGATCTCGCGATTCGGAGCGCACAGTCAGCGGGCGATGATTCGCGTGAAGCTGCGCACGAGGGATGAGCAGATCGTCTGGCTGGAGGACCTGATTCCGCTGCTGGAGAGCCAGGGAAGCGAGCAGGTCTACCCGATGCTCAAGCGCGAAGACGAGAAAGTCGTCACTGAGCGGTCGTACGAGAACCCGAAGTTCGTCGAAGACGTCGTGAGAGATAGTGTGCTCGCTCTGCGGGAGCTTCCTGATGTGATCTGGTTCTCCGTGGAGTGCGAGAGCTTCGAGTCAATTCACAATCACAGCGCGTATGCCTGCACCGAGTGGCCCGGGGAGTGGTCATCGGATGGGCCTGCGCCTGAGACCAAACGCGCGAGGGGAAAGCGATCGTAGATGACTGTGGTGCAGATCGGTATCATCATCGTGTTGATCGTGGGCGGCGTGCTGATCTGGCGGACGGTCGCGAAGGCGCTCGGCGAGGCCCTTGAGGGGCAGCAGGAGGAGCCGGCGCCCGAGGAGGGCGAGGTCACTGAGATCACGCCGATTGAGCCGGAGGGGCCGGTCGGGCCGGACGGGCTGATGGTGCTCTTCGCCGACCGCTTCGTTGACAGGTCGCGTCCGGGGAAGATGACCAGTCCGCGGGCGAAGTGCTACGCGCCCCTGACCGAAGAGGAGCTTGATGCCCATCACTGGGCGCATCAGATAATCTACGTGACTCTGATCGATCTTTACGAGACCGGCTGCATCGACTTCCGCGTCGTCGATCGGATGGCCACGTTGATGCCGCCCTACCCGCAGAAGACGTGGGAGCTTCAGATCGCGCAGATCGGGCCGATGCCCGAGGCGCCGACCAGCGACGCGCTGGCCGTGGCATTCGGACTGCTGCGCAAGCGCAACCGCGATGAGGAGGCCGAGGAGGACCGCCAGTGGGTGACCCTCGACGCGCTGATCGAGCAGGCGCTCAAGACCATCCGTCAGGAGATGAGCTTCTGGCAGCGCACCGGCGTCTTCGGCGACATCAGGCAGTACGTGGAATTCGCGCTGATCGCCCAGGGCTACCTGATCGAGCCTGGAAAGCCGACGTGGCTTGATCGCGTACGCACGCAGCGGCCCACTCCGCATGAGGATGTGCTCAAGCTCGAGGAGGACGTTGAGGCGCTTACGCGGCAGATCGCGGAGTTCCGCGCGCAGCACGGTGGCAATCTGCTCCCGGTGGCCGAGCGCGAGACCGAGGCGTTGCGCCAGGCGGATCCGGCGCTGATGAGCCCGCCGGAGGACGCCCCGGAGTTGCCGCTCGACGAGATGATTCGCATGTCCATCTACGAGACGCTGCTGGCGATCCGGCAGCTTGAGCCCAGCGGGGACGCAGGAGTGTAAGCGATGCGCACAGACGAACTCGTCGAGCAGATCTTCATGATCGCGGTGCTGGTGGGATTTCTCTTCCACATCTTCACCGGCTACGACCCGCGCTGGTTTCACGTGGCGCTTTACTACGTGAGCCCGGTCGTCCTCGCGATCATCCTCGTGCGACGCTACCGGCGGATGCAGGAGGGCTTCGAGTACTCGAAGAAGATCGTGGACGCCCAGCATCAGGCGACGGGCGCGAACGTAGTCGGGCGCGACCCCACGCCGCCCAGCGGGGTGCAGTCGCCCTACCCGGGCGTTGTGCTGCCCGATCAGGGCCCTGAGGGCGCGGAGATGGACACGGACGACGAGCAGCAGCCTCCGGACTTCGGCGGCATTCCGGGCATATCAGGCCGGCGGCCGGAGGGTGACGAGTAGCAGGACGCAGATTCGCCACGTGACGAGCAGAGGCGCTCCGGAGACGGCGCGCCTCTGCTGTGTACGATCACTGTCGGGGCTTGCTGATCGTCATGATCCCGAGATGGTTCGGATGTGATGTCGGGTCCGTCTTCAGGCCGCATCGAGCGCATTTTCCGCAATGTGCCATCAACAATCAGATCGACAGCGTCAGACCGTCCTCCGGCACAAACTCATGGAGGTACTCCGCGGAGACGCGAAGCTCCTCGATGAGGGCCTCCTCGGTCTTCGTGGAGCCGGGGATGATCTCGCCGATCAGGTACGTGTGATCGACCGGCTGCAGCACCTCGGACAGAGGCGATGACGCGAACTCGCGATGCGACTCCTCCAGCGCCTCAAGGATCGGCGGGATCTCGACATGCCCGCGCTCGTTGAACTCCTCGGTGAAGGGCCAGTGATGGCTGCCGTCGGGCGAGGTCTGCTGGAGATGCACGATCTCCGAGACCGCGCCGAATCTGCGGCACCACTCGACGTAGTCCAGGTCCTCGCCCTCAAGGCCGTAGTGCATGCCGGCCTGGTGGCCCACGTCGATGGTCAGCAGCACCGGGCAGCCGTCGTTGTCACGGTTGACCGCGAGCAAAAAGTCCTCGGCCTGCTGGAGCGTCCAGGGGATCTCGCTGGGGATGTACATCTGCTCGTTATAAATTGCGCCGATGCCCTTCGCGGCGGCGGCGCGCGAAAGCTCGCGGAAGATGCTCTGCACTCGCCCGATCGCGCTCTGGTAGGCGCGGTCATCCTGCATCACTTCGACCGAGATGGCGTCCCAGTGGCCGCCGATGCGGTCGCAGCCCATCTCCAGCGCGAGATCGCAGCACTGCAGGATCCACTCCTTCATCCGCTGCCGCGGCGCGGGCTGACTGTGCGAAAGACCGTGGAAGCGGTGAGTCGCCACGCCGGTGTAAATGTCAACGATGTTGACGTCGTGGCGTTCGGCCTCCGACTTCACCTGGCGGGCGGTTTCCATCTGAAATTCGCGGTCGCCGGAGAAGAACGGGTCGAGCACGTCGCCGCAGAACTCGTGGTTGCGGAAGCCGATCTCGCGCGTCAGGCGCATCCAGTTGCCGGGGCGCTCCCACCGTCGCGTCAGGAAGGCTCCGTTGATTCCGAGTTCGATACGAACCTCGCGATTCATCGTCTCACCCTCAGATCTCAGTCTCGCTGAACTCGTCCACCTGCCAGCGATTGTTGGTTTTGCGCAGCGTCAGGTCCCATCCCCGCTCGATCTGCTCGTCGGTCTCGCGGTTCCTCAGCGCCTGTTCAATGACAAAGTGCAGTTCGGTGTCGTTGATCCTCTCCTGTTCGACCACCCGAAAGCCGCTGTGTTGCAGGTTTGGACTCTTCTCCCAGGCGCCTCGGAAATCGTCCTCCAGCTTTTCGCTCATAGCGAGCATCATAGCCTGCTCGCTGTCGAGTGCCAGACCGGCGCTGAATGCGTTGAGAGTATCCGCGGCGTCCTGCGGCATGGCCTCAGCGTCAAGATCCTTCAGATCCAGCCCGGAGATGGTTTCCCCGAGGCCTTCAACTGACTGGCCGGCTCCCTCAAGGGCCTCTCCAAGCTGGCCGACAATGTCGCCGAGGCCACCATCGCCATCAGGCGTCGCGGTGTCGCCGGTCTCTTCCGTCTCGCCATCGCTCGCGTCGCCGTCCGTGTCCTCGCCAGGCTCAATCCTGTCCATGATATTCGCGGGCGTATCCGGAAGATTCTCCATCTGTGCGCTGCCCCATCGCATGAACAACCAGATGCCGATGCCCGAGAGAATGCCGAGCAGCAGGAGGACCCCGCAGCCGATCAGGCAGATCGAGCCCCAGTTCGTCTTCTTCTCGTCAGGAGGTGGTGCGGACGGGGCCCCTTCCCCGGCCGGAGGCTGCTGGCCGGTGGGCGGCTGGCCCGAAGGCGGCGTGGCATCCGCAGATGGAGCCGGCGGTTCAGTCGGCGCCGCCGACGCTCGTGGTTCACCCGGCGTCGGCTGGCTCGGTGTCGGGGTCGGTTGGGCCGCGCCCTGCACCTCCTGCGTCTCGGGCTCCTCGGCCGAATCCTGGGCCACTGCCTCACGGGCGGTCAGAGGCGTGGCCGGGGAAGGCGCCGCATCGTCGGCGGCAGGCTCGGGAGGCGAGGGGGTGGCTGGCTCCGCTTCGTCGGGGACCGCGTCCTGCGGAGCCTCGTCGTTCGAGGCTTGATCCTCATTCGCGACCGCAAGGTTCTTCCCGCAGTTGGGACAGAACCTCGCGTCATCGGCGACCTCGTGACCGCACTCCGGGCAGAACATGGGCGAATCCTCCTCTGACTGTGTACGACCGCACTGTCTCGCTGCCTCTCCCGCGTCTATCCGGTGGCCCATCAAATGCCTTCACGGGCGTATCCGCGCAGTATGTGCTACTGAGCGACGTTCAGGATGAAACTCAGGATGAAGAAGAGGAAGAGCAGCACGGAGAGCGTGGCACAACCCCAGGCGCAGCACTTGCCACCATCCTCCTCGGCGGCCGCCTCGATCTTCTCGCCGATCCGCTCGTCGGCCCCGTCGCCCTCGCCGCCTCCGGACACCGTCTCCTCGCCCCACGGCATTCCTACGCCATGCAGCCTCGCGCGCTCCTGCGTGTCATCCCACATCCGCTCTTCGGCGGAAGGCGGAGGCGGTTCCTCTGATGGAGAAACCTCCTCCACCTCCTGGCCGAGCTGCTCAATCAGCGTCTCTTTCTCGGCGATCTCTGCAAGTTCCTCGCGCAGTGTATCCTGCGCGGTCTCGGCGAGAGCCTGTGCGGCCCTCCGGGCCTCCTCGCGCAGTCGCGCCCGGTCCACGCCGGAAAGAGCGGTTGCGTCGGTCGCGGCGGCTTGTCCGGTTGGTATTGCGCCTCCGGACGCATCCGGCAGCGGCGCGGCATCAGGGATCTCAGGCGTCCCCTCCGGCGCCCCCGCCGGCTCAGGCACACTCGGCACCTCGCCGGCCTCGCGTCCACGCACGAGGCCGGACGTGTGCGTGAGGTCGATCATCTCTCCGGCACTCAGCGCCCTGTTGCGCTCGCCACACTCGGGGCAGAACGCGGCATCTTCGGGCAGATCAGTGCCGCAACTCTCGCAGCGCATACGCGTCGCTCCGCATCGAGCGTAATCAGTACATGATCTGTCCGCCGGTCACGTTGATCGCCTGGCCGGTCATATACCCGGCCCGCTCCGAGGCGAGGAAGACCACCACGTTGCCGACGTCCTCGTATGTGCAGCCGCGCTTCATCGGCACCTGATCGACGTACTTCTGCCGCACCTCGTCCTCGGTGATGCCCCAGCGCTCGGCATACTGCGCGTAGAGGCTGTCCACCCACAGGGGCGAGTCCAGCAGGTTCCCCGGGCAGACGGCATTAACGCGGATGCCGGCTTCCGCGAACTCGAGCGCGAGCGACTGAGTGAGCCCGACGCCTCCGAACTTGCTCGACGCGTAGGCGGAGTTCTTGAACGAACCCTTCTTGCCGGACTTCGAGTTGATCTGCACGATCGCCCCCTTCGTGCCACGCTCGAGCATGATCTTCGCCGCCTGCTTCGCGACGATGAAGTATCCCACCAGGTTGACCTCCATCACCTTCCGCCAGTCCGCGACCTCGAACTCCGTGGTGTCTCCCGCGATCAGTATCCCCGCGTTGCTCACCACGATGTCCAGGCCGCCGAGTTCGTCCACGCAGTCGGCCATCGCGGCGGCGACCGATTCCTCGTCGGTCACATCCATCTTGACGGCGAAGCAGCGACTGCCGGTGTCGTCCGCGATCCGTCGCGCGGTCTCACGCGCGCCCTCGAGGTTGATGTCCGCAACGCAGACGTCGGCGCCCTCGCGAGCAAGCCGTGCGGCGAGCGCCTCTCCGAGGCCCTGCGCTGAGCCGGTCACGAGCGCGACCTTGCCCTCAAGATGCCGACAGGGCCGGGCGTTCTGCTCCTCGCCGACATGACGCCTCAGCAGCGCCTCCTCGGCTTCCTTTGTCCACGCTCCGGCGTCGTCGAGCTTCTCCGCGGCCTCCGGCTCCTCGTGGGCAAGTTCGTGCAATTCCGTCAGCGGCAGGCCGCGCACATGCGGATAGATGACGGCTTTGCCGGTCAGTTCGCTTTCGGCGACGGCTTCGAGGCCCTCCCAGGCGGCGTCCATCCCTCCGACCGCCGCCACCGCGCGGTTGGGCGCGAGTTCGCTGGCCTCGGTCATACTGATGGTGGTCTGCAGGTCCTCGATCGCGGAGCCGCTGGTGCCGGTGTAGCGAACGCCCTTGAGCGCCACATCGGAGACGTCCATCGTCGCCATCGTGCCCCGGGCGACCCCCGCGAAGATGTTGTACATGCCACGTTCGCCGAGGAAACCGGCGTTTTCTGCTATCACCTGCGGCACCGGCACGAGCACCACCACGTCATCAAAGCCGCCGGGCGCGTAGTTCTCCATCTGCTCGTCAATTACATCGGGGTCGGTCTTAAGCGGGTTGATCGTGCGGAGCGTCCGCCCATTGCGCTCAGCCAGCGCGCTGAAACGCTGCGGGAGTGTCGCGAGGCGTTCATCATCGATGTCCGTCGCCACGACCACCGACGGCCCTTCGGGGTGCTCCAGCGCCCGCTGCACGTGCATCTGACCCATCGGTCCGGCGGCGCCCGAGATCAGCATCGTGCCGCCCTCAACCGGCTTGACCGAGCGCGTCGATGCGTACGCCTCGCCGATGTCGAGCCCTGAGGCTCCCACGTAGCGCGTCTGATCGTAGTGTATCCGCCCGGCATCGACCTCGACCGCGCGTTCCAGCGTCTCGTCGATCATCAGGCAGAGGATCCCGCCGTCCGCGAGCAGCGTGGCGAGGCTCTCCACCTGGTCGGCGGTCGGGTCGAGCAGGATCAGGTCGTCGATGCCGCCGCGTTCCTCAGCAATCTCCTCAAGCTCGCTCTCAGAATCGGCGCGGATGACGGATATGCCCTCCGATGCCGCCTCCTGCAGCAGGTGCTCGAGGCTCTCAGGGGCATTCATCGCGATGATTGCCGACGGGTGCGGGCCTTCGATGAGCGACCCGACCGTGAAACCCTCGCGCGCATCCGGGCCGCCGACGATCGCGAGCGTCCCGCCCGACTTGATCGACGTGCGCGTCTCCACGCGGAATGCGCAGACCACGCAGGCCCACGGCTCGGCCAGCGCAGCCTCGGAGTAGCCGATGTCATCGGGGATCGGGATCAGGTAGCAGCCGTCATCGCCATCGAGGATCGGCGTGGGAATCTTCACGTACTGCTCAAGCCCGCCATGCAGGGCGTAGCCGAACGCGAGGCCCTCGCCGTTGTAGTAGATGTCCGCCTGCACCACGAAGCGGTCGCCCACGGTGAAGTCATCGGCACGCTCCTCGCCGACCTTGACGATCGTCAGCGCGACCTCATGGCCGAGGATCACCGGATCTTTCTTCAGGTCGCGACCGGAGATGCGTGGATGATCCGGACCGAGGCGCAACACCTTGATATCAGAGAAACACAGCCCGCACGCATCAACCCGCGCCAGCAACTCATCTGGGCCGATCTCGGGCATCGCCCACTCGACAGGCTGCTTGTTCTTCCCGAGACTCTCAAGTCCCGTCCCGTACAGCGGCCAGGTCACGTTGATGTCAGGAATATCCGCGGTGCCATCGACAAAGCTGTCGTAATTGCTCATCAGAGGTCCTCCAGTATGTGAAGCGTGGCTCATTGCTTGATAATGAGCGGTGTGCGAATCGTCATGCGGACCCCCCCCGCCCTCGCAAACGACACCCGGGCACCCCCCGCCCCGGAGGGGGAATGCGTCTTCATGCCGAATGCCCGGCAATCTCCGGTGTGGCGCTGACTGATGTTTTCTTCTCCCCTCGCCGGAACGGAGAGGGGGGATCGAGGGGGGGGGAGGTCAGCCCTTGCTCAGCCGCTCCTGTCGATACGCCTCATCCGGCCGGGTGTAGATCCGCTCAAGTTCCGTCTCGGTCAACGGCCGGAGGCCGCCCCATCCCGCCGCACCGATGCGCACGCGCGCGGCCTTCACGGCCATCGCCGTCGCCGCCAGTACCTGTGC
>JBKHFA010000162.1:0-8425 GCA_046540615.1 Armatimonadota bacterium | reverse complement strand
AGAGACATCACGATACTGCACATTGGGCCGTTCCGTCAATTCGATTCAAGAGACGAGCAGATGTCGCGGAAGGTTCGTCGCAGGGTCTCCCGCGACGAAACCGAGGAGCGGAGGTCGAAAGCGGCCTCTCAGCCCTGCTGTATCCGGCGCAGCAGATAATGAGTGGCGATTCCGGCGAGGAAGCCGAAGAACATGTTGGTCGCCAGCGAGGCCACGACCGTCACAGCCAGTGGCACGGTGTCCCGGCCTATGCCGACATCGCCGGCGAACTTTGTCATTTCGACCCCGACGAGAAACATCATGGCTCCGATGATTGCCAGCGGGAAGACGCCGAATACTGCCGCGATGGAACCGGCGAGGAAGAGTCCGAGACAGATTTCGATGAAGCCCTCGATAAGGTTCGCGCCGCCGGTTCGGGCGCCGAAGAAGTATTGCCCTGCCAGGCCGCCCGCCCCATGACACATCGGCATGCCGCCGAGGAATGGCACGATCGAGTTCATGATACCCTGGTTCCACGCCAGCCGTTGCTCGCTAACCTCCCGATCCGGGAAGTATTCGGTGATCAGCGATGACGTGGCGATGGTTGCGTTCGTGACCGTCAGTGGAATCTGCGCGAAGCCCGCGAGCAGCAGGCTCCGCCAGACTTCGTCAATGCTGAAGCCGGTGAAGGCGGGGACGCTGAGCGCGGGCGGTGCAACCTGGTCGAACTGCCCGCGGATCAGCATGATAATCACGCCGAGCAGCATCAGAACGATGGCGGCAGGCGCGTAGCGGTTCTTTCGCAGCAGCAGAACCAGAAGCACACAGACGAGGCCGAGCGCCCACCAGGTGGAGATCATCTTAAAGGCCTCGACCGCCAGGAGCACACCGAGGGTGACCTGAATGCCACGTATCACCGAGTTTGGAGTGATCCTCGAGATCCACCCGATGACACCGGTGAGAGCGAAGATGATCCAGATCACGCCCATCGCGAATCCGGACGCGTAGATCATCGACGGCGCCCATGCCTGCGCGATAGCCACGACGGCAAGCACCTTCATCGGCTCGATGGGCATGGGGAGCCGATAGACGAGTCCGGTGGCGATGTTGGCGACGCCCATCATCACCAGAAAGCCGGCCGGGTCCAGATCGCAGACTACGATGTATCCGATTGCGAGGGGAAGGAGCGTGCCGAAGTCGCCCATCGAGCCGGCGACCTCAGTCAAGCTGAAGTCGAATGACCTGATCTTCACGCCTGCACGGTCCGGTTCGGAGCGCGCTGCGAGTGCGAGGGCTGCCGCTTCACGGCCTCACTCGTCTCCGAAGCTGGTGCCGATGAGACGGGCCGCGCGGATCCAGTCGTGATCGGGCGGGACGGTCCGGCGGTTGCCGGCGACCTCCTCAAGCTGCACGGCCTTCCAGCTCTGCCCGCGACTGGCGACCATCACGTTGTACTCGCCCTCGGCCAGCAGGTCGGCGGCGGCGGTGCCGAGCTTTGTCGCCAGCAGGCGGTCGGCGGAGGTTGGCGAGCCGCCGCGCTGGACGTACCCGAGGATCGTCACGCGAGCCTCCAGCGATGTAAGCGCCTCCAGTCTGCGACCGACCCGGGTACCCACGTGGTGGCCCTCGCCGGCGTGCTCGTAGTCGTCATCGTCGGCGAAGCCGCCCGCCGGTTCTGCGCCCTCTGCCACCGCCACGATGCTGAATCGCTTGCCGTGCCGATCGCGTTCGCGGATGCTCTCGGCGACGACCTCGATGTCGAACGGGATCTCGGGAATGAGGATCGCGTCCGCGCCACCGGCAACGCCCGCTCCGAGGGCCAGCCAGCCGACCTTGTTTCCCATGAGCTCAAGGACCATGATGCGTCGGTGGCTGTCGGCGGTGGAGTGCAGCCGGTCGATCGCCTCGGTTCCGACCGTCACCGCGGTGTCGTAGCCGAAGCAGACGTCGGTCTCGGCGATGTCGTTGTCGATGGTCTTCGGCAGCGTGATGACGTTGCAGCCGGCCTCGACGAGCTTGAGCGCATTCTTCTGCGTGCCGCCACCGCCGAGTATGATGAGGCAGTCGAGCCCCAGGGTGCGGTAGTTCTCGTAGGCCTGCGCGGTCATGTCCACGGTCTCGCCATCAGGAAGCTGATACTTGTGCGGCTTCACGCGCGAGGTGCGCAGCATGGTGCCGCCGACGGTCAGTATCCCGGACAGATCGTCCCAGTCGAGCGTGCGCCAGCGATTCTCGATGAGCCCCTGAAAGCCATCGAAGATGCCGATGACCTCGATGCCGTACTCGCGCCGAGCGGCCTTCGCCACGCCGCGGATAGCCGCGTTCAGGCCGGGGCAGTCCCCGCCTGCGGTGAAGATACCTATGCGTTGGGTCTTGCTCTTTGCCATGATTAGCTCCCTGCACGACGCCCGAGTGGCCGTGGGTGAAGAAGGTAAGACAGACGGGCTGGAATGGAAGCCCGTCCTACAAACGACGGACGGCGGCGGGCGAAAGCTCCATCGCCACGGCAGACGGATGAAAGCCCGTCCTGCAAACGACGCACACGACGACGGCGCGCGCTCCCTCACCACGGCGGCAGCACGAGCGTCCCGCCTTCAAGGAAGACGGAGCTTCCCGCGATGAAGCCCGCGTCGTCGCTGAGCAGGAAGGCCGCGGCCTTCGCGACGTCTTCCGGCTGGCCGAGGCGTTTGACCGGGATCTTCTCGGCGACCTCAGCATAGAGTTCGTCGAGAGGCTGGTCGAATCCCTCCGCGCTGGCGGCGAGCATCGGGGTGTCGATGGTTCCGGGGCAGATCCCGACGCAGCGCATGTAGCCCGCGTGGTCCTTCGTCAGGCAGCGGATCAGCGCGACGAGCGCGGCCTTGGACGCGCAGTAGAGCGCGTGGGCCGGGAAGCCGACGTAGGCGGCGGTCGAGGTGGTAATCACCAGCACGCCCTCGCCCTGCTCGCGGAAGACCGGCACGAGGTGCTTCGCGAGCAGGAAGTTGCCGCGCACGTTGACACCCATCACAAGATCCCACTGCGCGTCGTCGAAGTCCTCGACGGTGCCCTCGACCCACGCGCCTGCATTCGAGCACGCGCCGTCGATTCGGCCGTGCATCTCGACGGTTCGCTCCACCAGCGCGGCCACCTGCGTCTCCTCGGTCATGTCCGCGTAGACGAAGGTGACGTCATGGCCGGCGTCGCGAAGCTCATCCTGCAGCGCCTCGCCCTCGCTGCGCTGGATGGAGGACGTGACGACTTTCGCGCCGAGTTCGGCGAAGTGGCGCGCGCAGCCCCTGCCGATGCCGGAGGTGCCACCGGTGATGATGACGGTCTTTCCGTCAAGTGACATGCTGCTGCCTCCTCGTTTTGAGCGCCCGGAATCCGACGGGACGACCGACGGCCACGGCACAGGCCAGCGGGGGGGCCGGCCTCTCCCACGGCGACGACCGACGGCGGCCGATCAGGTGTCGTCCGGGCTCTCGGCCTCGAGCGTCCACTCGTGGTTCGGGTCGGGATAGAACGTGACGCCGACGCCGGTGGAGTCGTAGTGGCGCTCACCGTCCGGCTCCTCGTGCCGCGCCCAGGTGTCGGCGAGCACGAGCCAGCCTCCGGGTACCCGGGCGCGGTAGACGTTCCCGTAGTGCGGCGTGTGTTTGAGCTTCTCCCAGTTCATCGGCCATCTCCGCGGTGGGTCTGGCAGGCGGGCTCCCGCGCTCGCCTGCTGCGTGGACGATCAGTCGTAGCTGACGCTCACCAGCAGGTCGCGGCAGCTCTGGCTCCGCAGGCGCGCGCGGACGGACCGCCACAGCGCCTCGCCCAGCATCGGGCTGTTGGCCGCGCCGAATGACAGTTGCCGGGCGCCCGAGCCGCTTCCGGTGTATGTTCCGGGGGCGTCAATGACAAGCTCCCCATCGACGAAGACCTGCAGGTCTTCGCCCTCGGTGACGACGCGGTAGGTGTGAAAGTCATCGGTGGTGTCCATCTCGTAGCTGATGTCCTGGTGGTGATGGAGCTGGATGCGATCGGGCCAGAGCGTCAGCCGCTCCTGCGCGGGGCCGTTGGAGACGATCAGGAAGCTGGAGCCACTGATGACCTTCGCCTCGGCCTCGACCACCGTGTTCTCGCCGGGGCTCGCGCCCCACGCGTAGCGGTAGTGCATGTAGTCGCCGCCCTCGGTGCCGCGGTCGGCGACCAGCAGGGCGTCGTCCTCAAGCCGGGCCTCCGTGCGCGCAGAGCCACGATCGCGGAACCACGGAGAGCCCGGCTCCTCAGTGGCCTCCCACTCGATGGTCCAGCGGTCCTCGTCCGCATGGGCGTCCGGATTGACCGCGATCTCAACGGTGTTGGCGCCGCGGTTGATCCAGTCGGGATCGACCGGGCAGTCGAGCCACGAGTCCTCGACAGTGCCACCCTCCAGCGGGTGGCCGTTGAGCGCCACCTGCAACTGCTCGGGATTCGCGAGGCCGGGGATCTCAAGGTGCAGCATGACCGTCGGCTCCCCGCCGGCTGCGCGCGCGGCCTCAAAGTCCTCGCCGATCGGTAGCTCGACGGTAAGCGGCTCCTCGGGGTTGATGGTCATCGCCTCGGAGGGCGTGAGCACCGGGATCTGCCGGTATTTCGCGCTGTCGGCGAGCCAGCGCTCCGGGGAGCCGTCAACGATCGACGCGAAGTAGAGCTTGTCCATCGTGGCCATGACCTGCGGATCGCCGATTTCGCGCAAGACCGGCGAGTTCGGGTTGAAGAAGTTGAAGGTGTGGACGCCGTCCGCGCCCGCGGCCCAGACGTTCATCGCGCGGCCGCGGTAGCTCTCGAGCGAGCGGCGGCGGAAGCGAGATTCGCCCTTCACGCGGGAGTCGGTCAGGCACGGGTAGGCCGCGACGCCGTGCTCGTGCGCGAGTTCAACGGTGTACTCCCACGGGTTGAGCCGGAAGTAGCCGCTGGTGATGAGGATGTCGAGAAGGCCCTCGTCGAGCCAGGTCTCGATGTCAAAGCCCATGTCCCGGCAGAACTCGAGGCTGTCCGGGAGGCGCATGGAGATGAGTATCGGACGGCCGCGCTCGAGGCCGACTTCCTCGGTCATCGCGCGGATGCGCCGCATCAGGTCGGTCATCATCTCGCGCTCTTCGTCGGTGGCGACGCCGCCACGGGCGACGCTTTCGAAGTAGCACAGGTGCCGGAAGAAGTCCAGTTCGATCCCGTCCACGTCGTAGTTGCGGCAGACCTCCTCGATGTACGAGAACGCGAGGTCGCGGATCTCCTCGACGGCGTAGTCCACCGAACTCCAGCGCCCGAAGGGTGTGCGGTCGTCATGCGCGCCGACGAGCCACTCGGGGTGCTCCTCCTTCAGCGGCGGGTAGAGAAGGTAGGGGTTGTCCGGCGAATGCGAGACATCATGGGTGTCGTTCATGCGCATCGACCAGTAGACCTCGATATCATTTTCATGGCCGAAGTCCACGACGCTCTTGAGGCAGTCTGAGCCGAGGTCGATGAGGGCCTGTGTGGCGTTGATGGCATCCGGGCGGAGGCCGAAGTCCTGTGGCTGCCGGGTGAGCACGGTGCCGACCTCGGTGTCGTGGGTGAAGAAGCTGAAGCCGGAGCTGATGGAGCAGTACGAGATTGCGCCGACCTGCGAATCGTCATCGGCGAGGGCCGTTGTGCGCATGTCGAGGAAGTTTTCGACGGTGACCTCCTCGTCTTTCGGGAAGTAAAGCGCGTCGCAGCCGTCGTTGTTGGCGAGGATGCCTCGTGGAGCGAATGCGAGTTCGCGCCGTGCCTCACGAAGCTGATCGAGTGTCATGGTGGTCTCGGCTCCCTCCTGCTGGGCGATTGTCGCGACTCCGGTAAGCGCAATTATCAGCACTGAAAGTGCAACGTGGCGAATGACAGCAGTGGCGCGTCTCATCATCTCTTCCTCCATCAGGTCTGAGTGTTACTCGCGGTCCATGCCCTCGTCATACTGCATATACTCGAAGACGCATCCGTCCTGCATCACGAAGACGACGGTGCGTTCGTCGTCGGGGCGGAAGGGGCCGAGGATCACCTCACACCCCTCGATCTCGCTCTCGTAATCATCGGTCTCAAAGCACACATGCGGCTTCTCACGCAGCGGGCCCTCGACCGGGCTGTCGTCCTCGTAGCGCAGGTACTCAACCATGAAGTTGTCTTCGTCGGGGTCGGTCACCCAGACCTTCGTCTCCTCAACGTACCACTCGCCATCCTTCGGTTCAGTCGTCGGCATCCCGATGTGATGGAATTTGCGCATCGCGGGCCTCCTCGTGGTCGTCAGCCGTTGTCGTTGTCGTTGTGGCCCCGGCGCCCTCGCCGGGGGGCGTTCATCGTCCGGCGGGGCACAGGTCCTTGCCCTACATGAATCGCAAACTGAAAAGATCGGCGTCGCGCATCACGAACCGAAGTCGGATCGGTCCGTCTGCCAGCGCGCTCAGGTCGCTCTGCCCGTCGCGCCACGTCACCGCCCGCTCGATCTCATCGCCGAAGACCGGATCGCAGTCGTCGAGCATGTACCCGGCGATCGGCGCGCCGGAAGCGTCCTGCGCCTCCACGCGTATATCGCCCGCCGCGGAGGTCGCGAAGTTCAGCGCCAGTCGATCGCCGTCGAAGCTCAGCGGCTTCGTCACCATCTCGCCGCCGGACAGGGGGGCATTCAGCGCCACGAAGCCGTCCATGCGGAATGAGTAGCGGCGCAGGCTGGCGGCATTGCCCTGCCAGTAGTCCTCCACCGAGTAGATCGAAAGCTCATTCGGCGCGCCCGGCAGCGTCGCCTCGGTCTGCACAAGCTGCCAGTTGACGTAGTGGTCGCCGTAGGCCCACGTTCCCGGCCGCTGCGGGCCCGGCGGCACGAACGCCTCACCCCAGCGCCTGAAGGTCCGCCCGTCGCGGCTGGTCATCAGCAGCGTGTCGCTCAGCGCGGTGCCGTAGCGCTCGTTCGTGCGGGCGCGCATCTCGCGATTCTCCGGATCGGGCAGCGCGCGCATCGACGGCGACCATCCGCGCTCGATGTAGCGCGCAGGGAGCCCCACGAAGATGTGCGGCGCGCGCGGACAGGGGGCGACCTGATTGGTGTAAAGCTGCTCCTCCGGAGCGTCAGGGTACTCCAGCCACTCGGCCTCCGTCCAGTCGAGGAAGTCCGGGGAGGTCGCGGTCATGATCCCGCGGATGCCCTTACCCATCTCGCGGCCGCTGAACTCGCGCACGTACGCGCGGTACTCCCCGCGCGTCTCGTCAAAGAACGCGAGGTTCTGCGAGTCGAACGCGTACTGGTCCATCACCGGCTCCTCGCGCATCCGCTCCCAGCGGATGCCGTCCGGCGACTGGTGGGCCCAGATGACGCGCTGGCCGTCAGGGGTCTTTCCGTGACCGAAGGCCTTGTAACGCGCTTCGGCAGCGGCCTCGGGGTTCGGGTCCTTGAAGGGCGAGAAGCCGTGTGAGCCGGGGCCGGAGAAGACGATGTTGTTGTCCTTCGAGCCATCGTGCTCGAAAAGGCCGATCTCCGGGCGCTCCCAGTGGATGCCGTCGGGGCTTTCGGCGTAGCAGATCTGCAGCGTGGAGCCATCCGTGACGACTCCGTCCTCGCCGACCGGCAGATGCCACGCCTTGTAGTACATGCGGTAGCGGTCCTCGTCCTGGAAGACGGTCACGTATCCGCAGCCGGAGCCCTCCCACGGGGCGTTGAAGACCATCACGGTCTCGCGCGGCGTGGGATGCTGGAGGCGCAGTTCGGCGCATTCCATCTCGTCGATGAGGAAATCGTCCACCATCAGTTCGAGTCGTGATCCGATGTCGATTGCGGTCATGTTGGCCTCCTGCGGCGTTGTCTGACCTCTCCCCCCGGGCCCCCCTCTCCGTTCCGGAAGAGGGGGAGGAACGACAGCCTACGCCATGCCCGCCCGCCACTCCAGCGCCCGATCGATCATCGTGAAGATGTCGTTCTCGGGCGCGTATCCGAGCACCGAGCGGGCCCTGTTGATGTCGATCTCGAACGAGTGATAGCCCGGACAGGGCACGTCGATGGTCGCCACGCCGGTCTTCTCAGAAAGATACTCGGTCGCCGGACGGTAGTTGAAAGGCGCCGGCCCCGCAATGTTGAAGCTCTGGTTGATCGCGGCCGGATTCCCGAGGATCAGGTCGAACGCCTGCGTGACATCGTCGATGTGCACGATGTGGCGGTGGTAGGGGGCGCCGTCGGCGTCCACCTGGGCCGCGATGCGCTCCTCCCCCGCCTCGACCAGCGCCATGATGTCGGCAGGCACCTCGCCGAAGCCGTGGCCGGGTTCCGCCGGATCGACATTCTCGAGCAGCGAGAAGTGGCCGAGCAGATCGTCCTTCTCGAACACCCACGAGCAGCGCTGGATCGTGTAAGGAACGCCGTACTGGATCGCGTACTGCTCGACCATGACCTCCTCCATGACCTTCGTGAAGGCGTAGTAGCCGGGGTAGGCCATGA
>JBKHFA010000161.1:0-8616 GCA_046540615.1 Armatimonadota bacterium | reverse complement strand
GCGCTCGGCTGATCTTCAGCGATCCGATGGCCTGCATGCTCTTCCAGCGCGAGCGGATCGAGGACCTGCTGATGGGACACAACTGGCGGGTTTACGCAGCGCGCGGCATGAACCGCGAGGCCGCGATGGACTCGGCGGTCACAGACGGATTCTCCCGCGTGGTGATCTACGGCCTCGGCGGCACCGGCATCCTCGGCGCGATCGCCATCCGCGAGAAGTACCCCAACGCGCGGATCGTGACCGTGGGGCGCTCGGAGCCGGATAATCCGAAGGCCGAGTTCCTCCGCCGCCACTGGGACGGGATCGACTACGTGCAGACGCGGATGTCCTCCGAGCAGACCGCCGGGGCTGTCGAGGAGGCGCTCGGGGGCAGGCCGCGGGTCTTCATCGGCGCCTCGGGGAACCCCGTGGAGCCCGAGATCGCGTTCGACTCGGGGCTGCTCGACAACAATGGCATCTACGCGAGCTTCAGCCTCGGTCCGCAGGTCTGCTACGACTCGATGCCCTTCGGCTTCAAGAACCAGCTTATCTTCGGGGCGATCAACTTCCGGCGCGATCACATGGAGGCGGCGATCGAACTGCTCTGCCGCCTCCCGGTGGATGAACTGGTGGGCGAGCGGCTGCTTGAGGACCTGCAGGCCGACCCGGCTGACTTCTACCGCGAGATCTATCGCTCCCCCGACCGCCCGCTGAAGACGATGGTGGCGTGGGAGCAGACGCTGATCGAGTGAGCGGCCGTTGTCGTCAGTCGTTGACGTTGTGGCCCCGGCGCCCTCGCCGGGGAGATCGGACCGCACGGGCGGGGGCGCCCGTGCCACGGAACGACCCGCACGGGAGGGCAACCACCATGCCTCTTGACGCGCATGTGCATCTCTGGGAGTACGACCCACCTCAATACGCGTGGATCACCGATGAAATGTCGGCGATCAAGCGCGACTTCACGCCCGAGAACTGGCGCGGCGCCGCCGAGCCACTCGGCTTCGACGGTTTCATCGCGGTGCAGGCCCGCCAGACCCTCGAGGAGACGCAGTGGCTGCTGGAACGTGCGAACGAGCATGACGTCATCCGAGGCGTTGTCGGCTGGGTCGATCTGCACAACCCGGCGGTGGATGAGCACCTCGAAATCCTCTGCGACCACACAAAGCTGGTCGGCATCCGCCACGTGGTGCAGGATGAGCCGGACGACCGCTTCATGCTCCAGGATGACTTTCTGCGCGGGATCAGCAAACTCGGCAAGTGCGACCTCGTCTACGAGATCCTGATCTACGCACGTCAGCTCCCGGCGGCGATCGAGATGGTCTCGCACTTCCCGCGCCAGCGTTTCGTGCTCGACCACATCGGCAAGCCAGATATCCGCGGCGGCGAGATCGAGCCGTGGGCTACGGACATTCGCGCGCTTGCAGAGCATGAGACCGTATCCTGCAAGGTCTCCGGGATGGTGACCGAGGCGGACTGGGAGGCGTGGACTCCGGACACCCTGCGCCCGTATCTCGACGTGGTGTTCGACGCATTCGGGCCCGAGCGGCTGATGATCGGCTCGGACTGGCCCGCGTGCCTCGTGGCGGCGACCTACGAGGAGGCGGTCGGCGTGGTGATGGACTACGCGGGGGCTGATGCGGGTGTCCTGGGCGAAAACTGCGCGCGGGTGTACGGGGTGAAAATGAAAGAGTGAAGAGGGGAAAGGGCACGGCAGACAACCCGCGGCCGGGCACCGACAGTAGCGGAAACGGACGGGCCGGCATCGCGCAAGGGGCAACGTCGGCGCGTGCTCTCCGGCCACTCCACGCTCGTCGGCGCCGTTGTCTTTGTTCAGCGACAATCCTCCATGGCAGCCGGGGCACTCTTCTGCCTCAAAGCTCCATGAAGTATTCCACGTAGGGGAGCGAGCGCTCGAAGCCCGCCTTCTGATACATCGAGCGCGCCGGGGCGTGGCCGGGGTCGCCGCCGGTCATGACGCGCGCACCCTCCATGCCCTCGTCCCGGAAGCGGCGCAGCACCCACCGCACCTGCGCGGTCCCGATCCCCGCGCCCTGATGCCGAGGACCCACCGCGTTGTTGGAAATCTCCCCGATCGCGCGGTCGCGATGCAACCGCCACGTCAGGAAACCGACGACCTCCCCGCCCATCTCCGTCACAATCGCCCGCTCGGGACGCTCGCGAACCTGGGCGCGTACGCTCCCTCGCTTTCGCGCCTCCCAGTCGCCGAAGACGCGCTCCCAGAGCGTCTCGCCGAGTATCTCTCGCCATCCCTCGAAGGCGCAGCGCCACGCCTCCACGGCGATCTCACCGCAGCGGTCGGCGTCGTCGGGCGTGGCCGGGCGAATGACCGGTCCGTCGCTCACCGGCGTCACTCGGCCGGTGTGACGACGAGGTCATCGAAGCGCACCCAGAAGGGACCGTCGGTCTCCGCGCTCAGCAGGCCCGTGTCGCCCCCGGTCTCGAGTCGCACGGTCGCCTTGCTCGCGTCGGCCGGCGCGGTGACGGTGGCGGTCAGTTCGGTCCAGTCAAAGGTCCCACCGGCGCGCTCGGTGTCAGACTTCATCTGCTCCTCGCTGGCCACGCCCGGCTCGGTCTTCCACCAGTGGACTCGCGCGTAGACCATGTCCTCCGCGGCACCCTCGGCGGTGGCCCAGACGGAGACGTCGTAGCTCTGGCCGGGCTCTACCTCGAACGCGGGGCTGCGGGCGATCCCGCGCCCGTCCTCGGGCATGTCCATGAGCATCGACAGTTCGCCGCTGTGTACAACCTCCGGGCACTCGATGAACTCCACCGGGCCGACGATCACGTCGGTGATCCAGCCCTCGAAGCCGTCCTCGAAGCCGCCATTCTCCACCAGGTTATCCTGCGCCACACACATGACCGGCATCAGCGCTGCAAGAGTGATCGCTATCACAACACGCATCATGTCACCCTCCGTCTCTGCAATTCGAGCCGCCGTAGATTCCACTTCGCGACCGGACCGTCACTCGAATCATTCGCGACAACGGGCGATCTTCCTCCCGACGCGGTCGCAGCGCCAACTATGACACCGCGTGCCCCCGCGAAAAGTGGCGACGGGCGAAGCCTGAATGCTCCGCCCGCCATCGTCGTCCGCACGGTTACCCGCCGCGTGCGCCCTCAGTAGGGCTTGAGGGCGTCGATGTCGGTAAGCTGCGGGATGGACTTCACGTGGCCGTCGGCGTACACCACGTTCATCTGCAGGTTGTGGCGGTAGCGCATCGATGCCACGTTGCCGCGTTCATCCATCTCGCGCGGCGTGTCGTCTTCGTAGAAGCCAACGCTGGACTTGTGCCCGAGGTATCCTGTGCCGGTTTCGAATATCAGAATGGTTTCCGCGGGGCGCGTGAACTGCGCCATCTTACGGCCGCTGCTCGGGAATGGGACAGGATTGACGCGATTCGAATCGCTGGAACTGCCCTCGCGGATGACACTGTAGCTCGCGCGCATGTACTGACGAAAGACGCCTGTTCCGGAGGCAAACTCGCCTCGGGTGTAGGGCGCGCTGCTGTGGCCTCTCCAGGTGTACTCGTCACTGGGGCAGACATAGACCTCTTCGTTGTTCACGTAGGGATAGATGGTATCATACCAGCAGCTTGCTCGTCTGTGAGAGCTTCCATGTGCGACCTCATAGGGGGCCATGCGCTCATCGTAGTCCTGGGCGTACATCATCTGGGCCAGGCCGATCTGCTTGAGGTTGCTCATGCAGCTTGCCTGCCGGGCTTTCTCTCGTGCCCGGGCGAACACGGGGAACAGGATGGCTGCGAGGATCGCAATGATCGCGATCACGACCAACAGTTCGATCAACGTAAAACCTCTGCGCGTCATGCCAGACACCTCCTCGACATAGTCATACACGGTGCTAGAGGTTCCCTGTTCCACCACGCGTCCCTCCTCGCAACCTGAAAAGAATCGTGGCGTCGCACTTCGAAGTCACTACTGCACCGTCGGGGACCCGTGAAGCAGGTTCCCCCCTTACGTTGTGAGAAATGATCCTTCGGATTGGCCGAAACACGACACCGGGAGGTCCCTCGCAATGTTCAGACTCGCGCAGTACCTGGCCACTTTCCTTCTGTGCCTGACAGCAGTCTGCCACGGCCAGGTGGTCACGCCGCTTGAGGCCGACGAACACACGCTGCTGCTCTACCACTTCGACAATGAGGGAGCCCGGATCGTCGATTCAGGCCCGCTGGGACTGCATGGAACTGTCGTAGAGGGCGAGGAGCGCGCTGCCGTCGCCGAGGTCCAGCGGGTTGAGGGCGTCTCCGGGCGGGCGCTGTCGCTGGGCGAACGCGAGGCAGTGTTGCCGGCGCAGACGCCCGATGAACTGCGGGGCATGGACCAACTCACCGTCGAACTGTGGTTCCGCACCACCTCCGAGGACCAGTCCCATCGCCAGCGGCTCGTGCAGTACTGGGAGCACTACCTCATCAGCGTCTTTGAGGGGCGTCGCCTGATGGGGCATATCTACGATCAGGACGCTACGAACCACATCCTGCGCGGCGGCGCGACCATCATGCCGGACCGATGGTACCACACAGCGCTGACGTGGGACGGCGAGCGCGCAAAGCTGTGGCTCAACGGCCGCGAGCTTGCCGACGTGCGCATGTCCGGGACGGTGAACGCGGCGGCCGGCGGCGAACTGCGTCTCGGCTCGCCTGGCAACGACTGGTTCGAGGGCGCCATCGATGAACTGCGGATCTCCAGCGTGGCCCGTGAGGAGTTCCCCGCCGCCCGGCAGTACGACTTCTGCCGGCCGAGCGAGACGCTGCTCATCTCCCCCGGCACTGCGCGCATGGTCTTCGACCCGGTGGTGCCGGAGGGCGTGACCTCAGCAACCTGCACCGCGTCGCTGGGCGAAATTGCACAGGACAGCGTCATAGTGGATGAGGGCGCGCTGGAACCCTACGCGGATGATCTGCAGCTTGGCCGGTGTGAGGTCGTGATGGCGCTCCCGGAGGCGATCGAGGGCGAGATGACGCTGACCGGCACGGTCAGCTACGCTCGCGACGGCGAGACCGTCACCGCGCAGCGACGCTTTCCGGTGACCGTGGAGCCGCTGGCCGAACCGCCCGCGGTGGAGTTCCGTGGCGCGTGGACGCACAGCCACCGAATCGAGGACCCCGAGGACCTCTTCTCGCGCATGGCGGCGGGCGGCCTGAACGCGGCGGTGATGCGCGTGCGGCGCGGGGAGACCGCGTACTACAACTCGGCGCTCGGTCCGGTCTCAAGCATTCCCTTCGAGAATGAAACCCTCATCGAGGACTGCGTCGCGGCCTGTGAGCGTCACGGCATCGACCTGCACTGCTACGTGAACAACTTCAACATCGGCTCGCCCGACAGCGACTACGCACAGCAGATGCGCGAGGAGGGTCGCTGGCAGAAGACCGCCGCCGGCGAGGACTGGCCGTGGCTGTGTCCGAGCAATGAGGCGAACCTTCAGCTTGTCGAGGACGCGATGGTGGAACTCGTGCGCGACTACGACATCGCGGGTGTGCAGTACGACTTCATCCGCTACAGCCGCAGCGACGTGTGTTTCTGCGAGGACTGCCGCGCGAACTTCGAGGAGCGCATCGGGCACGCGGTACCGAACTGGCCTGACGATTGTCTCGAGGGCGGCCCGCTCTACGATGAGTGGATGGACCAGCGCGCGGACCTGATCACCGAAGCTGTGCGGCGCACGAGCGCGGCCGTCCGCGCTGAGGACCCGGACGCAATCATCTCCGCGGCGGTCTTCGCGATGCCGCCTGAGGAGGCGAAGCAGAGGGTCGGGCAGGAGTGGGACAGGTGGTGCCGCGAGGGCCTGCTGGACGCGCTCTGCCCGATGTCGTATGTTGGAGATAACGAGGCATATCAGGAGACCGTCTCGCTGATCCTCAAACACGTCGGCGAGTACCTCCCCGTCTACGCGGGCATCGGATTGCGCTCGGGCAATCAGAAGATGTACTATCCCGAAGAGCTTGCGGCGAAGATCAACCTGGCGCGGCGACGTGGCGCGCCGGGCTTTACCATGTTCGCGATCTCCCCGCCGACCGACGCGCCTGAGACGGTCCTCATTCCACTGCGCGAGCAGATGCTCCCCGGTGACGGGCGGGCAGAATAAGCGCATGCTTCGCTCCCGCCGTCACGACCGGTCATTGTCAGTTCAAGGAGTTACTCATGCCTGATGGACCCCAACCAGTCCCGTCCGAGCCCGACGCGATCGAGGAGAGTTGCGGGGCGTTCCTCGACCCGATCCTGCTGCTCGTCGCGCTCTTCTGGGGCGGGAACTTTGTTGCGTACAAGTACCTGATGGACTTCATTCCCGCGCCGGGCCTGCTGGCGACCCGCTTTGTGCTGATCACCGTCATGCTGCTTGCGGTGCTGGCATGGCGGGGGCAACTTACGCGTGGGAACAGCAGGAGGATGTGGCTGCAGATCGCGGCCGCGGGCATCCTGATCATGGGCGTTCAGCAGGTGTTGTTCGTGACGGGCCTCGATCTCACGGCCGCTGGCGAGGGGTCGCTTCTCTTCTCCAGCGCGCCGATCTTCACCGCCCTGATGGCCGCCGCTCTCGGCCACGAGCGCATCGAGCCGTCCAACTGGGTCGGAATCGCGGCGGCGATGGGCGGATGCGCGATGGTGATCCTCGGCGGCGCTGGCGCCGAGCACGTGCCCGAAACCCGGGTGCTCGGCGACCTGCTGATGCTGGCCTCAGCGGTCGGCTACGCGCTCTTCATGGTCGTCAGCAAGCCCCTGATGATGCGCTACGGAGCCGTGAAAGTCATCACTTTCGCGTTCATGTTCGGCCTGATCGTGGTGATCCCGTTCGGCGCGCACGACGCCGTCACTGCCGAGTGGAGCGGCCTCGGGACCACGGAGTGGGCCGCGCTCTTCTGGACGGTCGTCCTCGCGGGCACATTCGGCTTCATGGCGTGGTACTGGCGGATCTCAAAGACCAGTGCCTCGCGGGTCGCCGTCTATCAGTACATCGTACCCGTCGTAGCACTGATCACAGCGGTGGTGCTCCTTGGCGAGCGTCCAACGGCCCTGCAGATCCTCGGAGCGGGCCTGGTACTGATGGGCCTTTACTTCGCCCGACGGCGCCCGGTGGAATGTCCGTCAAGTTAGCCGCCCCTGCATATTCTTCCGGGGCGCCTTCATGAGTGCTGCTCGATCCACTCCAGCGTCCGCTCCAGTTCATCCCGATCCGGCGCGTTGAGCACGTAGAAGAGTCGCGATGGATCGAGGCGTTCATGGAAGCGGGGAAGGTCCTCGATGCTCCCGTAGCACATCACGCTTTTGCCGCGCGTTTGAATCTCCTCCAGCAGGTCCAGCCAGTCCACCAGCGGTGGGTTCCCCGCGCCCGGGACCCACTGGATGCAGTCGATCTCCTCGATCGCCAGCAGATCGTCCATGTGGCAGAGCGCGGTCGGGCCGTCCCAGTGGTAGATGCAGCGGTCGAGATACTCCGCCTCGGCGCGCAGGTCCGGCGCGGCCAGCTCCCGGAAATGCTCCGGGCCGATGAGCGCGGCGAAGTCGCACTGGATCGTGTTGCATCGACGGGCGTGCCATCCGCGGATCCAGCCGGCCCCCGTCCCCGCCTCGGTGAGCATCCCGTCCTCGAAGAGCGTCTCGGAGATGGGCTCGTAGAGCGCTCGGATCTGGTCATTCGCCTCGCGCACAAGGTCCGGGCAGTCGTAAAGGTCAGTGCAGAGCGCGGTGGCGCCACGCAGGCTCTCGAGACCGTCGAGGTTCGAGTGCAGGTCGAGGTGCGAGACCAGCCAGTGCCCGTCCGCAACCGCCGCCAGCGCCTTCGTCAACTCGCGCATACGGGTCCATGAGCGCCCGTCGCGGTCGATCTCCAGCGGCAGCGCCTCTCGCCAGTCGTCCACGAAAGGCACCGCCCAGCTTGTCGCGTGCTGCTGCTCGCGCGAGAACTCAAGCTCCGCCCCGAGGAATGCCGCGAAGGTGTCGGGGCCGAACCCGGGCGAGAACTGCGGCATCGCGTCACCGCCCCAGTGTACCGACCGCACCCACGCGTCGGCGGCGGCCACGACCTCCTCGATCGGATCGTTCAGCATCGTCCAGTACGTCGGACGCGGTGCAGACTCGACATCGGGAGCCGGGCAGGTGATCACAACCGGCGGTCGATCAAGCATGACCCCGGCTTCTCCATGCGAAGCCTGCCAGAACGCCTCCCAGCGGGCGGCGGCCTCGTCGAAGTCGGGCTTCAGTGACAGCGGACTGTCGACGGATGAGGTCATGTCGGGCTCCATCATTCCGGCGGTGTGATTGCGGACGGAGGTATTCGCCGAGGAGGCGCGTGTGGCCTCCTCCCGGAGGGCGGGGACAAACACGCGGCCGCGCGGAGGTCCGTATCAAAGATTAAGGGTTTGCCTGAACCAGCGTAGTTGTCGTCCCCCCCTCGTCCCGCCCGACGCTGCGCCGTTTGCAGCGTCCAGGGAGAGGGGGAAGCGATGTCGTTTATCGCAGGGGGTGAGGCCCGGCATCTCGACGCAGCGTGGCGCCTACCCTTAGACTTTGATGCGGAGCGGCCGCGCAGGAGGTCTCCCACGCCGCGGCGGTCAATTGTGCGCTGACCAACATCGAGCAACCGTGCGGGAGCGATCAGTCATG
>JBKHFA010000160.1:0-8628 GCA_046540615.1 Armatimonadota bacterium | reverse complement strand
AAGTCGTCGGGCGCGACCTCAAGGAACGCCCGCAGCCGCTCGGGGTTCGCATACCAGTTGGGCGGAAGCTGCACGAGGATCGGCCCCATGATCTCGCGCAGCGGCTCCGCGTGCTCGAGGAACGTGCCGACGTGGTCCTCGGGGTCCTTGAGCTTCTTCAGGTGCGAGCCGTAGCGGGAGTACTTCAGGACGTAGGTGAAGCCCTCCGGCGCGCGGTCGCGCCAGTCCTCGAAGGTCTCGCGGTCGGGCAGTCCGTAGAACGTGTTGTTGATCTCGCAGGTGTCGAAGCGCTCGGCGTAGTAGTCGAACCACTCCTCCCGCGGCAGGTCCTCGGGGTAGAAGGGTCCGACCCAGTGATCGTACTGATAGCCCGATGTGCCGGCCAGAAACGCAGCCATCCGCACCGCCTCCTTATGTAAGGATTTTCGCGGTGCGGATGTGCTTTTCCCTTCCGGATCACGCCCCGGAGTCCGGGCGCCCTCGCCCGGACGTCGCTCTGTGGTTCAGAGGCAATACTCCTCGAACGCCGCGCAGATAGCCTCCACGTTCTCCAGCGGCACGTCGGCGGCCACCTCGGCCTTCAGCGACAGGCCGCCCTCGGGCAGTGCCAGCGTCTCCACCGCCTCCCGGATGTGCGCGTCGATCTCCTCGGGCGTGGCGAACGGGAAGAACTGCCGGTCGAGGTCCAGCGCGACCGCGACCGTCCCCTTGCAGATGCGCTCGATGCCCTCCAGCGTGTTCGCGCGAATCTGCGGGTTGATCATCGTCACCCCGTAGCTGACGAGGTCCGGGATGATCGCGCGGATGTCGCCGTCCGAGTGCATGTAGACGTGCGCGCCCGCGTCGCGGCAGGCGCCGTAGAGCCGCTCGTAGCACGGGCCGATGTACTCCCGCCACGAGGCGGGGCTGATCGGCAGGTTCACCTGATTGCCGAGGTCATCGCCGAAGCTGAAATACTCGACGCCCAGGTCGACGTAGCGCTCGACCACACGCTGATTCTGCTCCAGCACCATCTCGATGAGCGTGTCGAGGCGCGGGTCGCGGTCGGCGATGTCCATCATCAGGTTCTCGAAGCCGCGCAGGTAGTAGAGGCGCATGAACATGAAGCCGTGGTGCAGGCCGCCGCCCTGCCGCAGGCCTCCGCGCTCTTCGGCGGCGTCGAGGCCGCGCGCGACGGCGTCCCAGTCCCGCGGGCGGCCCCAGTCATCGACCTCCAGCAGGTCCGGTGGCTCGTAGCTGTCGAGGTCGCTCCAGTTCTCGATCGGATGGCCGAGGACCTGACCGGCCATGCCCTCCTCGATGTTCTCCCACCGGCAGCCCCAGGCGTCCACGAGCGTCCCCAGCGCGCGGTTCGGCGCGCCGGTGATCGCGTCGTAGTCCCTGCCGCCCGCCTCGAAGCCGGGGAAGACCGCCGGATGACGCAGCACGATCTCCTCCAGAGCCTCGCGGTATTTCTTCCACGTTGAGGCGAGGACGCCGATGGTGCACGGGATCCAGTCCGGGTGCTGGAACTGAATCACCCGGAGCAGATTCTCGGTGGACTCGTTGCGGCCGTCGAGACTGAGCATGATCAGACAGGATGGAATGACGGTCACCTCCAGGGAATCTTTCCCGCTGCCTGCAAACGCCTCCGCCGCCCGCTTTACCGCGGCTCGCTGTCCATGTAGGGCGTGAGCATCAGGCGGTCGATCTTCGTGCCGTCCTCGCGGGCGGATATCTCAAGGTTGACTTCGCCCGCGGGCAGCGAAAGCGGAAGAGGCTGCTCGCTCCGCACAAGCGTGAATGTCGTCCACTCCCAGCTCTCATGCACCCCGGTGTGCCAGTCGGTGCGGGGGAAGACCTCCGTGTCGTCGGTGTACGCCCTCACGAAGAATGAATCGTCTTCCTGTGTCGGCGCATTGATCCGCCCCCACAGGTAATACTCGCCAGCCTCCGGCACCTCCAGCCGCCATGTGACGCTCCCCGGCAGGCTGTTGCGCGCGCCCGGCTCGCCCGGCACCCACACGAACTCCCCGCCGGAGGCCGCGTCGTCCTCGCCGATCTCCATCTGCGGCTCGACAAGGCCGCTCTCGGCCTCGAAGTACGTGGTCTCGCCCTCGAGGTAGACCGCACCCTCCGCGAGTCTCTCCTGGCGCTCTTCCTGTCGCCGCTGATGGGCGAGGACCGGCTCGAAGTCCGCCAGCAGCGGGCGTCCGATGTCCTCCCCGTCCACCTCCAGCACGGCGCTGGTGTGCGCAGGCTCGGCCTCCCTGCAGCCCACGAAGGGAGCCGCCGCGGCGACTACGAGCGGCTCGTCGAGGCCGGCGACCTCGACGCGCACGTGCTCTCCGGAGGCATCGACCCGCGGGTCGGCGCCGGCGAACTCCCGCCGCCACGCCTCGGCGGCCACGTCATCGGCCAGCCCCGCGCCAACGCGCACCCACAGCGCCGCGCCGGGCCGCGACGCGTCGCCCCCGATGCCCCAGTAGCTGTGATGCGCCACCGTCAGCCGCATGGCGCCGTAGTCGTTCCCGTCCGCGATCAACGCGGCGTCGGCGCGCTCGCCGTCCAGTCCCCGGGCCCACGGGATACGCAGGCCGATCATCGCCCGGCCGTCGCGCATGACGAGCGCCTCGCCCGGCTGCAGCGGCTCGGCGAAGGTCTCGCGGTCGAGGTCGACGCGCCTGTCGCCGATCCACGCCGCATCGACGTCGCGCGGCAGCACGAAATGCGATTCCAGCGTCGGAGGATTCGGCGGCAGGTCCGAGTCACGGTAGACCACCAGCGCGAGGGCGTCGGCGCGACTCTGCACCCCGGCGAAGAACGGCCGGAGGTGCAGCGTCTTCTCATGCGGGCCAGCGGGTATCTTCTTCTTTCCGTAAGGATCGCGGCGGGCGTCCGGGATGAAGTACCCGCGCACGCGATCCTCGCCAGGAAGGTCGATGGTCAGCGGCATGTCCATCGGCCCGTAGTTCGCGCCCGAGCAACTCAGCGTCACGTCCTCGGTGAGATAGTGCGCTTTGGCCTCCATCGCCGCGGGCCCCCAGCTTTGCCGCACGTAGCGGGGGAACTGCTCGCGGCTGATCTCCAGCAACTCATCGTCGGGACGCCACCAGGTGATGGCCAGGAAGATGCTCCCGGGCATGCGGCCGTCCATCCAGCCGTTGAAGACGAGGTGGCCTTCGATCCCGCCTCGGCCGAAGAGGTAGTTGTAATCACGGCTGCGCGCCCCGGCCAGCCGCAGGGAGGGCGGGTAGAAGTTGTGCGCGATGTCGCGCCAGAGCAGTTCGAGCATCGCACGGGCCTGCTCCCGCCCGCTCTCGCGCTCGCAGTACTCCTCGATCAGCAGCAGGTCGATGAGATTCACCGAGTAGTAGGTGGGGCTGTCATATTCGTGGACACCCGACTGCCAGGTGTCGGCCACCACCAGTCCGAGGCGCTCGTAGCCCGCCTCAGCCACATCCTCACGACCGAACGCCTCGCCCAGCATAATGAGATTGCCCGCGTTCATCAGCGCGATGTTCGTGTACGAGGGCGGGACGCGGTGACGCAGGAGCCCCTCGATCGCGAAGTCAATCGTCTCCTCGAGCACCGCGCGGGCCTCGGCGGGGAGATCGTCTGCGTGTCTGATCCACAGCGGCGCGGCGGCCTGCATGCAGAAGTCCACCGCGTTGAAATCCATCACCGCGCCCTCCCGCCAGCGCCAGCGGAAGTTGCCGTAGCCGCGGCTGTCGGGGTCGCGATCCTGCATCCGCGCGGCGACCTCGAACATCCGCTGGAGACGGTCCTCGTGCGCGCCCGCCTCACAGTAGATGAGCGCGGCCTCGTAGATCCCGCGCGAACTCAGTTCGCGGTCAAGGCGCTCGACGGCGGTCCAGGTGCGTTCGGCGCCCGGAAGGGCGTTCGCAATGATCTCCTCGCGAGCGGCATCGTCCTGCGCGAGAGCCGGGAGACATCCCGCTGCGATCGTGATGAAAACCAGCGCGGCGCATGTCGGCAGTCGGTCGGACATCACGGCACCTCCGCGTGGCGTGATCTTCGTCTTCCAGCGCATTCCCGAACCGGAGCGCAATCTCCTTCGACCGGAGGAGAAACGCGCGCGGGGGGCGGGACACGCGCGTCAGACTAAGGGCAACCGAAGCGCGATCTCAGTGCATCCACTGATGGACGGCGGAGGCGCGAACGGTCATACTTCAACTCGTGACAGTGGTGGGTGCGCAGGGGTAGTAAGAATGCTTGATGTCATCGAGGGACGACTTCAGTCCGACCATCACGCTCAGTACCGCGTCGGGCGGAGGAGCACCGGCGAACCGATCTCACCGCCGTGCCGCTACCGCAAGGAACTCGCTGGCTTCTACGTCTGCCAGGCGACGAACCACGTGGCGATCGTGACGGGAACGGACTGCGGAGAATGCCCGGTGCCGGAGACGCTCGAGAGGGTGGACTGCTTCTTCCTCCAGGCGAAGGTGAAGCTTGCGCCGACGCTGAGGGTGGAGTGGAGATGCGGAGCGACCGATGACCTGGTGGACACCGAGGCGTCCCCCGGCTGCCTCGATTGTCTCCTGTGATCTCTGCTGCGCTGATCAAACCATGCACGACTTGCAGGCAGCGACCGAAGTTCGTTTGGGGGCCCACGATGAGAACAGGGATCGGCCACAGTCAGAGCGCGCCGACAGATCTCCACGTGCTGCGGGACGCCGCCGGCGATTGCCGCTATCTCCGCCGCCTCGCCGGTGTGGATGTGTGCTGGGCGGCGCGCACGGTCTCGATTGTGACGGATGACGATTGCGACAGATGCAGGGTGCCGGAGATTCTCGACCGCGTGGACTGCTACCACCTCGGCGCCAGCCTTGAGTCCGTGCGATCGCAGAAGACTTCATGGATCTGCGGCGTGAACGGTGAATCGATCGACTCCCGAATCCTTCCCGACTGGTCGCACTGCGAGAGCTGTGAGCGCTCGGTGCCGCGTCGCCCGATGATCGAGCAAGGTGCCTGACGGTCATCGCACTCGGCTTCTCAGGTTTTCCGAACCCGAATATCCAGTGAAATACTGATGGACAATCTTTTCTGATTGTGCGACAATTACGATGCGGGCGACCGACATCCCCCGCGGTTGTCCGTGACGGTCCCGGCAAACCCGGGAGCAGCACGGTCCCGGAGGAGGCCTCTCCGAGGACGGCGCACAGACGGGGAGGCCGGACACATCCCGCCGGCGGCTGGATGTGAAAGGCCGCCGAGGACGCCGCCGCACAGTGATCATTGACGGACGCGGTGGCGTGGGCGGCGAAGGTTCGCCTTCCTTCTTCGCCGCCGAACCCGCCGATCAAGCGGTGGCGACGAGATGTGTGCGAGATCGGTGGGAACACGAGAGCGGGCCGCCTTCATCCCCCAGGGCGGCCCGCTCTCATTGTGTACGCGTCCTGCAGGGCAGACGCTGCAAACGCCTGTCGCCGTTCGCCTTTTCCCTCTTCACTCGTCCCTTTTCCCGACGTGATCCGGTCCGTAGCCCTCGACCCATGGGCCGTAGCCGTCGGGCTTCGGGATGAGCTTCTCGCCGTCGGAGAAGCCGTCGCCGCGCGAAGCGAGGCGGTCGATCATCCGCTCCCGCCACAGCCCAACGCGCTCCTGTGAGGCCGGGTCGTCGATGAGGTCGCGCGTCTCCTGCGGGTCGGCGTCAAGGTCGAAGAACTGCTCCTGGTCGGTCACCGGGAACCAGATGAACTTCTCGTGCCCGTCGGTGACATAGTGCATCGCGTTGTCCGATGAGTAGCAGGGCGAGTGCTCGCCGTGGATGAACTCGCGGAAGTCTGCCCCCCGCGCGGCCCTGACAACGCTCTCGCCGGTCATCGTATCCGGCCCCTCGATGCCCGCGATGTCCAGCAGCGTCGGCATCACGTCCTGGATGCCGACCGGATGGTCGAACTCGCCGGTGGGCGCGTCGTAGCCCTTCGGGTAGCGCACCACGAAGGGAATGCGCGCCGACCCCTCGTACGCGAAACTCTTGCGGTGCAGATAGTGGTCGCCCATCATGTCGCCGTGATCGGAGGTGAAGAGCCAGATGGTGTTCTGCGGGTCCACCCCGTCGGTCCGCCGCAGCGTCTCCTCCATCCGCCCCAGTTCGTAGTCGATGTGCGTGATGCAGCCCATGTATCCCGCCCGGCAGCGATGGGTTCGCTCGGGGCCGAGGTCGCCCTGCCAGTCGGTGCGGCCCGCCGGGCCCTCCACGTTGTGCTTCTCCGCCCAGTCACCGATCGGCGGTTCGCCGAGGTCCCGGTCGATGTACATGTCCCAGTAGAACTGCGGCGGGTCGTAGGGCGAGTGAGGGCGCAGGTGCGAGCACCACATGAAGAAAGGTCGCGTGGGGTCGCGCTTTGCGATCATCTCCAGCGCGGTGTCCACCGTCCAGACGGTCGGGTGGAAGCGCTCCTCGAGGTGCCACGGGCGCGCGAGCCAGCCGTTGGCGTCGGAGCCGTGTCCGCGCTCATGCGCGCGCGGGCCGAGGTGCTCGCGCAGCCAGTCCCAGTAGTCGTCCACGCCCTCGCGCAGGTCGTGAATGATCGAGTGGTGGTAGCCGAAGAGCCTGCGGCGCGGGTGCATGTTGCGCCAGCCGGCGTTGAGGCAGTGGTAGCCGGCCTTCGCGAGCACGCCGGGCAGGGAGGTGTCCTCATCCCACGGACCGCCCGCGTAGCCGATGACGCCGCAGTCGTAGGAGCCCTGTCCGAGGTGCATTATCCGTCGGGCGCCGGTGGTCGAGGGGATCTCGGAGTAGGCGTGGCGGAAGTAGGCTCCCTCGTTGATCCACGCGTCGAGGTTCGGCGTCTCGATGGGGCTCTCGCCGGCGAGTCCGATCCAGTCGCCGCGGTGCTGGTCGGTGGTGAAGAGAATTATGTTGGGCATCTCCTGACTCATAGCGCGCCTCCCATGACAGTCATCCATGTCGCGGTGCGGACGCCCCCGTCCGCACGCCGTTCCCGGTGTTCTTCGCCGAACACGCGCGGAGGCCTTCGTGGTCGTCACTTGCGTTCCGTGGTGCGGACGCCCTCGTCCGCACACCTCTCTCCCTCGCCACTCTGAAGTAAGTGCGGACGAGGGCGTCCGCACCACGGCGCTGGGATGTGGGGGGCCTGGTGATGCAGATGAAGGACGCGGGCTCTCTCCAGCGAATTGTTTCCCGGCATCACCTTTATCTGGAGGTACACCCAAATGCGCGACGCATTCACCATGTGGCGTCACACCAGGATGGTCGTGCTCGTCGCCCTCACCGGCGCGGCATACGTGGCCATCCTGCTGCCGTTCAAGATCGCAACGGTCGTACCCGGCTTCACCGAGATCCGACCCGCCGCCGGGATCCCAATCGTCTGCGGGCTGCTCTTCGGCCCCGCGGCCGCATGGGGTTCGGCGTTCGGCAACCTCGTCGGCGACATCTTCGGCGGCACGCTCACGCCCGGCAGCATCCCGGGCTTCGTCGGGAACTTCTTCTTCGCATACATCCCTTACCGCATGTGGCGCGTGCTGCGCGGCTCGCAGCCCGCCGACGGCTCGCCCGGTCAACTTCCGTGGGTCGCCGCCTGCGCGGCGATGGGCGGCGTGGCGTGCGCGGTCATCATCGCATTCGGCGTGGCGGCGATGCAGCTTGTGCCCTACCCGGTGCTCGGCCTCGCAATCACGCTCAATAATGCGGTCATCGGCACGATCGTCGCGGCGATCCTTTTGCCGATCCTCTACCCGCTGGCGCACTCTTTCGGCCTGCTTTACACCGACATCCTCGACCCCGGCGAGTACACCTCCAGCCGCATCGGCTGGACGGGCATGATCCTCGCGGCGGTCGGCGCGGGACTCGGGCTCATCGTCGCGATCTCCGCGAATGTAGCCGGCCAGGTGGTCGAGGGCTTCGCAATCTCCGAGGGCACGGGCATCACCGACCCGCAGGTGCTGGCGGCGGGAATCGCAATGGCGGTGATCTTCATCGGCAGCGTCCTGATGTCGCGGCTGACAGGCCGGGCGTCGGACAGGACGATCGAGCCGCCCTTCGAGCGTGATGAGGCGTGAGTGAGCGGGGCCTGCCGGTCAGTGTGAGGGGGGTGACGTTCGCGTACCGGGGGCGGGCGCACGGCAACGGCGCCCCTCCCCCCTCAATCCCCCCTCCCCCTGTCGCCGCAAACGACGCGGCGAGAGCGGGAGAGGGGGGAGGAAACGGCGGCGACGCTTCGCGACCCGCACTGCAGGGCATCGATCTCGACCTGAAAGCCGGGGAGCTTGCGTATCTGATGGGGCGCACCGGCGCAGGCAAGTCCACCCTCTGCCTCTGCCTCAACGGCGTGATCCCGAAGCTCCAGCCCGGCACATTTGCCGGCGAGGTGCGCGTGGGCGGGGAGGTCATCAGCGGCCGCCCGGTCTTCGAGATCGCGCGAACCGTCGGCGCGCTCTTTCAGAACTTCGAGGCGCAACTGCTCGCCAGCGACGTCGAGCGCGAGGTGGCGTTCGGCCTCGAAGCGGCGGGCTTTGCGCGCGACGTCATGCGCCGGCGAGTAGCCGAGGCGCTCAAGCTTGTCGGCCTGAGCGACCTGCGAGGCCGCGATCCGGCAACGCTTTCCGGCGGGCAGAAGCAGCGGCTGGCGCTGGCGGCGGTGCTCGCGCCCGAGCCTGCGG
>JBKHFA010000159.1:0-8678 GCA_046540615.1 Armatimonadota bacterium | reverse complement strand
GGAACGAGGAGGCCTCAGGCGGCCCCTCCTGCGGCAAACCGCACTCGCACGATTTCCACATTGTCGCAAGGCAATGAGCTCGGACTCCGGGCGCCCTCGCCCGGAGAGTCGTTCAACGGTCAGACCCTCGCATCCCAAACCTCTTGCCACTCCTCGCTCAATGCGCTATTCTTGACGTGGACAGAGACTTCGAGGTGGAGGAGCGCTCTAACATGGCCACGCCAATCATCGACGCTCGAGTGCACGTAAGCCGCGCGACCGCCCCATGGCCGAAGGTCCAGACTCTGCTGCGCAAGGCCGGCATCGACAGCGCCCTGCTGTCGATGCACCCGGAGACTACGCAACCTGAGCATGACATGACCCTGCCGCGCGATGTTGCGGCCGAGGACGGCCCGTGGGCCGCATATTACGTCGGCGGCCTCCCCTTCGAGGGCTACCGCAGAGGGCCGGCGGAGGTCCCCGCCGACTTCGACCGCTACTCGGCCGTCCACATCCGCAGCTTCCTGTCCCCATCGCTCGACTTCGGCGGCGCAACCACGTCCGCCCACTGGGACTCGGAGCGTCTCGAGGAAGCCGTCGGTCGTGACGACCTCGCCGCCGTCATCGATGCCGCCCACGAGCGCGACATGCCCGTCTGGCTCATCGAGCACTTCCCGGTCACGCTCGCTCTGATCGAGCGATTCCCGGGCGTGCGCTTCGTGATCCCGAAGATGGGCGCGATGAACGGCGGCTCAGCGGCGGTCGTCAACGCGCTCGCCGGCCACGCTCACATATGCTTCGACACCTCGGGCGGCGAAATCCACGAGTCAATCGTCAAGCGCCTCGGCTTCAGACGCATACTCTTCGCCTCCGGCTACCCGTTCAACGACCCCGCAGACTGCCTGGACCAACTCTGCGCGATGGATCTGCATGACGAGGAGATCGGCGCGATGGCGGGCGGGAATTTCCTTGAACTGATCGACACATGATGCGAGGTCATCTGCGGCGGGCGGCGAATATCTGTCGCACAAAGGTGCTGACGACCACGGGCCCCGCGTCCGTGTCACGTGGCAGTTCTTTCAGAGGACACAGGGAGAGTGACTGACAATGCCGACACGACTTGAGACAATCAACTGGATCACCGACTGCGGGATGGCCGCGGTTATCCGCGCGAAGAGCAGCGATCACCTCATGCAGGTCGCCGACGCGATCAAAGAGGGCGGCGTGGATGTCATCGAGGTTACGATGACCACCCCCAACGCCCTTGAGGTCATCGAGGAGGTCGCGAACAAATACGGCGATGACGTCCTCATCGGCGTAGGCTCGGTGCTCGATGCCGAGACCTGCCGCATGGCGATCCTTTCGGGAGCCGAATTCGTCGTGGGCCCCTGCCTCGACCGCGACATGATCGAGATGGCGCACCGCTACGACAAGCCCGTCCTGCCCGGCGCGTTCACGCCCACCGAGATCAAGCAGGCGTGGGACTGGGGCGCGGACATGGTCAAGGTCTTCCCCGCCTCCGTCGGTGGCCCGAGTTACTTCAAGGCGATCCTTGGGCCGCTGCCGCAGATCCGCCTCGTCCCCACCGGCGGCGTGAACATCAACACCACGCCCGAATTCCTCCGGGCCGGCGCGGTCGCACTGTGCGCCGGAAGCGCCCTTGTGGACAAGCAGGCCGTCGCCGAGGGCCGCTTCGACGTGGTCACCGACACCGCGCGGAAATTCCGCGAGGCGATCGACCAGACCCGCGAGGAGATGGCGGCGAGCTGACGCGCCGTTGTCGTGGTGCGGAGCCCCCGTCCGCACATGCTGCACAGTTACTCAGGGGCCGCGCCCTCTCCGGACGCGGCCCCTGTTTCTGTCGCATGCAGGACTAATCTTCAGCGCGGCGAACAAGTTTACAGCAGAGCCCCGCGGGCCGATGGATGCAGTGCGAATTCTACTGCCTCCGGCCGCAGTGCCGGGCGCATCGAGGCTGGTGGTCGATGGTGACGCTGACGCTACTCGCCGCACTTATTGCAGCAATCTGCCCCGTCATTGCGCAGGCTGACACCGCTTCGGCGACACTCGCGGTTCCCTTTCAGCCGGAACCGCCCGACGTCGGCCTCATTCAGCCGGCAACCGCGCCACCGACCCACGAGGCGTTCTTTGTACGCATCACGTCCCCCGCCGACGATGGCGAGGTGCTTGAGGGTAGCAGGGTCCACATTCGCTGGGACAGCGGCGGCCCGATCGAGACGGTGCGCCTCTACTACTCCTACGACCGCTGCAAGCTCGGCGGAAAGTCGCGCGGGTCGGTCGGCCACGTCCTCTTCGACCAGATGATCCCCAACTTCGGCGAGGTCCCGTGGACCGTTCCGTGGATGGACAGCGATGGCTTCCGCCTGCGCATCGCCGCCTACGGGCGTGACGACGAGCTGATTGCCTTCGATGAAATCGGCGTGCGTTTTCGCCCGGCGGAACTTGAAGGCCTTCCCGATCACGCCATCGGCATCGTGAAGAAGCGACAGCGCCTTTACTACTACGAGGGCGGGCGGATCAAGCGAATGCACATCGTCTCCACCGCCGCGCCGGGGTACTGGACGCCGACGATGAAGCCCGGCAGTCACGATTCCAGGCGCGGGGCGATGGGAAGGGTGTTCGGGAAGCAGTGGAACGCCTGGAGCAGGCGGTATCAGACTGCAATGCCGTTCTGGCTGCAGATCACCGCCTCGGGGAGCCACGGGATCCATGCGACCAGCCCGCCCTACTACCAGTTTCTCGGCCGCGGGGCCTCGCATGGCTGCGTCAGGCAGCACCGGGCGGACGCGCAGGTCCTCTACGGCATGGTCGATGTGGGGACACCGGTCTACATCTTCTGAGGGGACCCTACTCAGCGGCAATGACCTCGACCGTCGCCGCCTCCTCACCCTTCACGTGCGCCAGCACCTCGCCCATGGGCGCGAAATCGAACTCGGAGCACAGGTGCAGCAGGCGCGACCGCGTCTTGGCAAGATTCACCGTGTGCTGGAAGCGGTGGAGGCGACTGTTCGGCTTCATCGGCGGGTTCGGGTCCAGTTCCCACGGATGCAGATAGATCATCGCGGGGCGACCGGCGGAGTTCAGCCGCTGTGTAGCCCAGCGAGTCACCACGAACGGATAGAGCCGGAAGTACCCTCCGCCGCCGAACGGCAGGTCACGCCCCCCGACCTCCATCGTTGCCGCGGGGAACTCCCAGAGGCCGTTCTTCATCCGGTGAGGCGCCCTGAGCACGCCGCTCGCCCCGTAGTGCCGCATCCGCACCGGGAAGATGCTCGCGTCATAGGTAAAGCCCAGGTCCGCAATAACGTCAAGCGCCCACAGGCAACTGTCGTTGATCGAAAACGACGGGGCGCGGTAGCCGGTCGGCATCTCGCCGGTCACATCGGCGATCACGTCGATCGATCGCCTCACATCGTCGCGGAAACTCCCGAGAGACTGCTTGAAGACCAACTCGTGGAAGTAGCCGTGGCTTCCGATCTCGTGGCCCCGCGCGCGGATCTCGCGGAGCAGGTAGGGCTCGCGCTCGGCCACCCAGCCCAGCACGAAGAATGTGGCGCGAATGTCGTTCAACTCGAGGATCCGCAGGGTCTCGAGCGTATGCGGAACGACGCGACTTTCCAACTCCCCCCACCGTTCGCACGGCAGCACGTCACCGGGGTAGGCGTAGCAAAAGTATTCCTCAACATCGATGGTCAAGGCGTTGACCACGCGGCGCACTCCCCTATCCCCTGAAACACAGGTACGGTACGAACATCTCCCCGCTGACCGCAACCCCGCGGACACATAGTATTCATTTTATCGTCGGAACGCAAGCATAAATGTTCCGGTCGCCTGGCTGGATGACACGCGCGCGTCTCACCGCACGTGGAACAGCCGCGCGCGGACGTCGCTGTCAAGTGGGACCGTCAGCTCGCCGGCCGCGCTCACGGGCAGTTCCTCGCCGCTGTCAAGGTCGATCGCGGTCATCGCGCCCTCGACCGGCAGTGTCACCGTCACCTCGCCGCCGGCGCCCTGATAGTAGTCGGCCACGAGGATCACCATCTCACCGTCGGCGGTCACGCCGCTGATCCGCCCCTCGCCCCGGACCTCTGCTCCCTCAAGCAGTTCGCCGGCCAGCAGCAGACCCTCGACCGGCTGAAGGTTGCGGATCGTACGCGAGTACGCCGCGAGATTCTCGGCGTCCCACACGCGCCCGGACCAGAAGTTCATCCCCCGCGCGCCGTTGCAGAAGCACTCCAGCAGCGCATAGCGCAAGCGCTCGCCGTCGTAGGTCCCGGCGTCACCGGGGCTGATCCACGGCAGTACATCCGGCCGAGGAAGCAGTTCGCGCGAGCCGCGGGCCTCGTCGCCCACCAGCGCGATGTGATACCAGTAGAGCGGCGTGTACGTTGAGGGTTGCGCGGACTGCAGATAGTCCGGATAGAGGCGATCGAAGGGCCAGGTGAACTGGTAGTCGCGCTCGGGCGTCCAGTCGTAGACTCCGATCTCGACCTCCGGGCCATCGACCTCGGCGACCGCCGCCCGGACTGCCTCCACCGCGTCGGTCCACATCTCGTAGCCCTTCTCAAGCTGCCACTCCTCGAGCGTCTCGAAGCCGCTCTCGGCGAAGTCCGCCTGGCAGCGCGCGCACTCCTCGGCATCCACCGGTCCGCGCCAACTCCACAGTTCGACATCCGCGAAGAGGTAGTCGGGCCGTGCCATCGCGGCCTGCCCGGCGACGCGATCAAGCTCAGCCTGGTAATACTCCCCGCGGTAGCTCGGACACAGGCGGCTCCCGAACTCCCCGTCCGGAAGCTGGCAGCGCGTCTCCGACTCATTCGGAATGCGATGGAACGTCGAGTCGATCATGAGTCCCTTGAAGCCCGCGTCGCGGACCTCCTCCCAGAAATCCCACTGCTCAAGGTTGTCGGGATCGTCGCGGTCGCGAATCCAGTGCACGAAGTTCGTCGCGGTGTTGAATCCCAGATGGCGGAAGGCGTCGATGCTGTCGGGCCACGACATCATCGCCCCGAGGGAGTACCAACTCAGGCCGACGACGAGTTCGTCAGGCTGCGGCGTCTCCGGCACCTCGATCGCCCTCAGCGGCAGCGCCGCGATCGGCGCCTCGGCGCCATCGGCGTAGGAGAGGCGGTAGCGCATCTCGCCCTCCCGGCCATCCTCCCAGTCGCCGGTGATGAACAGCCGCCCCCACGTCTTCGTGGCGCCCGAGGCCCTCGCGGCCCACTCGTAGCGCGTCCACCCGTCGTCGATGGCCTGTCCGGGAATCTCAGACATCGGCTCGGCAGGCTCATCATCGGTCCCTCGACCGAATCCGCCGCCGTCGATCATCTCAACACCGGGCGGCAGCTCCAGCGTCACCACGACATCCTCGCCCTCAAACTCCGGTGGTGCGATGACGCCCACCGGGTTCGGAGTATTCACATTCGTGGTGAAGGCCAGGTAGGGTTTGTGCAGGTACATCTGCGGCCGCTCGACCGAAAAGTCCATCACCGGCAGCGCCTCCATGTCACACGCGGCCGGATCGTGCTCGCCTCGGAAGACGTACATCTCGTCAGCGACCGTCAGGCCCGCGCCGTAGAGGCTGAGGCCGACGTAGCGCCCGCGCGTCTGCAAATCATCGAAGCGGAAGCGATGCACCCACGCCTCGCCCTCGTTGCGCGGCACGTCAAAGCGCTGATTGTCGCCGCGCCTGAAGGTCGAGTATTCCCCCACCCGTCGCCACGTTTCACCATCATCGCTGACCACCGGGGCCATCCACACGGGCGTGGCGATCCCACCCTGTGGGGCGCCGCCCTGGATGCGGATCGCGATCTCCCGGATCGGCTCGACCTCCCCAAGGTCCAGCGAGAGATTCGCGCGCCCTCCGTAGTTCCACCCCACGCATTTGCTCTGAAACCACAGATGGCCGCGCGGATGATCTGACAGAACCCCGTCCGTCAGATCAACCGGATCGGTGTCCTCCGCCGAAGTCAGGCGGTAGTTCGGCGCGGGCGCGTAGCTCACGGTTTTGCCCAGCGCAATATTCTGCGCCGGATCGAGATCGCCCGGCCGCGGCTCCCAGCCCGGATGTTCGTCCTGGGCCCCCGCGAGGGCGCAGATGAGCGCGAGTACTGTCGTGAGTGCGGCTGTTGAGCGCATGGCTGTCACCATCCACTTTCCGCCTGTCGGCAGGTTTTCATACGAGATGACGCGAAATATCCCTCGCACGTCGAACCCAAATCATCCGAGGAGCGCGTTTTGATGCGTACATTTGTTATTGCCCTTCTGAGCACAGTAATCCTCCTCCCAACACTCGCAATCGCACAGACGGAGAATAATCCGCTCGCGTGGCTCGACCAGGAAAAGCTGCGCACCGCGTACTTCTATGCCCGGCCGCCCGCCGACGAGAAGGTCCAGCAGCTCGTGGACGTCGGTATGAACTCCATGATCCTCAAAGCCGACATCGAGCGGGCGACGCCCTACCTTCGCGAGGCGAAGCAGCATGACGGCATGCACGTGTTCCTCGCGCTGAACTTCAACGTGAACGCCGAGAATGAGGGGTTCCGGCAGGCGGTGCTCTCCGACGGCAGTGTCGAGCGCTACGCCTGCCCGCTGGAGGAGCGATTCTGGCAGGAGCACCTGCTGCCGGAGATGCTCGAGCGGGCGGAGCTTGCGAATGACCCGGAGCTTCAGGTGGACGGACTGTGGATCGACTTCGAGCTTTATGCCACAGTCACCGGCCAGCGGTACTACACCAACGCGTGCTACTGCGACTACTGCATGTCGGAGTTCGCCGAGCACGCCGGAGTCGAGCTTCCGGAGCTTGATCCAGGCGAACGCAAACCGTGGCTGGAGCAGCAGGACCTCGCCGATGCGCAAACTCAGTATCTCCAGGACCGCGTGGAGGAGTACGCGGTGGAGGTGCGCGAGCAGGTCCACGCGGTCAATCCGAACCTTCTGCTGGGCTTCTACCCGACCCCGCATAACTGGTCGCTGGTGGGCGTGGCGCGCGCATTCTCGACGGAGCGGCTGCCGATCATCCTGTGGGCGACCGACACCTACGGCGGCGGCGGGCCCAATCGCGTGCCCGATGACTGGCGCGAGCATTACGAGCAGATGGGCGTAAACGCGCGCTACTGCGCCGGCATGCTGCTGCGGCGGTACTCGGCGAAGAACCTCGCCGCGAATCTCTACCACGCCAGCACGAAGTCTGACGGCTACTGGCTCTTCACCACATTTACGCTCTGGAACCCGGTGGAGGAGCACAGCGGCGACTACTACCTCGCCGCGGGCACACCCGAGGAGTACTGGAACGCGATCGAGCGGGCGAACACCGAACTCGACCGCCTCGCGGCCGATCCGGCGCATGAGACCGACCTGCAGATCGGCATCGAGCCGATCGTCTATCATCCGCTGGCGAAGCCGGAGTTGCGACGGCGAGTCGAAGCGCTGGACCCGCCTGCGGTGACCGGCGAGACGGTCGAATACCCGACCGTGTGGCTGCGCGGATCGAACCTGCTGCTCGTGGCCGGGCAGGCAGGCAGACCCGCGGCCATCGACGTGGATTTCGGCCAGGTGGGCCAGGGCGCCGATGCGATCAAGTGGGAGGTCACCACGACGGACGGCGACAGGGTCGCGAGTGGCGAGGGCGAGACCGGAGAGGCGACGCAGATCACCTTTACGCCCGATCGCGACGGCATCCACTACGTGCTAATCAGCGCTTCCGGATCGAAGTACGCGGTGACGCGCACAAACGCCCCGGTCGGGCTTTACGCCGGCGCGAGGCTGCACATCATCGGCGCGGCCGAGCGGCTGCACTTCGCGGCGCCCGAGGGCGTGGAGGAGTTCACGGTGCTGGGCGAGGGCTCCAGCGGGCGGGAGCGGGTGAAGATCAACGTGTACACGCCACAGGGGGAGCTTTGCGGCACCGCGCAGAGTGGCGCGGAGGATTTCGAGGCGCCGGTGACGCTTGAGCCGGATGCGGAGGCGGCGGAGACGTGGTCGCTGGAGATCGCGCGCCCTGACGAGCAGATCCTCGAGGACAACTTCCTGACCCTGCCCGCGCCGCTGCCGCCGGTGGTGTCGCTGACGCCGGAGCATGTGTTCGGGGTGAGGGAGGGGCCGGCCGAATAACTCCTCGTGGCGCGCACACTCCTGTGCGCGCGCCGTTGCCGTCACGTGGCACGGCCCCCCGCCCGTTCGCCGTCCATGAAGGAACATCTGTCCACACGGCGAATTATCATGCAACGCCGGTGTGAGCCGGCGAATCACAGCACGTACGCAAAGCCACAGAAGTCGTGGGAGGCTACTGATGAAGCGCGTTGGTATTGTTGACTGGGACACATCGCACGTTGTGCAGTTCACGATGCGCCTCAACCACATTGAGGACGTTGACGAGGAGCAGTGGATCGACAGCGACTACCGCGTTGTCGCCGGCGTCCAGGGCGAGAGCGACATCACCGATCCCGAGCGCATGGCCGAGTACGAGGAAAAGCTCACAAGCTGGGGCGTCGAGAAGGTGGACAGCGTCGAGGAACTCGTTGACATGGTTGACGTGGTCTGCGTCGAGTCGCAGAGCGGGTACAAGCACCTCGAGCGGGCCCGCCCGTTCATCGAGGCCGGCATTCCGACGTACATCGACAAACCCTTCGTGATCGATGTCGAGGACGGGCTGAAGATCAAGGAGCTTGCCGAGGAGA
>JBKHFA010000158.1:0-8705 GCA_046540615.1 Armatimonadota bacterium | reverse complement strand
CCGATTCGATCCTGACGTACGAGTGGGAGCCGGTGGAGGGCGCGCGGAAGTATCATCTGCAGGTCTCGCGCCGCCCGGACTTCGCGTGGCCCTACCGAACGAGCCTCGACGTGATCATCCCGACGACCACCTGGGAGGTGCCCTTCACCGGCATCTACTCGCCGGGCGTCACGTACTACTGGCGGCTGCGCGCGCAGGACGGCTACCAGGCGTGGGGCGACTGGAGAGAGCCGCGGACATTCACCTGGCGGGGCCCGCGGGTCCCGGTGAATGTCACGCTGGAGATGGACGGGAACATCGGGACGCTGCGCTGGGAGCCCAACCCTCGCGAGGGGGCCGCACCGGTCCGCTACGCCGTCTTCGGCTCCGATGAGAAGGGCTTCACCTCCAACCGCGAGCCGCACAATTCGTGGAAGCGCGGCGAGGTCCCGGGGAACCTGGTGGGGGAGACCGAGGGCACGTCGATGGTGGTCATCGGGGCAGATGCCGAGGGCGAGAACACGAATCGCGTGTACTACCGCGTGGTGGCCATCGACGCAGACGGGACTGAGAGCGGGAACTCCGACTTCGCCGAGGCCCCGCATCCGCTGATCGTGACGGCGCCGGTGACCGAGGCGCGCGTCGGCGAGGATTACCGCTACGCGGCGCAGAGCACGCGCTCACTGGGCGATGTGCACGCCCGCCGCGAGAATCCCGAGGACAGCGGGTACACGTACAAGTTCTGGTACACCGAGGAGCTTACGTGGGAGCTTGCTGAGGGGCCGGAGTGGCTGTCCATCGACGAGGAGACGGGTGCACTGACCGGCGCGCCGCAGGAGGCGGGACGGTTCGACGTGACGATCGCGGTGAGCACTCAGTTCGACGGCCGGGCGGAGCAGGCGTTCGAGCTTGCGGTCGCCGAGTAGTTGGTTTCTACGCGTAGATATCAGGACAAATCCTCAAGGGAGATTTGAGGGCTATCGGTGAAGAACTCTCTGAAACACATAGGATGTGTCAGGGAGGCATGATGCGATGAAAGCAACGAAGACGTTGATGATCGGAATCGCGATTGTCGCAGCGCTCGCCGTGGTGGTGAGCTTCACCGGCTGCCCGCCGACTGAGGAGGAAGCAGCCGAGCCTGCGCTCGAGGATTACCAGGAGCCTGCCGAAGAGGCCGTCGATGAGGCGTCCGATGAAGCCGAGGAGATCGGCGACGAGCTGGAGGAGGATGTCGAGCAGGCGGGTGAGGCCGTCGAAGAGACTGCCGAGGACGTGGAGCAGGAGTATGAGCAGGAAGTCGAGGAGCACGAGCGAGAGGCGGATGACGGCGGCGAGTACTGAACCGGTGCGGCCTCATCCATGCGTTCCCCGGCGGGATATCCTGCACATACCGAAAAGGGCGCGGCCATCGATGGCCGCGCCCTCGGTGATTCAGCGTGGTCCGCGCGCTCAGATGCCCTCCGGCATGATCTCGGCGAGTTCGACCGGCGCGTTTCCGCGCTCGACCGACTCGTAGCCCGCCAGCGAGATCGCGAGCGACCTGACGCCCTCCTCGTAGGGGATGGTCGTCTCGCCCCTGCCAGCGACCGCGTCGGTGAACTCGACCAGCACCGCGTCGTGCCAGTCATCCGGCGCCTGCTCGGAGGTCTCGCCCGCGTCCGTGGTCCACGTCGCGTTCGGGCCGTCGATGGTGACCATCGCGCCCTCGGCCACGACCTTGAAGCCGTTGTCCCACGCGACCTGCGGCACCAGTGAGCATGAGAGCGTGCCCATCGCGCCGGATTCGTACTCGAGGATCAGCGCGGTGGTATCCGGGATCTCGAAGCCTTCCTTGTGTGCGACGAGACCTTTCTCCGGCTCCTCGTAGCCCGCCGGCGGCGTCCAGTCGTGGACGGTCGAGGTCTTGCCGATGACGCTCTTCACATCGCCGGCAAGGAAGCGGCCGAGGTCGAGCATATGCGTGGCCTGCTCGACAAGCTGCCCGCCGCCAAGCTCCATCTTCGTCCACCAGCCCTTGTTGGGCAGGCCCGGCATGTAGTAGTGCGCCTGCACCATGGCGACGGCGCGCTCGGAGAGCATCTCCTGCGCGGCGATGATTGGGGCGGACTTGCGGAACATGTAGCCGACCTGGGTGATGACACCCGACTCCCGGACGGCGTCGAGCACGCGCCCGGCCATCTCCATGCTGATCGCCACGGGCTTTTCGACGAAGAAGTGGATCCCGCGGTCGCACGCGGCCTCCTCGATGTCCCCGTGGGCGAAGGGCGGAGTGCAGATCACGATCGCGTCGAGGTCCTCCGCGTCCATCATCGCCACGGCGTCGTCGTACGCCCCTCCGGCGGCATCGTACTTCTCCGCGGCCTCCTGCGCGCGTTCCATGACGACGTCGCAGGTCGCCACGATCTCCATGTCATCGCTCTTGTGCGCGCAGCCAAGGTGGCGGTTGGCGATCCCGCCGGTTCCGACAAAGCCAAGTTGCACAGCCATCTCGTCCATCTCCCTCTTCACGTAGTTGCGTCAGATACTGCGTGATTCCGCACGCGGTGCTGCGGAACCTTCTCGGGCGACGTTGTTGGCCGTTCTGGAGGGGCGGCGCTTCAGCGGCGCCCGGTCGTTCTGGACGGATAGTGGGAGCGGCTGAAGCCACTCCCCTCCATACGGCTGGGCGACGGCTCTACTGCTTCTCGACCACGTAGGTTCCCAGATCGCCGGGGCCGAGCGTAAGCTCGATCCCGCCCGCCAACTCCTTCGCCGTGAAGGTCCCGTCACCGAGCGCCTCGCCCGTGATCGGGTCGCTGATGCGGTAGGTCCCGGCTTCGATGCCGCGGAGGCTCCACGTCACATCGAAGTCGCGCGTGAAGTCCAGCCCCGCCAGCACCAGCAGCAGGCGATCACCGTCCGCGAAGAGCCAATGGCGCGCGATCTGGGCCACGTATTCCGGCGGCATGTTCCCGTGCGCGTCCACGAGGGTCGAACGCCCCTCGATCGGCTCATCGACGACGTTTTCGAGCAGCGCCGCGCGACGGACAGCCCGCGCCATCGCGGTGTAGAAGTGCCCGTCCATCCCGCGGGCGGTGTAGACGTAGATCCCCTCAACACCCTGCAGCAGGCCGCCGATGATCTCGACCTCCATCTGCTCGGGCGTGGTGGCCCAGCACAGCGTCGCGTGCGAGCCCTTCTGAATGCCCTCGATCCCGAGCCAGACCGGCACCGTCTCGCCGTCGCGCGGATTGGCGCGCGCGAACTCGACGATCGTCTTCGTGCGGTCCAGCGTCGCGGCGTGCCGCCCGCGCCACTGCTCCGCCAGTACGTCGTAGTAGGCGTAGGTGAAGGGCCCGTACGCGTCGATGTAGTTGCGATAGTACCACGGGTGCTCCACGTCGCCGGAAAGGCTGGGCGAAGGCGACGGTCAGACAGGCAGCCAGTGCGACCATGACGGCGAGTGGTCGGGTCATGATGGACCTCCGGATATGACGTCGTTCTCACAGCTTCAATGAGACGCGTGGCTGAACCTTCAGCCGACGTTCCTGCCTGAATCTGCCATGAGACCGAGAGAGCGACGCAACGACGGGCCGGTCAGGCGACTGCGTCATCGCGGGTAAACAACACCCGCTCCGACGCAGCCCTTCGGGCCGGCCCCCCCGACGGCAACGGCCCCCCAAGCGCGGGCGGCAACTGCTGTTGCTCTCGTCACTCCCCGCCCTCATCCTCGCTCCAGTCCCTCGGGCCCTTCACATCGCGGTAGGCTTCCAGCACCGCCAGCGCGGCGGCCCTGTGCTCGCGGAGCCGCTGTTCCTGCCGCGAGGCCACGTCGCGGACCTGCTCGGCGAGTTCGTTCAGGCGCTTCGAGTCCGCGGGCGCGTCCGAATCCAGCAGCCGCTCGATCTCCTCAAGGCCCTCGTCAGAGGGCGCGCGGTCCACGATCTCCACCGCCTCAAGCTCCTCGATGATATCGCGCAGGCGGTCCGCGAAGTCGGTGTACTCGCGCTGGCGGCGGTACATGCGCCCGATCATGTGCCGGATGTCGTCGAAGAGGCGGTCGATGTTCTCGCGCTCCTCGGCCAGCTTGCCCGGCCCCCCGGCCACGTGCTCCTTGAACTCATCGACCGACGAGCAGACATCGTAGTACTTCGTGTTGCGACGCTCCGCCGCGCCCTCAACCTCAGGCTCTCCCGCCGACCAGGGCCGGCCCTCGCCCGCCCAGCGCACCGTCGGCAGGACCATCGATCCGCCGTCCTCGTAGAGCAGAAGCGGTGGCGCGTCGTCGTCAGGCTGGACGATGCTCGCGCGGCCCTTGCTGACCTGGTCGAGCACCCACTGCCGATGCGGATCAGGCGGCAGCCAGTCGCCCCAGCGTTCGATGATCTCCTGTTTGCGATCCATGCGCGACCCCTCCTGTGTGACGTCGTTTCCGCGACTTCGTGGTGAGACCTGCCCCGGCGGGTGGTGAGTACAATGCAGCGCCCGCCGAGGTGTCGGCGGGCGCCCAAAGGCGCGCTGCTCAGCCGGGAGCGTCAGAACTCGCTGCTCACGCGGACGCCCAGGCCGATCGAGGAGTCAGGCGCGGCGATGATCGAACTCGCGGCGGTGGGGCCGGCCGCGTTGGTCGCGAACACGTCCAGTCGCATGTCCTTTGCCCTCGGGTGCCATGTCCCGCCGACCGACCAGATGAACTCGTCGGTCAAGGTATTGTCGGCGTCATTGATGCTGTTGTCGCCATCTGCGAGAAATGCTCCGTCTGCCACGACTGAGTACTCACCAAAGTCGTGCAGCACCCCCACCCCGATGGCGAGTACGTCGCCGAAGCCCGGGACCGTGCCGCCATCGGCCAGTTGCGGCCGCTCGTCAAAGCCGACGTAGCGCGGCACGAGGCGGAAGATTGTGTTCTCCTGTGCGGAGAAATCGAACGGCACCGCGAGTACCGGGATCAGGTCATCGGACCTTGCGGTCCCCGAAGTCGCGGTGTTGGTACCCTTTATGTCGCCGAGAGGGAACTCGGCGCCCGGGATGACCGAGATCGTCATCCGGTCGGTTCGGCGCGCGAGCCACTTGAAGTTCAGCCCCAGCAGTGTCATCTCCGAATCACGGACCGCGCCGTCAATCTGATCATCGCCGCTGGTGTCCATGTGGAAGAATGTCAGTTCGGCGTCCATCTCCTCACCGACACTCGTGCGGGCGCCCGTGGCGAAGGTCCAGTTGTCGAGTTCCCACGTGCGGACGTCGCCCCACACGAGGATGCTCTCCTCAGTCCATGGCTCGGCGCATTGAAGGTTCGGAGTGTTGTAACTGGTGTGCTGGACGCTTTCTTCAAAGAGAAGGTCGTAGCGTTGCGCCGAAACCGTCGACGCTGATACGAGCATCGCCATCACGGCTACTGCCACGAGGCTGGTCAGACGGCGTGTGAGCTTGTGCACATCGATCCCTCCAGTTCGGATGGGCCTTCGCGATGAATCGGCCACCCGATCGTGCTCATGGTTATGAGTGTCCTTCGCTGCTGTTGCCGACGTTCCTCCACGCGCAATAAAGGTTGGGGGCGTAGTGATCGCCCGACGATCATCTCCGCAAGACGCTGGCGGGCGCGGGCGTAGTCGCGCTCGGCGTGGCTCCAGTCCTGGAAGGAGGAGGCGACGTCACTGACGATGCGATCGACCCGCTCCCCCGGGTCATGGCGCGTCAGGGTATATTCCCGGCGGGCTGTCCATCCTGTGACTCGGGGTGTCGACGATCAGGGCGATCATCAAGGTACGCATCGGCGAGACCTCCTCGGCTTTCATGTGGGAAAGAGTTCCTCACGGGCGGTGGGGATGCTGCCTCCTCCTGGAGAGGCGGCGCCGAACCCGGACAGGAGTGTTGCGAACGAGCGTCGAAGGTTTGAGATGCGGGAGGCGCTCTGCAACAGCGACCAACCTTTCAGGAGGATTAATCCGATGGAGTCGATGACGCGAGAGAATGTGGAGACGGCGTTCGAGGGCGAGTGTCGGGCGCATATGAAGTATCTCGCGTTCGCGCGGCAGGCTGAACGGGAGGATTATCCGAATGTGGCGCGACTGTTCCGCGCCATCGCCGCTTCGCAGAAGCGACATGCTCTCTATCACCTGAGGCTGCTCGGAGAGGTGGGCTCGACCGAGCAGAATCTGCAGGAGGCGTATGAACGCGACGACCGGGAGATCGCGGAGACGTGTCCAACCTGCTCGGAGCGGGGAAACCCGAATCCCGCGGAAGACGAAGGCAAGGAGTGTATTGCGCTCGAAGCTGAGAAGAGCCACCTGCCGCTTTACGATGAGGCGAAATCGGCGGTGAATTCGGACGAGGACATCGAGGATGCGCCGATCTTTGTGTGCAGCGTGTGCGGCCGGACCGTGCGCAATGAGGCTCCCGAGAACTGCCCGATCTGCGGCACCCCGCGGGACGAGTTCGACATATACTGAGATTCGGGATAGCGCCCCGGACGTGGAGAGGCCCGCGCGGCGGAAGCGCGGGCCTCGGCAATTGGCGGCAGGGCCTGCCGCATCAGTGGAGCAGGCGCGCGATGCTGACCTCGATCGCCACCTCGTTCAGGCGCTGCTGCAGCGCCGGCGGCGTGCGCGGGCTGTTGTTCTGAATCTCCGACGTGATGATGTGATAGCTGTCGTAGAGATCGCCCCAGCGCTCCACGAAGTACCGCCGCTGCTCTCCCGAGTAGCTCAGTGGCTTGATCTCCGTGATCGGGTTCCCGCCCTCCACCTCGCCCCACGCGCTCACGATCTCCTCCGCCCACTCGCGTGAGTACGCCCGGATTCTCTCCGGCAGATCGTCCCACAGGCAGGGCAGGATGATCATCGCGTTGTGCGGCGAATTGACGAACTCAGTCTGATGCAGCGAGAGTATCTGCTCCGGATCGTGGCGCTCCAGCAGGTCGAAGAGCCACTTGAAGAGCGTCGACTCGTGGTGGCGGTTCGGCTCGACGAAGCGGTGCTCGTCGATCTGCTCGTAGACGATCCCGTGGCGAGTCGGCAGCACGTCCTCCTCGCGGTCGTCGTAGATATCCACGCGCTTCCACATCTCACCCGTCTCCGGGTCGGGCCCGCGCATCCACGCCCAAAACTCGTCATTCGTGTACTCCGACCCATCCCACGCCTCGACCGGCGCCCGGGCGGTGCCCTCCGGGTTTGCGTCGGGCATGAAGACCAGCAGGCACTCCCCCAGGATGCGCTCGCGGTCGAGTTCGGTCGCCCGACCGTCGAGCGTCTCGCCGGTCAGGAGCTGGTTGATCACGTTCATCTGAGCGGCGATCGGCGCGGGCTCATGCGCGTGGGGCTTGAAGAAGATCGCCACATGCTTGCCCGCGTCATCGACCGAACGGTCGGTGACCGTCAGCGCCCAGACCGGATAGCCGGCGAACTGCTGTCTGCTCTCGGCGCGAAAGATATCAGGATGGGCCTCCGTCCACGCCTCGACCTTCGCGTTCACTTCATCGGGGCGTGAGATCCAGGCTGGTTCGAGCATGTATTGTCTCCTTTCGGGCGGCGGCAACAGCAAAGCCGGGCGTCATCCGTGCGTCGTCTGGAGGGGCCGGAGAGGGCGGAATGCCGTCTATCACGCCCGACGCCGGCCCGGTCGTTGGACGTTGTCGTCGTGCGCAGAACGCCTGACGGCCGGAGCCGCTCAAGCCGTTCCCGATTGCCAATTCCCGCCGTTGAGCGCTTCACGACCGGATCATCACCAGCAGTATCTTGAATGCCTCGTCGGCGTGGAGCGCGTGTGGGATGTCGGCGGGCATGATGAGCATCTCGCCGGCCTCGACGATGTGGTCGCTTCCGCCGATGGTAATTCGGGCGGCGCCGTCGATCACCTGCACGAGCGCATCGAAGGGCGCCGTGTGCTCGCTGAGGCCCTGGCCGGCGCTGAATGCGAAGAGGGTGATCGTCCCTGTCTCGCGCTCGAGCACGGTGCGGCTGACGACCGAGCCCTCCTGATACTCCACGAGTCCGGCCATGTCAACGGTCCGTCCGATCAGATCGTCTGCGTCAGTCATTGGTGTCCCTCGTGTGTGCATATTAAGTGCGCAAGTTATATTTTGATGTTCCGGTCGGATGACCTGCTCGAGGCTCTGCCGCGGTTCCGCGCCGATCAGTCGATGGTCTGCTCGGGCGGCGTGTACTCCCACCGCTCCGGCTCGGATTCGGGGATCGGGACGTGGTTCCAGAATTCGGTCAGCCCGCGCGGGGCGGGGCGGATGCTCGGGACGGTGATCGGCTGTCCGCCAAGTTCCGCCGAGCGCGCCGCGAGGATGCCCGGCATCGTGTAGTCGCACATGCGGTAGACGTCGATCGGAACCGGGCGGTCCTCGAGGATGGCCTTCGTGAAGTAGTACGCGGTCTTGATGTCCGTGCCCCCGTGACCGACTGATGCGTCATCCTCGGGCGCGGCGGTGCCGATCGGAGAGCACTCCCAGCCCTGCTTGTGATCGCGGTTGCGGTCCGCCACGCGACAGAAGCCCTCGTGCCGGTACCACTCCGCGCCGCCCATCGTGCCGTGAAGGCGGTAGTTGTGCGAGCTGGGCCGGGCGGTATTGAGCGTCACGGTGATCTTGATGAGTCGCCCAGCCGCGGTCTGGAAGAGGCCGATCTGCCCGTCCGAGCGCAGCGGCGCCTCGGTCTGCCACCACGGTCCCTCCCTGCAGACGACGGATGTCACGTGGTCATCGAGGACCTCCAGCAGCGGGCCGAGGTCGTGTGTGAGGTATT